>NZ_JBBNLN010000009.1:0-73859 GCF_040092445.1 Collinsella sp. CLA-ER-H11 | reverse complement strand
GGCCCGCACAGGGCCAGGGCGGCCGCGACCGCGAGGACGGCGGCGGCCCCGGAAACTCGTTTCATGGAGCGTCTCATGGAAAATCCCCCTAATCTAGCAACGGTTTAGAGTCTACTAGATTGGGGGGGGGACGGGGGCCAAGCCGGATGGACTATTTGCCATTTGGCCAATGAGTGTTTACCGACGGCTGAAAGCAGCGTGGCTCAAAAATCAGTGCCCACCCAAAACTCTTTTAAACGAAGGACTCTCACTGTCAATCAAACTGTTCCCTATTGCATAAACAAGATCACTTGCCTCGTCTTTTGAGAAGCAGTCAGTATCTTCCATTTGCTTCAGCTGCTCATAAATACTGTCAAGGAATTCCTTCTTCGATAGGCTCTTATCGAATAACAGGCCTTTGTTCCCTTTTCGCATTGCGCTAATTCCAGCGTTTCTAATGAAGTAAAAGCAATTACGAATATCGCTTTCATAAAGAAACACGTCGATAAAATCAGTCTCCAGCATGTCTTGCAACGGACCCGGATCACGAACGTAAAGAAACGATACCGCCTCTCCAGCAAGGAACCCATCAAAGGAATCGCAATAATCGCCGCGAAATAAGCCCGGCCGCATAGTCAAGCGATGTATGCACAGCTTTAATTTATTAATAAGTTCCCGATGGAATTCAACAGATAGGACATCCATAGACGGCCTCTCAATCCTTCACCTATCTAACGTTTCTAATAACTTCAACAAGCGGTGCCGCTAAACAAATAACTAAATAAGATCGCAGAAGCCATTGCCAAGAACACGCTTGCCAATGAACCCAGCAAATAAACCTCAGCGAAATCCTTGTCACTTTCCAGCTGCTTAAAGCGCGCGATACTTTTTGCAGTAAAAATAAATGCAATAGCCGAATATTGGTTCAGCAGGGAAAGCGCCGCGACAATCAGTCTTTCAAATATTCCAATCCACTTGCCTGAATGTGCGGTTGTCGTATCCGCCGACTGCTCAACACCCGGGTTTCGAAGAGATTGGAGCACCTTTGCAATAACAATGCTACAAGGGCGTCCACAAAAGCACAGTGTCGAAATCCAAGAGAGCTCCGCTCCACGAGCGCCCAAGAGATTCGAAGCAATTGGCCGCATGGCCCACAAATAGCAACATAGAACGCTCAATATGAGCAGAATTATAATGTGCAGCACTTGATCGGCCAGAAAACTACCGACCGGCGAAAGGTCAAGTCCTGCAAACGCTCTTCTCAGGCTGCCATCGATAATCCAATGTGAAAGGGCAAATACTGTAAAGGACGCAGCAATGGCGGTTGCACTCGCCTCAAACAGAAGAGCTACTGTTGCTGCGGCGCCGGCCGCGTAAACTAAGCAGTGCATGGCAAGGGCAATTCTGCTGTATTCCTTCTCGCCTGCCATCTTATTCGACTGAAAATAAAAGTCGAACAGCATATGAAACAGAAGGAAACACCCGAATACTCTCATGCCATCTCCAGCTCATTAAGGAAATGAACGGCGAAAGCAGCCAGCTCTCTTTCTCTTACAACATTCGCGAGTCTAAGGCTTTTCTCAAGCCCCTGCCTCGTCTTCCCCATCGCAACGCCCATTTGCCCCGCAAGCCCTACATGACTAGCCCTGATGCTATCTACGTTGAGGTTGAGCGAGCTGCCCAACGCCACTGGCGCGCAATCGATCGGATTGCTTTTAGCGCCATACTTTTTGCCTATACGTGTTTCGAAGAGCTCAGTATACCTTTTGCTCAAAGTCGCGTCTGTGCCCTCGTGCAGCATTAGCGGCCGCAGCAACTCAACAACCTCGCAGTAATTACGCTGCGACTCGTTTCTGCGATCGATTATTTCCAGACAGCCCGCCGCGCACAGCTCTTTCTCACGCGAAACACCCGAAGCATCAATGATCTTCAAATTACTGTACTTATCTTTTTCGGACGCAGCAATTGCTCTGCGTGCACGATGGTATGCCGACCCGTCTTGCTCCGTCGACAATGCAGACTGCATCCGAGTTTTCCATTCTCCAACTCCGATACCACCCCTAAGATCAACCGTCTGGACGAGTATCTTGATAAATCTATATGCCAAGAAAGCGCCAGCCGTACTACGAAATAGGCCCTGCAATTCATCGCCCGCACTAAACATAAGCGGCATTTCGAGCTCAGTTTTAAACAGCTCGTTTGTGCAGTCCATAGCGTTCGCAAGATCTTCCTGCGCGCTTTGCCTCCTACTGTCCGAAAGACATCTCGAATGTCTCATATCAACCATGAGGGCCGAATAGCTATTGTTCATCAGGCTTCCTTTCCTCATGGCGATTATAGCAACTATTTTAGTTGCTTTCGCTCATTTGCAACGGTTTTAGTTTCTTTATGGCGGATGCAACTGAAATCGTTGCATTGTAATAGGCTATAATTCTTCCAAATCGCCTAGAGAAAGTGTTTGAATGCTGACCGTAATCGTGCCTACTTACAATGCCGAGCCGTATCTTTCTCAGGCTATAGGCAGTCTATTAAACGAAAACAAAATCGAGCTGGAGATCCTCGCCATCAACGACGGATCCACCGATAACTCGCTCGCCGTTATGCAAGAATTCGCTGCGCGCGACTCACGCGCTCGAGTGATCGATAAGGCAAACCAGGGTTACGGCGCAACCTGCAATCTGGGCATTCGCGAGGCAAAGGGCGACTGGATTGCCATCCTCGAGCCCGATGACTGGATCGAGCCCGGAATGTACTCCGACATGCTTGCCTTTGCCATGCGCGAATTTGGCGATCCGAACAAGCTCGATATTATCGAGACCCCGTATTGGATCATTCGCAACCCCGATACCCCCCAAGAGGTCAAACTACATTGCGCATATCGCGGTCGCATTAAACCGCCTCGGCAACCGTTCACCATTCACGACGCTCCACACCTGCTGGCCCATCATCCGTCCATTTGGTCGGCAATCTATCGTCGCGACTTCCTGATGCAAAACAATATCTGGTTTAAGGAAATCCCCGGTGCGGGCTGGGCCGACAATCCATTCCTTGTCGAAACGCTCTGCCAGGCAAAGGTGATCGCTTACTGGCCCAAGCCGTATTACTGCTACCGCGAGGAAACGCCCGAAAAGGCAGCCGCCCTGGCCAAGCGTGATCCCCTGATGCCGTTTAATCGCTGGAACGACATGGTTGATATCCTTGAGCGGCTCAACGTCACCGACCCCGCCGTTTGGACACCGCAAATCACACGCGGCTTCACCTATATGGGCATCATGATTGAGCACACCGGAATTGAGGGGCACCCCGAAATCGAGCGGGCGATCCACAAGATGTTCGAACGCATGCCGCAAGAGCTGGTATTTGCCAATCCTCGCGTTACCCCCGTGGCCAAAAAGCTCTATGCCGAGTATATGGGCATCGCCGACCCTAAAATCAGCTACTGCGCGTACGCCAAGGACCTCGTGGGCGAGGGCTTGTATAACGTATGGAACAAGGGCCCCAAGCAGACTCTAAAAATGATCACATCGCACTTTGGTTCATACAACGCACGCGCTGGAAAATAGTCTGATGGGCAGCAAAGCAAGCAGAAATACCTCCATCGAAGCGCTGCGCCTGGTGGCGGTCGCTGGGATCGCCATATTCCACACGTTTCAGTGGACCTTCCAAGCCGTCTGCACCGGCCTACCGGAATACGCGCCGCTCGCTGTCTTCCCTTACTCCGGCGCGCTCGGCTTTATCAACCTGCTGGGCTGCTGGGCCAACGAGGTCTTTTTTATGATCTCGGGGTACTTCCTTATCCCTTCGGCAGTTCGCGCCCTCCAAAACGGGTCATCCGCACCGGACCTCGCTCGTAAATCGCTTGCGCGGTTAAAGAAGATCGTCTTGCCCACGCTCTTTTATTGCGCTGCCTGCCTGCTTATCTCGATGTACGTCTATCCCCTGCCCGAAATCTCGCTACACGAGATTGGCTGGCTTACGCTGGGCATCGAGTTTATCTGGGTCTACGCCGCCTCCGTATTGCTCGTCCCAGTGATTGCGTTGATACGACAGCGAATCGGCAGCATAAGGGCCCCGTTTGTCGTAGCACTCCTCGTGCTCGCAACATTTGGAATCAACTGCTACATCGCGGCGACGGTAAACGGAGCTGCCGGTGTCGTTTTGTGGCGCAAGCTCATGAGCGCCGTTACCTACCTGGTCGCGTTTATTGCAGCTGGAGAAATGCGGTTTGTCCTCGAATACCTCGGCAACGCATCCGGCTCTCAGAAATCCAAGATCGTGCTTATCGGACTTATTGCCGCCACCGTCACGCTCGAGCTCCTGCTATCGACAAACAGCCAGTACGACGCGCTCTGGAAGCTCTCCTACAAGTCAACTTCCGTCATATCCTTCATCTTAGCCGTTGCATCCGTTGCCGCCGCAGCGCTCCATCAGCCACGCCACGAAGTCCCAACTGCAGACAAGACAATCGTGACTCTCGCCGCAGGAACGCTCGCTTTCTACGCCGTACAGTCGTTCACCTGCAACGTCTGGCGACCCATCTTCGACAAAGCGATCTACACCATGGCGACAGGCATCCAAACGGGAGAGCCCCGTCCAGCCGGCGCCATTTTGCTCGGAATCCTTATGAGCCTTTGCCTCGCGCTTTCCCTGCTCCTCGTGGATATCGTGCGCAGGGCCGTAGTCGCGACCATCAAGGCCCACATGAAAGGCTAAGCGACCTTCTGACTCCTCAGACCACGAAGCGCGCTTACACCAGAAGCAAATAAAATCGCAAAGACAATCGCCCAGTTCTTGCAGCCAAATACCGGAATATGAACGATTGCATGGTCATGCATAACAACGAAATAACCCAGAACAACCACCAGAGGCAGCGCCATGAGCAGTGACTGGATCAACATCTTGCGACGACGACCACCTTGCGCTCCGCCCCGTATCGAGCAAACGAGCACGGCAATCCAAATCGCCAATACGGCAGCAAACGAAACAAGACAAACAACGTTCGAGATCATCGCATAACCAGCAGTTGAGCAAATGGCGAACAGCTGCGGGCTCATGCTATAAAACTCCTTCAAAATCTGAGGCCAGTCAGCCTGGGGCAACAGTGACGAAGTCCCATGCGCAGACCAAAGGCCCATCTCGCCCAGAACGTTCGAAAAGACCTCGTTCCAGCCCAGCACAAACGCCGCGACAACCCATTTCATCGCCCAGGTAAACACAAACGAAAACCCAAACCCAAAGAGCGCCTGCAGCATCGTGACGACGCAGCGCTTGGAGCGCTCACCCTTGGGAAGCGCAATGAAGGCGAAAAAGCAATGCAGGGCGACAACTGCGGCAGGAATCGTTAAAAAGTCAAGAAACGAAAACACGGTCCCCGTCGCAATCGACCAAAGGACAAGACGGCTTGTAAAAGCCCGTGCGTTCGGAGCCGACCCCAAACGAAGACTCATGCAAGACATCATGATGAGCGCAACAAAGAACGAGATGCACAGCAGTAGATCACCGATAAAATTGAAAAACAGATTTGTCGAGAACAACAGGATTGCAAGGAAACCCAACGTCAATGGTTTTGAAAACCGCTTCCGCAAGGCAACGTAAGCGCAAGCGGAGCCGGCAATCGCCAGAGCAGCTGCGGGCGCCACGACAACGTCGATACCGCCAATAAGCAGGCAGACATTCGTAAGTAGCTGCCATCCGTGCCAATACCGGTAGTACTGCTGGTGCGTAATCCCGCCGGCTTTCGTAACGTCATCGATCTCGGCAACAGCCATCGTCTTAAACGGAGAACCTTGGTCCTTTTAATGTGCGACTTCAATGACAAAACGATTGTTATCAAAGCAAACAGGACCAGCTGCAACACGGTGGTCGTAGACATACATGTCAGTCAACAGGGCCGAAGACTCCGAACCCTGTGCATGCGACTCGATAGCGGGCCTCGGCAGGCAATTCGCCGCGGTATTGCTCAGGACAAATGCAACCTGAAGAACCAAAAACAGCAACATGGCCTTGACGGGAAGGCTATCGGCAAAGGAAGCTAAACGAGTTTTATTCACAGGGCATCCAAACAGAAAGATCGCGTCTACAGGAATCGGCACCTATGTAATACCACAATGCGCGCCTGCAATCTCGTCACGCACACACGTCAACCAGGCTTGTAGCAAACGTTCTTGGTGATTAGCGGAACATTACCCGCGGGCGCCCGCCTACGCTTACAATAGACGTGTCCCATGGGACACGCTGTTTATTCCGCAGGGCCGATATGCTGCCCACGCGAAAGGATATTCTCGTTCATGCCTTCAACCCTCCCCGCCCCCATCGATAAGCTCGCCATCGTCGTCGTTACATACAAACGCCAGGAACTCCTGGCCAATTTGTTCGACTCCATGACCGAGCTCACGGCAACGCCCTGGCGCATCGTGATTGTCGATAACGAGAATTCACGCGAGACCGAGGCCATGTGCACCGCATTCAACGAGCGCCTGGCCAACCTGTGGGGCATCGACACCGAGCAACCTGACGCGCAGGGCGGCACCGACCGCGTTATCTACGCGCCGCAGGTTGAAAACGGTGGCGGCGCGGGCGGATTTTCCGCCGGCACCAAATGCGCCTATGACCTGGGCGCCCAGTGGTTCTGGGTGATGGACGACGACGTGCTCGTCATCCCCGAAGGCATCGAGCGTCTTGCCAAGTGGACCGACCGCTACGATGTCATCCAGGGTTCGCGCCTGGACTTTGACGGCGGCGCTTTCTTTTGGCAGTACCAGCTCATCCTTTCGCTCGGCATTCCCAACCCTGTCGCCAAGTGGAACCTGGGACCCGAGGGCTACCGCGCCATGAACCAGCTGTGCTTTGAGGGCGGCCTGTTCTCGCGCCGCGTGGTCGACAAGATCGGCCTGCCGGATGCGCGATTCTTCATCTACGGCGACGATGCCTGCTATGGTTACGTGGCCAGCCAACACTTCCCCGCCGCCGTTGTTGCCGACGTGGTGCTCAAGCGCGCCCGCGCCGTCTCTAACTGGGATATCGCCGGCAAGCGCCAGCTCAACTCCACGAGCGACACCAACCGTTACTACATCATGCGCAACCGCGGTTATCTGGCCCGCTACATGCAGATCTACGGCGACTACCACCCTATGCTGTTCCGTCTGGGCAACGCCGCGACCTTCTGCAAGGAATTCATTCGCCTGGCCGCGGTCGACAAGTGCTTTAAGACCGGCATTCCGGCGCTGCGCCGAGGTATGAAGGACGCCCGCAAGATCATCAAGGATCCCAACTGGAAGCCCATGCCGCCCCTGAAGGACGCGGAGTAACGGAAGCCGGAAACACCTCGGCGCTTAAAGCAGCTGGCACACCGTAGCCACATGCTGCCCATCAAAACCGAACCCCCAGCGCATGCGACCCACGCCGGGGCGCGGTACACGGATTTCGTCGATGCCGCCGCGCTCTATGTCGAGTAGCGACTGCACGGCCAGCAATTCCAGGCCCAGCGCATCCACATCGGGGTCATACATCAAGTTAATCGTTATCAGCGGGCGCTCGTCCAGCATGCCAATCGTGTCTGCTATGTCGAACACAGCACCCGTAGGGAAAACCTGGATGTCCCAGCGACCCGCGCCACACTTTCGCCTCGAGGCAGGATTGGCATAGCCCGGCAAGCCAAAGCAGAGCCCCTGCAAGAGCAGATGATATGGCAGCGGCGTATCTAGGTCGGTCTCACCGATTCCCGCATCACCCAGGATGCGGCTTAGCGCCCGCCTCACCGCATCCTCATCCCCACGGCACAGCCCGTCGCGAAACGCATCGACGTCTCGAATGTCTTCGGCAGCGCACTCAAACCACTCAACAATCACTAGACGCAAGGCCTGTCGAAGCTCGTTATTGGGCAATCGCAAAGCACGGAGGCGATCGCCATGTTCTGGCTCCTCAGTCATATCCGTCGTGAGAAAACCGGACAGATACAGCGCTGTCCACATGCCATCGTCAGGCGAGACATCTGGCTCTGCAGTGCCCAAACAAAGCGGGACCTCAGCGCACCCATGGGCCTCGAGCAAATCAAACAAGACCGAAAGGCGGTCGAGATTCCACCCGGCAACTACCCTACTCAGGCAATCCGCATACCCATACAGATCGGCGCGCACAGGCGCCGTGCAACCTCGGTCCAGAAACCCGTTCACACGCGCTGGACTCGAGCAATAGACCCTACCAAACCGATATCCCTCGAGCCATTCACGCGCATCATCCAGGTATCCCTCGCGCCCAGCATGATTCAACAGAGCCTGGACCTCGGCGTCCGAAAAACCGAAACATCGGTCACACCACGCCGACAGCGGCGTCGTCAGACAATACGAGCAGCCGCGCGAAGAAAGCGCCGCTTCAGCAGGGCCGGGACACTCCCCCATCAGACACGTCAGCCGCAACGAATCGCGCGCAGTGGCAATGGCGTCGAACAGCACGCGATCGAATAGCCCTGCCGGATCGGCGCCGGAAGCGACCCTCGCGCTCGCACGGCCCAACCACGCCACGTCGTACCCATCAACGAGCAATACAACCTGCTCATCGCAGGCCATCTCCAGCAGCTCAATGAGCACGCCAAGTACCGAGGCGACCTCGTCCTCGCCCGCCGCGCCACGCGCAACACGTTCGATGTGACGCACCTTGTCTCGAGCTAAATCCGGAGCCTCCAAAAGCGCCAGCAGGCGGGCGCACTCGCCCGAAAGGGCATCGCGCACGACGCCGGCAACAGCGGCGCCACGCCTCGCAGCGCCAGAAAAGTCCAGCGATATCACCGGATAGCAAGCGTACTCATCCCGATAACGTCCGCCGTCCGCATCCCAAATCTGAGCATCGGCAAACGAGCTCCGACCGGCGCGACCGACCGCAGGACGCTCCAGAAAAGCCCTGAGCATCGACAAGTTCATGCTCTTGCCAAAACCCTCGGGTCGACAGCACACCACAACGGACGCGTCGCAGTCCAACACATCGGCAATAAACATGGTCTTGTCGACCAGCATGAAGCAACCAAGAGCTTCCGCATAGTCGTGCATGCCAATGGGCAAAATCGCATCGTCATCACAGCCAATCAAACGCACGCCAAAGCCGGCAGCACAACCATTATTTGCCTGTTCAGACACCAAAACGTTCCCCCTAAATCGCAACACGATGCCAATTGTAATGACCGCCTCGCGCGTACCGATGTCGCCGCGCGAACATATCGGGCAACGGTAGCAACAAGAGGTGTGAGGGGGTACAACTAATCGTTGCACAACAAAAAACGGGGCCCGATGCATTCGCACCGGACCCCGTCCCAACTCTTTAGTTATCTAGCAACCGAGAGGCTACTCCTCCGAGCTGCCCTCCCCAGAAGCTTTCTTCTGCTGATCGAGCTTATGCTTACCACTTACGATAGACGTAGCGCCCAGTGTGGCCAAGCTCGCGCTGGCAAGGCTCGCCATCACAATCAGATCGCCCGTCTTGGGCATGTTGCCGCCCGAGGACTTGGTAGCTGTAGTCGTCGTGGTCGTGGTGGTCACCGTTTTGGAGTCATTTTGCTCCTGGACCTGGTTGTCAGCACCGCTCTTACCGCTGTCCTCGCCCTGCTGCTTTCCGTCCTCGGTCTTGTCCTTGCTCTTGTCCTTCTCCTCAGGTTCAGGCTTCTTACCCTCGTCCTTCTTCTGAGCGGACTTCTCGTTCTTCTCCTCAGAGCTAGAACCCTTATCGAATTCGGTCATCTCGGAAGCCTTGTCCTTGGAGTCGCCCTTTGCGGCTTCGGTCTTTTCCGTGGAAGCCTGATCAGAGTTGTCCTTGTTCTGGGCCGAGCCGTTATTGACGCCAGCCATCAGCGAAGAACCCAGCGTAGAACCAAGCTGCTCGGAGAAAGAAGGCTTCTTGTCCGGCGAAGCAATGGGAGTGTCCGGCGCCTTATTCGAGTCGTCCTTGGAAGCATCGGAATCAGGGGTTGCTTCAGAGCCGGAGCCATTGTTAGAGCCGGTGCCAACGGACGAATCGCTCGAGCCGGTGGATGAGTTAGAGGTGTCAGCGTCGGTCGAACCAGAAGCATCGCTGTCCGTATTGCCGGCAGAGCTTGAAGACGAATCGCCCGCAGCAGAGCCGTTCGAATCGGAGCCGTTCGAGGTGGAACCGTCGTTGATAGTGCCACCAGCAGAGCCATTACCGTCAGCATCGGTCGAGGGCGCATCCATCCTGTCATCGTTGGCATCGTCACTCGAGCCGTCATTCGAATCAGGCGTCGGCGAGGGCGCCGGCGTGGGCTCGGGCTGCACGGGCGTCGCGGCGGCAGCCTCGTCCTCAGCGATATAAACCAAGCAGTCCTTTAGCTCGTTGCGGTAGCGGTTCTTCCAGCCCTCATGATACTGGGGCTGACTCGAAAACTTAGTGGCGACATTGTTGACTACGCTATTGGAAAGCGCCGTCACAAACTCGCGATCGGACATATCGTTGGAAAGATTCGCCCAGCGGAAAAAGTCCCTGCAGCCACCAGTGCCGCACATGTTGGTAATGCTCCACACCATGCCCTTGACGCAGTCAGCGCGGCCCGAAATATCAATACCCAGGCCGCTCTTGAGCCACGCCTCGGTCACCGCATAGTACGAGTTGTACGCATAAGCATCTTGAAGTGCTGAGAACTCAACAGGATCGGTGTTGTAAGCACCCTGGAAGGCCTCCTGCGCAATACGGCCCAACTCGGTGAGCTGGCCGTTCTCGTACATGGCATTGCTCGTGTTGGAAATCTCGCTGCCGCGATCAATCGCATCCTTGAGCATGCTGTACTTGGCAGAATCGTAGTTGTAAACCTGCTTCATAAACGGAATGAGCGACCAGCGGCGATCAAACTGATAGTAACCCAGTGCGTTATAGCCGTCACCATACGAAAATCCCTGGTTGTAGTTACCATGGCTCTCGTACTTGGTAAAGTACTTCATCTCGGGAGTCACGTTGACAAACGAAACGCCCTGGACCGACCTCAGCACGCCCGAGAAGGACTGCTGGGTGTAGAGACCCTTATCGATATCGGTGGCATCCGAGGCAATGCCCGGCGTGGGCTCCTCGGCAGCGGCGGGTGCCGGCGCGGAAACGGCGCCAAACGAAAGCGCCAGCGTCAGGCCCGCGACAATAGCAGAATGCTTGGGCTGCATAAGATCCTCCCTGCATTGGTGTAGTTAAAGTTCAGTTTGCAAAGATAAAAGTTAGTATTGCAGCTCGCCCGTTGTTACACAACAACCCCTCGGTAAACGGCAACAACCCTCCGCGAAATCTTAAGGAATTGCGCTCAACCTACAGCTTAATGTCAAAGTTGATCTCGGGAACGGCGGCCAGGTCGGCCAACGTCACGCCGTCGACGTACTTTTCGATCACGTCGTCCAGGCCGCGCCAGAACTTGACGGTCGAGCAAAGATCGCTGCGGGTGCAGCTGTTGTCGATACCATCGCACGCCACCGGAGCCGTGCTGCCCTCGACAGCGCGCAGGATGTCGCCGGCACGCACCTCGGCTGGATCCTTGGCCATCATGTAGCCGCCGCCCTTGCCGCGCACGCTCTTAAGCAGGCCCGCCTTCATAAGCGGACGAACCAGCTGCTCCAAATACTTTTGTGAGATATGCTCGCGGTCGGCAACCTCGCGCAGGGCAATCTTGCCCTCGGCGTCGCCCAGCGCCGCGATATAGATCATCAGCCGGAGGGCATAGCGGCCCTTGGAAGAAATGAGCATACCTACCCTCCCATCGCATCTGGGACAACATAACCAGGTTTGTTTGTCCCAAATCTTAAGTAAATGGGACAAACACAACAGGTTATTTTGTCCCAGAATTTGAAAAGTCGAGTGGATTAGTCGGGTTTTCCCTTGACTAACGCCGAACCCATAGTAACTTTATTCCGAGAAGATTCCTAGGGTTTAGTACACCTATGAGTACACCATATACAGAGAGGGACAGCATGAGCGCAAATCCGCTGCTTTCCATCGAAGGTCTGACCGCCTCCGTGGACGAGAAGACCATCCTCCACAACGTCAACCTCAACGTCGCCGCCGGCGAGACCCACGTGCTGATGGGACCCAACGGCGCCGGCAAGTCCACCCTCGGCCACCTGGTCATGGGCGACCCCGTCTACACGGTCAACGACGGCCGCATCGTCTTTGACGGCCAGGACATCACCGAGCTCACCACCGACAAGCGTTCGCGCGCCGGCCTGTTCCTGAGCTTCCAGGCTCCGGTCGAGATCCCAGGCGTGCCGCTATCGAGCTTTTTGCGCGCCAGCATCGCCGGCCGCCCCGGCCTGGAGATGAAGGGCAAGGAGTTCCGCCGTCGCGTCAAGGAGCTCGCGGCCGAGCTCAACATGGATACCGCCTACCTCAACCGCGAGCTGGGCGTGGGCTTCTCGGGCGGCGAGAAGAAGAAGGTCGAGATGCTCCAGCTCCTGTTGCTGCAGCCCAAGCTCGCCATCCTCGACGAGACCGACTCGGGCCTGGACGTCGACGCGCTTTCCACCGTCAGCCACGGCATGGACGCCTACCGCAAGAGCTGCGACGGCTCCATGCTCATTATCACGCACAACACGCGCATCCTGGAGCACTTGGATGTCGACCGCGTCCACGTTATGGTCAAGGGTCGCATCGTGCGCGAGGACGACGCCTCGCTCATCCCCTGGATCGACAAGAACGGCTTTGAGACCTTCGAGCGCGAGGCCGCCGAGCAGCGCGCCCAGGCCGAGTCCGCCGCTGCCGAGCAGCAGGCGTAAAGGGGCGACGCAATGACCAAGAACCGCACCGAGGTCGCGGACATCGACCGCAGCCTCTACGACTTCACCTATGGCGAGGAGGGATTCGAGCGCCTCGACGCCGGCATCACGCCCGACATCGTGCGCGAGATCAGCGCCAAGAAGGACGAGCCGCAGTGGATGCTCGACCTGCGCTTAAAGTCCCTCGAGATTTTCAACCGCTTCCCGGATCCGACGTGGGGCCCCTCCATCGAAGGCTTGGACATGGACAACATCGTCACCTACGTCAAGCCCAACACCGACCAAAAACACGACTGGGAGTCTGTGCCCGACGACATCAAGAACACCTTTGAGCGCCTGGGCATCCCCGAGGCCGAGCGCAGCTACCTGGCGGGCGTCGGCGCGCAGTACGACTCCGAGCTCGTCTACCACAACATGCAGGACACAGCGTCTAAGATGGGCATCGTCTACTCCGGCATCGAGGAGGCCCTGCACGACCCGCAGTGGGAACCGCTCATCCACGAGAAGTTTATGACGCTCATCCCGCCCACCGACCACAAGTTTGCGGCCCTGCACGGCGCCGTATGGTCGGGCGGCTCGTTTGTCTACGTGCCCAAGGGCACCAAGCTCGACTTCCCGCTGCAGAGCTACTTCCGTCTTAACGCCAAGGGCGCCGGCCAGTTTGAGCACACGCTCATCATCGTCGAGGACGACGCCGACCTGCACTTTATCGAGGGTTGCTCCGCGCCCAAGTACAACGTAGCCAACCTCCACGCCGGCGCCGTCGAGCTCTTTGTGGGCAAGCGTGCGCACCTGCGCTACTCGACCATCGAGAACTGGTCCAAGAACATGTACAACCTCAACACCAAGCGTGCGCGCGTGGACGAGGACGGCGACATCGAGTGGATCAGCGGCTCCTTCGGTAGCCACGTGGGTTACCTCTACCCCATGAGCGTGCTCAACGGCCGTCGCGCCCGCTCGAGCTTTACCGGCATCACCTTTGCCGGCGCCGGGCAGAACCTCGACACCGGCTGCAAGGTCGTGCTCAACGCGCCCGAGACCTCGGCAACCGTCGAGACCAAGGGCATCTCCAAGAGCGGCGGCATCCAGACGTTCCGCAGCTCTATCGTTGCCACGCCCAAGGCCGAGGGCTCCAAGGCAACCGTGAGCTGCCAGTCGCTGATGCTCGACGACCAGAGCCGCTCCGACACCATCCCGGCCATGGACATCCGCGCCAAGAACGTCGACATCGGCCACGAGGCCACCATCGGACGTATCGGCGACGACAAGGTGTTCTACCTGATGAGCCGCGGTATCCCGGAGGAAGAGGCTCGCACCATGATCGTCAACGGCTTTGCCAACCCGGTCTCCAAGGAGCTACCGCTTGAGTACGCCGTCGAGATGAACAACCTGATCAAGCTCGAGATGGAAGGAGCGATCGGATAATGGAACAGACCACGAACACCGCTGCTACCGCCCTTGAGCAGGTCAATGCGATGCCGGCTGCCACTTGGGGTTGGCTCAAGATGAACCAGACCAAGCTCGAGCTCTCTGACGAGCTTGTCACCGCTCCCGCCGAGGCCGTTGAGGTCGAGGGCCTGGACGAGCAGTTTGCCGGCACGGCCGACGCCTTCGACGCCGCCATGGAAGCCATGGCCGAGCGCTTCCCCGAGCGCCGTGCCGCTGCCCCCGGTGATGCCGCCGATCGCGCCCGCATCACGCCCGAGACCGAGCTCGACGTGCCCGCTACCTCCGTCTACCAGGCCGGCGCCATCAAGCTCGAGGAGGAACTTTCCCCCGCCGAGGCATTCGAGACCGGCATGGGCGAGGCTGCCTACACCTACTTGACCGACCACGCTACCAAGCGCATCGTCATCGATGTGCCCGCATACAAGCACGTCACGGCTACCGTGCGCGTGAGTGGCGTCGACGCAGCGGCTGCGATTGCCGCCATCGATGTCGTCGCCCGCCCGCAGGCAACGCTCGACTTGCAGATCGCCCTGGACTCCCCCGTTACCGGCGAGGGCGTCGTGGGCTCCGTGCTGCGCGTGTGCGCCCACGAGTACGCCACCGTCAATGCGACCTGCACGCAGACGCTCGACGACAGCTGGATCGCGCTCGACGACACCGGCCTGTTCCTGGACGAGGGCGCGCGCGTCAACGTGCAGCACACCGTCCTGGGTGCCGGCGCCAGCGCCACCGGCCTTGCCGGCGACCTGCTGGGCGACACCGCCAAGGTGACCATCGATACCGATTACCTGGGCGCCCGCGAGCAGGTGCGCGACTTTAACTACGAGTTGCGCCACCGCGGCCGCAAGACCGAGTGCGAGATCGACGCCAACGGCGTGCTGACCGGCACGTCCAAGAAGGTCTACCGCGGCACCATCGACCTCGTGCACGGTTGCAAGGGCGCAACCGGCACCGAGCGCGAGACCGTGCTGCTCGCCAACAAGGGCGTCGACAACAAGACCGTCCCCGTCATCCTGTGCGACGAGGACGACGTCGCCGGCAACCACGGCGCCACCATCGGCCACGTCCGCGACGAGCAGCTGTTCTACCTCGCCTGCCGCGGCCTTGACCAAAACGCCGCCGAGGATCTGTTCATCCGCGCCAAGCTGGAGGACGCCGCGCTTTCCGCCACCGATGAGCGCACCCGCGCTGCCGTCGTCCGCCTGGGCAACAACCTGATCGATAACTTTGAAGAGGAGCTCGCATGATCGATACCGAGCACGTTAAATGCGATACCTGCACCGCCCCCGAGCCCATGGAGCTCGACGCCAGCGACGAGGCCTCGCGCGGCTGGCCCACCGTCGACATCGAGACTAATCCATACAAGGCACAGTTCCCGCTGTTCCAGCAACACCCCGAGATCGCCTTCCTCGATAGCGCCGCCACCGCGCAGCGCCCCGCCTGCGTGCTCGACGCCGAGCGCGACTTCTACCAGCGCATGAACGCCAACCCCCTGCGCGGCCTGTATTCGCTGTCCGTCGAGGCCACCGATGCCATCGCCAAGGTCCGCCAGCAGATCGCCGACCTCATCGGCGCCGCCCAGGCCAACGAAGTCGTCTTCACCCGCAACACCAGCGAGTCGCTCAACCTGGTCGCTAAGAGCTTTGCGCCCACGGTGCTGGAGCCCGGCGACGAGGTCGTCATCACCATCATGGAGCACCACTCCAACCTGATTCCGTGGCAGCAGGTCTGCCGCGAGACCGGTGCCAAGCTCGTCTACCTCTATCCCACCAAGACCGGCCAGCTCACCACCGAGGAGGTCCTGGCCAAGGTGGGTCCCAAGACCAAGATTCTGGCCGTGGGTCAGGTCTCCAACGTGCTGGGCGTCGAGAACCCGGTCAAGAACCTCGGCAAGCTCGTGCACAAGTACGGCGGCTATCTGGTCGTCGACGGCGCGCAGTCGCTGCCGCACATGCCGGTCGATGTGGCCGACCTGGGCGCCGACTTCTTTGCCTTTAGCGCGCACAAGGCCATGGGCCCCATGGGCATCGGCGTGCTGTGGGGCAAGATGGACCTGTTCAACGCCATGCCGCCCATGCTCACCGGCGGCGAGATGATCGACTCTGTTACCGAGCAGGACGCCGTCTGGGCGCCCGTTCCCGAGAAATTCGAGGCCGGCACGCAGGACGCCGCCGGCATCTTCGCCACGGGTGCGGCACTCGACTACCTGGTCAACACGGTGGGTTACGAGAACATCCAGGCACGCGAGCAGGCACTCGTCCACTACCTGATGGGCGAGCTCATGCAGCTCGACTTTGTCCAGATCATCGGCTCCATCTATTGGGACAACCACCACGGCGTTGTGAGCTTTAACGTCCGCGGCATCCACCCGCACGACGTCGCGAGCATCATGGACATGGACGGCGTCTGCATCCGCGCCGGTCACCACTGTGCACAGCCGCTGCTCACCTGGCTGGGCGTCGAGAACCTTGCCTGCTGCCGCGCCAGCGTGGCCTTCTACAACGACAAGGCCGACATTGACAAGTTCATCGCCGGCCTGCATCACGTTTGGAGCACGTTCAATGGGTAATCTGTACACCTCCACCACATTTATGGAGCACAACTCGCACCCCGACTACAAGTACGAGATGGATGCTCCCACGCACGAGCACGACGGCATCAACCCCAGCTGCGGAGACGAGCTCACTCTGCAGCTGCGTGTCGAGAACAACGTGATCGAGGAGGCCTCCTTTACCGGCCACGGCTGCGCCATCAGCCAGGCCAGTGCCGACATCATGGCCGATCTCATCACCGGCGAGACCGTCGAGGAAGCTCGCCGCCTGGCAGAGCTCTTCCTCGCCATGATCCGCGGCGAGAAGCTCTCCGAGGAGGACCTGGAAGACCTGGACGAAGCCGCCCAGCTCCAGGACATCTCGCACATGCCCGCCCGCGTCAAATGCGCCGAGCTCGCCTGGCGCACCCTCGACGGCATGCTCGAGGGGCGAAATAATCAGTAGTACTTGTCCCAAATCTTAAGATTTTTGTTGGCCGGATCGCTTGACAAGAGTGGTTCGGCCATTTTCTATTCCGAGAGCTCAGTCTGTGCCTTCACCCGCGCATAAGCGCGCACGATACGAGAGACGGTACTTTTGCCAATCCCGGTATACCGCTCAATCTGGCGCACCGTAAAACCGGCATCGTGCAATCCAAAAATAACGGTATCGCGCTGCGCAGGCGGTGCGTCTTTAACCCCATGGAGCGGAGCCCCGAGGCTTTTCGCCAACTTGTCGGCAAAGGCGTGGCGTTCCCACTCTGTCTCTTTCATATCGCGCAGCGCCGGTTCGCCGCCGTCGGGCGTCGAAAGCGAATAGGCAATAAAGCCCTCGGCAGAACCAAAAAGCTCAAGCACGCAAGAAGGATCAGAAAATCCCCTCGCGACATCGGCCGCGTCACCGTCGTAAGCGCACAAATGCTCCGGAAAGCTGCTCCAGGGATAACGCTCAATGAGACTGATGCCCACCTCCTGCGGATCGGCGTGTACGGAGCGAATAGCCTCCATCACCTGCCAATCGGTATCGAGCGAACGCCGGTCAAAACGGTTCTGGAACAGATGGCCTGTGCGCCCCGTGCGTTTATTGAACCGCCGCGCGTACGTCAAAAGCAGCCGGTGCATCGCCGCGCTCATCCTGTCCTCGTAATCTGCAAGCACCAAATGCACGTGATTGCCCATAAGGCACCAGGCGATAACCGTCACGCCCTCCTCGCGGCAGCACTCGCGCATCAGCTCCAAAAACTCCCACCGGTCGTCATCGCCCTCAAAGATGAGCCGCTTGCCCGTACCGCGGGCACAGACATGGTAAAAGCCGGTAACCGTTCTCCAAACGCGCTGCATGGCGCTCCCTTCGCCGGGATCTGCTTGCCATCCAATACAGCACGATTGAAGCGTGCCATCAAAACATTCACGCAAAACAATACACTCGCGCGGCCAAAGGCAGTAATCAGGCGGCGAACGGCACCGTTGCAACAGGTCAACCCCCGCAATGCTTACAAGAGCTGACCAATAGCTTGCCCAAGACGGACCCCCTCTACGGAAGTTCGCGACCACAGAACATAGAGTTAAACCGTTTCAATTAAAACTTCCGGACTTCTCGCTACGAAAACTGAGCCGTTCGCCGAATATTCCGTGCATTTCGCGGTATTATAGGGGCTGCATGTCATGTCCCTTTCGAAGGGTCGCCCGGCAATCGCCAGCCACGACCCCCAGACGGGACGCCAACACGATAGAGAGGAGAGGCATGCAGTACTCACAGGAAGTGGAGAACATGTGCCCCGTTGCCAAGGGTGCATACCACGGCCCCGCACCCATCCCCGAGGAGGGCAAGTGGGTCCAGGCTAAGGAGATTTCCGACATCTCCGGTCTTACGCACGGTGTGGGTTGGTGCGCACCTCAGCAGGGCGCCTGCAAGCTCACGCTGAACGTCAAGGACGGCATCATCGAGGAGGCCCTCGTTGAGACCATCGGCTGCTCGGGCATGACCCACTCTGCCGCCATGGCTTCCGAGATCCTTCCCGGTAAGACCATCCTCGAGGCCCTCAACACCGACCTCGTCTGCGACGCCATCAACGTTGCTATGCGCGAGATCTTCCTGCAGATCGTTTACGGCCGCAGCCAGACCGCGTTCTCCGAGGGCGGCCTGCCCGTGGGCGCCTCCCTCGACGACCTCGGCAAGGGCCTTCGCTCTCAGGTCGGCACCATGTTCGGCACCAAGGCCAAGGGCGCCCGTTACCTCGAGCTCGCTCAGGGCTACGTCACCCGCATGGCTCTCAACGACAAGAACGAGATCATCGCATTCGAGTTCCTGAACCTCGGCAAGTTCACCGACGCCGTCAAGGCCGGCAAGACCCCCGAGGAGGCCATCGCTGGCGCTATGGGCCACTATGGTCAGTGGGAGAACGCTGCCAAGTACATCGACCCGCGCACCGACGAGGAGACTCACTCCGTCGCCAGCGTGTTCCCGGTTCACGAGTAGAAAGGGAGGGAAATAACTATGACTGTTACGTTCGAAGGTTACGAGCGCCGCGCTGACAAGATCAACAAGTGCCTCGCCGACAACGGCATCGCCTCCCTCGAGGAAGCTCTGCAGATCTGCACCGACAAGGGCTTCAACCCGCGTGAGATCGTCAACAACACCCAGTCCATCGCCTTCCAGAATGCCGAGTGGGCCTACACCCTCGGTTGCGCTCTCGCTGTCAAGCGTGGCGCCAAGTCCGCTTCTGAGGCTGCCGCCATCATCGGCGAGGGCATCCAGGCCTTCACCGTTCCCGGCTCCGTCGCCGAGGACCGCAAGGTCGGTCTGGGCCACGGTAACCTGGGCGCTATGCTGCTCTCCGACGACACCGAGTGCTTCGCCTTCCTGGCCGGTCACGAGTCCTTCGCTGCCGCTGAGGGTGCTATCGGCCTGGCTCTGAACGCCAACAAGGCTCGCAAGAAGCCGCTGCGTGTCATCCTCAACGGTCTGGGCAAGGACGCTGCTCAGATCATCGCCCGCATCAACGGCTTCACCTACGTGAAGACCCAGTTCGACTACTTCACGGGCGAGCTCAAGGTCGTCGAGACCATCCCCTACTCCGACGGTCCCCGCGCCGCCGTCAACTGCTACGGCGCCGACGACGTCCGCGAGGGCGTTGCCATCATGTGGCACGAGAACGTCGACATCTCGATCACCGGTAACTCCACCAACCCCACGCGCTTCCAGCACCCCGTCGCTGGCACCTACAAGAAGGAGCGCCTCGAGGCTGGCAAGAAGTACTTCTCCGTCGCTTCTGGTGGCGGCACTGGCCGTACCCTGCACCCGGACAACATGGGCGCCGGCCCTGCCTCTTACGGCATGACCGACACCATGGGCCGCATGCACTCCGACGCCCAGTTCGCCGGTTCTTCCTCCGTGCCTGCGCACGTCGACATGATGGGTCTCATCGGCATGGGCAACAACCCCATGGTCGGTGCCACCGTCGCCTGCGCTGTCGCCGTCGAGGAGGCCCTCAAGGCCTAATCGCGCCCGCGCGATGCTCAGATAGTTGAGCTTTGGAGCCGCTACCTTTCGAGGTAGCGGCTCTTTTTGTTTGCCCCGTCTCAAATTGGTTACTCTTATTAGAAGGTCCGATGTATCAGTTGCGGTGAAATACGGACTGAATTGCATCCATACAGGCCAAAACAGTCCGTATTCCACCGCAACTTATCAAATAGGCCGACCGAAGTGGCCGAGTCCATCTGACGCCCACCTGCCATATTTGCCCTTTACCGATTTGCCGAGTCTTTGCGGCCCCATTGCCGATCACCCGTGCGACAATGCGCCGGACGAGAAAGGAATCCGATGGAATCGACTGATGTACTGGTAATTGGATCTGGCATTGCGGGCCTTTGCGCCGCCATCGAAGCGGCACGCACGGGTGCAACCGTCACTGTGGCAAGCGCCGGCAAGACTATGAGTGGATCGAGCTTCTTCCCTGGAACCTGGGGCCTAGGGCTTATCGGACCCGTTAACGAAGACGACGAGCAGGACCTCATCGACACCATCCTGGCCGTCGGCGGCGGCGTTGCCGACCCCGAACTCGTCCAAGCGTTCGTCCACGGCATTCCCCAAGCGATTGACTGGCTCGAGCAAGACCTGGGCGTTGAGCTCCAGCGTCCGCAAAGCGCCAAGAGTGCTCAACAAAAGCAATTTATCCCCTGCTTTGACCACAAGACGCGCATGTGGCGCGGCCTCACCCGCAAGCCCCTTGAGGACGCTCTGACGACCTGGATCGAGTCGCTCGGCATTCGCCTGCTCCCCCGCCATGAGCTTATCGACCTTGTTGAGGACACGAACGGCAGAATAACCGGAACCGTACTCTACGACCTTACCGAAAATCGAATCGTGCCCTTTGCTGCCAAGGCCACGGTCATCGCAGCCGGTGGCACAGGCGGCCTGTTCGAGCGCAGCCTTACGTCGGCTGATGTGCTCAGTTCCTCGCAGGCCATCGCGCTGGCGCACGGCGCAACACTTACTAATATAGAGTTCATGCAGATGATGCCCGGCTTCATCGAGCCCAGGCGTAACTTGGTCTTCAATGAGAAAACCTGGCGCTACGTGCACGTAGACCAGCCGGTAGATATTGCCGACGACAAGCTGGACGACCTGCTCGAGCAGCGCTCTGGATATGGTCCCTTCACGTCACGCTTGGCCTCCCGCGCTATCGATCTCGTCATCGATCAGGCAGGTGTCGAAGGCCTGGCACTCCACTACGACTTCCCCCGCGAGGATGTCCCAGAGTTTGTGCAGACCTTTGCCACCTGGCTGCAAGACGAGCACGGCATCGCGCCGACCGACGAGATGCGCGTTGCGATGTATGCCCACGCTGCTAACGGCGGCATCAAGATCGATAAGACCGCGCACACGGGCGTTGAGGGCCTCTACGCTTGCGGCGAGGCGACAGGCGGCATGCACGGCGCCGACCGCATTGGTGGCTTGTCAAGCGCCAACGGCATCGTATTCGGACGTATCGCGGGCGCATCGGCAGCCCTCACAGCGCAGAAAGAGCCTGAAGCGGCCCTGAAGACGGATATCACCCTCCCCCAGTACGGCATTGCCACAACAGATGCCGATCGCCTGACACACAGCCTTAGGCACACGATGAGCACCTATTGCATGATCAACAGGACCGAAACAGGCCTATCCGAGGCCCTGCAACAGCTTGAAAGCCTGCAAGACAAGGCCATGGCGCTGAGCAAGCCGCATGCCGATGACAGCGAGATCGCAGCCCTCGCCCGCCTGCAATCGCAGATTCAGCTGGCACAGGAAATGGTCAAAGCCATGCGCAAGCGAACCGAAAGTCTCGGGTCGCACTATCGAGCGGATTAAACCGGACACCTATCTAAAGCAGAACACAACCAATCGATATCCATGGGCCCCGTGAGCTCGAAGCAGCACGGGGCCCATTCGTGTCCGCACGACAGCGTATCCTTATACTGAATACAGAGCGGACAAAGCCCGCATAGAAAATAGACCAGCGAGGAGGAGATATGGACAGTAGAGATATCGAGAAGTGGCGTATCGAACTTGATAGCTACGCCAATGTGGAAGACGGCGTTGAGTATTGGCTCGCACGCGATTTAATGGAACCCATGGGGTACACTCGATGGGAGAACTTCGCCGAAGTTGTTAAGAGGGCAAAAGTCTCATGCGAAACAAACAAAACTCCAGTTGATTCCCATTTTCGTGACACCACGAAAATGGTAACTGCCGGTGTCGCCGCTCGCGCGGTTAAAGACTACAAACTTACGCGCTATGCATGCTATTTAATCGCACAGAACGGAGATTCAAACAAGCCAGAGATCGCGCTCGCCCAGGCATACTTTGCCGTGCAGACGCGCCGCCAAGAGCTCATAGAGCAGCGCTTCGCAGAGATTCAGCGCTTGCAGGCGCGTCACTCGCTATCCGATTCAGAGAAACAGCTCTCGGGTATTGCGTTCAAACGCGGCGTGGACTCCAAAGGATTCGCGATCATCAAGTCGAAGGGCGATGAGGCGTTATTCGGCGGCAGAAGCACGGCGGAAATGAAGCAGCAGCTCGGCGTACCCAAGAGAGCGGCATTGGCGGACAGGTTAGCCGATGTCCTCATCAAAGCAAAGGACCTTACGAACTCGATGACGGCCTTCAACGCCGAGGAACACGACCTGTACAGCCTGGACCAGATCAAGCAAGAGCACGTCGAGAACAACACAAGCGTGCGTGGCAGCCTCATCGACCGCGGAATTGTCCCCGAGAACCTACCGCCTGCCGAGGATACAAAAAAGCTCGAGCGTCGCGTGAAGACAGACGAGAAGAAACTCAAGGAGGGTACTGACGGTTTTACCGATCCCCAGGGTAGGCTCGATCTGTGAAAGCGGCTGTGCCCTTTCGGGTTCGACCCCATGCGAGGTCAACAAAAAACGACCAGCCTGAGCCAGTCGCTTTAACAATCTTTGGGTGGGCCGTCAGGGGGTCAGCCTGCTGCGCAGGCGGTCACTGCGGCGCTTCGCGCCTTGCGCGCTGCGCTGGCAAATGCTTACGCATTTCCTCAGCTCCGCGCCCCGACGGGTTCGACCCCGTGCGAGGTCAACAAAAAAGCGACCAGCCTAAGCCAGTCGCTTTAACGATCTTTGGGTGGGCCGTCAGGGGGTCGAACCCTGGACCTTGGGATTAAGAGTCCCCTGCTCTACCAACTGAGCTAACGACCCAAAGCTAAAGTCCGTTATGGCGGACTTTAGAGGAGATATCGTGTGGTGGGCCGTCAGGGGTTCGAACCCTGGACCTTGGGATTAAGAGTCCCCTGCTCTACCAACTGAGCTAACGACCCGATATCAACACGAAGCAAGAACTGGGGTGGGTAAAGGGACTCGAACCCTCGACCTACGGGACCACAACCCGTCGCTCTAGCCAACTGAGCTACACCCACCGTGTCCTGTGCGCTTCGCGCTCGACTATTATTGCAAGGAACGCCACGCGATGCAAGCCCCAATTTTCAAGAATTTTGAAAAGAGTTTTTCGAGCGCGTTTCGAGCAATTCCCACCGGTTCCATAGGAGTAAACTTGCCCCACTGCAAATCCTCGAAAGGACCGGCATGAAAGAACTCTCCAACCGCACGGCAACATTAACCGATTCGGTCATCCGCCGCATGACACGCATCTCCAATAAGTACGATGCCGTCAATCTCTCGCAGGGCTTCCCCGACTTCGATCCTCCGGCGCAGCTGCTCAACAGCCTGAGCACCATCGCCGCCGACCCCAAGCCGCTCTACCACCAGTACTCCATTACCTGGGGCTCCCAGGCCATGCGCGAGGCGCTCGCCGCCAAACAGGAGCACTTTATGGGCATGCCGATCGACCCCAACCAGAATATCGTGGTCACCTGCGGCTCCACCGAGGCCATGATGGCCGCCATGATGACGGTTACGAACCCCGGAGACAAGGTCGTCATCTTCTCGCCGTTCTACGAGAACTACGGCGCTGACACCATTCTCTCGGGTGCCGAGCCCATCTATGTACCGCTCAACCCGCCCACATTCGACTTTGACCGCGAGGCGCTCGAGGCTGCCTTCCGCGACAACGACCCCAAGGCCATCGTCCTGTGCAACCCTTCCAACCCCTGCGGCAAGGTCTTTACGCGCGAAGAGCTCACCTTTATCGCCGACCTGTGCAAAAAGTACGACGCGTACTGCATCACCGACGAAGTCTACGAGCACATCGTCTACGCGCCCCATGAGCACGTCTACATGGCCACGCTGCCCGGCATGTTCGAGCGAACCATCAGCTGCAGCTCGCTGTCTAAGACGTACTCCATCACCGGCTGGCGTCTGGGCTACACCATCGCCCCGGCCCAGATCACCGAGCGCATCAAGAAGGTCCACGACTTTCTCACCGTGGGTGCCGCCGCTCCCCTGCAGGAAGCCGTTGTCACCGCCCTCAACTTCGACGACAGCTATTACGATGAGGTCCTCGACCTCTATACCGCCAAACGCGACCTGTTCTGCCAGGGACTCGACAGCATCGGTCTTGAGCATAACGTGCCGCAGGGCGCCTATTACGTGATGATGGATATCTCGGAGTTTGGCTATGACAGCGACCTCGAATTCTGCGAGGACCTCGCGTCTAAAGTGGGTGTGGGCGCCGTGCCCGGCTCGAGCTTCTTCCGCGAGCCCGTCAACCATCTGATCCGCTTCCACTTTGCCAAGCGAGACGAAACGCTCAACGCCGCGCTGGAGAACCTCAAGTCGCTACGTGATAAAATCAAGCCGCGCGGGTAAGGACGGCCCGGCAACTAAAGCAACCAAAGAAGCCCCTCATCGCCCGCCGCGTTGAAGGGCTTCTTTTTATAGCGCTTTCTTAACTTGTTTAGAGCGCTATACTTTAGTCACGGAGCAACTCGTCCAAAAGGGAGGAATACCATGGCAGAACAACAGCTTATCGGAGCGCTCGAGGCCGGCGGCACCAAGATGGTGTGCGCCACGGGCTATGCGGACGGTACGGTCCTGGAGCGCGAGCAGATCGCGACCACGACCCCGCAGGAGACCGTCGAGGCCGTCAACGCATGGTTTGCAGACAAGGGCATCGCCGCCCTGGGCATCGGCGCCTTTGGCCCCACCGCGGTCAACCCTGCCTCGCCCCAGTACGGCAAGATCTTGGAGACGCCCAAGACCGCATGGCGTTACTTTGACCTGCTGGGCACCATCCAAAACGAGCTCAAGGTCCCCTGCGGCTACGACACCGACGTCAACGTCGCCTGCCTGGGCGAGGTCACCTTTGGTTGCGCCCAGGGCCTCACTGATGTGGTCTACCTGACCATCGGCACCGGCGTGGGCGCCGGTGTGCTCTCGGGCGGCCAGCTCGTGCACGGCATGATGCATCCCGAGGCTGGCCACATCCTGGTCACGCGCGACCCGCGCGACACCATCGGCGAGCATAGCGCCTGCCCCTTCCACGACAACTGCCTCGAGGGCCTCATCGCCGGCCCCGGCGTCAAAAAGCGCTGGGATGGCAAGAGCGCCGGAGACATGGCCGATGACCCGGAGGCCATGGACCTGCTCGCCGGCTATCTGGCACAGGCACTCATGACCTACACGCTGTGCTACGCGCCGCAAAAGATCATCATCGGTGGCGGCGTGGCCGACCACACCCCCATCGTGCCGCTCGCACGCAAAAAGTGTGCCGAAATGCTCAACGGCTATATCGTCACGCCCGAGGTCAACGACATCGATAACTACATCGTCAACAACAGCCTCGAGGGCAAGCAGGGCATTATGGGCTGCCTGGCCCTGGGCGCACAGGCGCTTCAGTAACAGACGCACCCACGGGGCGTGGCGCGCCCAGCAAATCCGACCAATGGAACGACGCCACCACGCCTCATATAAGCCCTCAAATAAAAAAGGCCGCCTAGGACCAAACAATACGTCCTAGGCGGCCTTTTTGGCGCACATCAGCGACCGTAAGAGATATCGGAGCACAACGCCCGTTGCCGCTCCACAGCAGTCGATCATCACATCGGTGATCATGCCGGCGCGTCCCGGCACAAAGAGCTGAATCGTCTCGTCGATCGAGGGAATCAGCAGCAGGAACACCGCCGTGGGCAGCAGCACGTCAAAGGTGCGCCGTCCCTCAAAATCAAAGGCGTGCGTTGCCAGGATGCCGAGCACCATATACTCGGTAAAATGCGCGCACTTGCGAACAACAAAGTTGGTCACCCATTCATATGGAAGTCCCACGCCGTGCAGGAAACCGCGGATAGCTTCCATGACCGTTAGGCTCAGCGAGCCCGACCCCGAGCCGGGAACCAGCGAATTGCCCCAGATCAAGAGCGCCATCAGGCAGGTTACAACCGCCCATTTTCGATTGATCTTAACCATGCAGAAGTTATGCCTCCGCGCGGAGCGGCGCGAAGCTGGCGGTACCGCCCTCGATAACGCTCAGGTAGGCACGGCCCGTACGCTTGGCGGTAGAGGACTGCAGGCGCTCGATCTCTTCCTCGAGGATCTGATTGACGCGCTCGTGACGACGGTTTTCCATAATGCCGGCGGCAATAGCCTCGGCCCGCTCGATGCTCTCGCGCGAGATACGGGCAGTATCCTCGGGGAACACAGCGCTGTGACGGCCGACATAGGCGGGGGCAGCAGGCTGAGAGGCAGCGACGGGAGCGGGGGCTGCAACAGGAGCGGGCTCGTCAATCTCATCCAGAATCGCGGTGGCGGCGGCCCACATGTCCTCGTGGCCCGAGTAATCGGCCATGGGGACATCAACCTCGAGCGAGGCGTCCGGAAGGTCGCCGGTGTCGATGCGATCTTGGGCATCAATCGATGCGGTGATGGCCGCAGGCTCATCGAGGTCATCGAGATCGATGTCCGCGGCACCGGAGATGATAGGCATGCTGGCAAGGTTTGCATTGTACGGCGCAGCCTCAGCCGCCTGCTGCTGGGCAGGAGCGCCCCAAAGCGAGCTCTCGGCGGCACGGCGGGCGGCAACGGCCTCCTCGTCCGCGGTCATGGCTTCATCAACGTACGAATTGTCGGCAGAAGCGTTCGCGTCCGCCGAGGTAGCGCTGTAGGCGTTATTGGCTGCCGCGTTGGCGACGAGTGCCACGAAAGCCGCCGTGCTGCCTGCAGGGGCGGCCTGGGAGCCAGACACGGCGCGTGCCGCGGCGGCGATGTCGTCGCGATTGAAGGAGCCGGTCTGCCCGCCGTTGGTGAGCTCGTCGATGGCGACTTGATAGACGTCGCGCGAGTGTGCAGGGTCGCAGCTCACCGGCGAATCGTCGTCAAGCATACTGTCGATCATGGACCAAGCCTCGTCCTCGTCCATAGCATCTGCGGCTCGAGCGATGGTAGGGACACCATCATCGGCATGACGGCGCTGGAACGCACCAGTCAGGCCGGAAAGGAATGCCGAGGTAGACTGCTCCGCCTGAGCCTGAGAATCAGAAGCCGCAGCGTAAGGAGTCGCATCCTGCTGCTGAGCTGAAATCGAGGCGGTCTTGAACTCGCTTTGATACTGATTGAGATTGGCGGCACCGCCCATGGCATCGGGCTGGAACAGACGCTCTTCACGCTGCGCACGATACTCGGAGATACCCAGCGAGGCGGCATAGATGCCCACGCCCGCCACCGCGCCCACGGCGAAGGGAACCGCACCCGCCACGACCGTCTCGTTCACAGACGAAAACGGCAGCGTCGCGGCATACATAACCACGGGAGCGGCAAGGCCGATCCCGCACGAAAGTCCGGCAAGGACTGCTCGTTGTGTTGCATCAGAAGAAGCCATGAGCTCTCCCCATCTTCCAGCACCCAAATCGCATCATTCAGTTGGCTGCGCGAGAGAAGATGAAGCGGGGCTATGCCCCAAAGCAACGGTATATGGTTCGTTTCATCTGCGTTATCCGTCGCGAAGCTTAAAAGCTATTATGCGAAACCGCCCTGTCGATTGCAAGCGACGATGTCGGATTGAAACGGGAAACCTGCTGCTTGCCAGTCTTATGGTCAAAAATAAGCGCGGAGCGGCGATATAGAAAAGGGCCGAGGCTCAAAGCCCCGACCCTTTATTGCATTGATGACTATCGCTGCGTGTGGATGACAACCTAGAACGTCTGCTCGTAGTCGCTGTGCTTTTTGGCCGAACGCACCAGGAACTCCTGGTTGGTGTTGGTGCCCTTAAGACCCTTGATAAACGACGCAGCTGCGCGCTCGGTGTTGTTCATGCCGGCAAGAATGCGACGCAGGCCAAAGACAAACGGACGCATCTGCTCGTCAACCAACAGGTCCTCGTTACGCGTACCGGAGGCAACGGGGTCGATAGCCGGGAAGATGCGGCGGTCGGCCAGGTCGCGGTCGAGCTTGAGCTCCATGTTGCCGGTGCCCTTGAACTCCTCAAAGATGACCTCGTCCATCTTGGAGCCGGTGTCGATGAGGGCAGAGGCCAGGATGGTAAGCGAGCCACCGTTCTCGATATTGCGGGCTGCGCCCAGGAAGCGCTTGGGCGGATACAGTGCCGCCGAATCGACGCCGCCCGAAAGGATGCGGCCTGAGGCGGGCGCCGCCAAGTTGTAGGCGCGGGCAAGACGCGTGATGGAGTCGAGCACCACCACGACATCGCCGCCCAGCTCCACGATGCGCTTGGCGCGCTCGATGACGAGCTCTGCCACACGAGTGTGGTTGTCGGCGGGCATATCGAAGGTCGACGCCACAACCTCGCCCTTGATGGAACGCTGCATATCGGTAACCTCTTCGGGGCGCTCGTCGACGAGCAGGCAGATGAGGTGCACCTCGGGGTTGTTAATCGAGATAGACTGGCAGATCTTCTTGAGGATTGTGGTCTTGCCGGCCTTGGGCGGGGACACGATCAAGCCACGCTGACCCTTGCCGATCGGCGACACGATGTCGATGGCGCGACCGGTAATGGAGTCCTTGCCATGCTCCATGCGCAGCGGCTCGTTGGGATAGACCGGGGTGAGGTCACCGAACTTGGGGCGGTTGCGAATCTGCTCGGGGTCTAGACCGTTGACGGTCGTGATTTTGGCGAGGCCGGCGCGCTTGTCGCCGCCGCGCGAAGGACGAAGCGAGCCCTCGATGACGTCGCCCGTGCGCAGACGCGCGGAGCGGATGAGGTAGGCGGGGACGAAGGCGTCGTCGTTGGACTTCATGTAACCGTGGGCGTGGATGATACCGGAGCTGTCCGGACGAATCTGCAGGATGCCCTTGATGTCGCGGAAGCCCTCGGCCTTCGCGGCGGTGACGTAGATCTCCTCGACGAGCTCGGCTTTCTTCTTGCCGGTCGTCTCGATCTCGAACTCCTTGGCCTTCTCGCGCAGCTCGGCGACCTTCATGGCCGCGAGTTCCTCACGCGAAAGCGTGGGCTCGGTGGGGGCGGCGTTGCGCTCCTTGTTGCGCTGTTTGCGATCGCGCTGGCGGTTGCGGCGGTCGTTGTTGCGCTCGTCCTTGCGCTCGTTGCGCTCGTCGTTACGCTTGTGCTGGCGACGGTTGGGGCGAGCGTTGTCTTCGGCCTCGGCGGGCGCGGCGCCATCGGTTGCGGCGGCGTCGGCGTTAGCCACAGTATCATCGCTGGCCTCGGCCTTGGAATCGCCCTGCAGCTCGGCCTCGGCCTGCTGCTCGGACGCCTTGGCCTTAGCGGACTTCTTACGACCGCGCTTGGGCTTCTCAGACGCAGGCTGTTCGACGTCCTGGGGCTCGGCGGCGTCAGTCGATGCATCGGCGGTCGTCTCGGCGGAATCCTCGGACGCACCCTTCTTGGCAGTCTTGGCCTTGGACGTGCGCTTAGCAGCAGTACGATGGCTGCGACCAGGACGGACGTCGGCGGGCTCGACATCGGCGGGAGCGGCCTCGGAAGTCGTAGCATCCTGGACGGGTGCATCGGCAGCGGTTGCAGACTCGGCGGTCGCCGCAGCATCCCGAGCGGCTGCAGCTGCGGCTGCGGCCTTCTCTGCCTCGACGAAGGCCTTGGGCTTGCGACCGCGACGGTGCGGGCGCAAAGCCGGATCGACAACGGGAACTTCGCTGGCCTCGACAGGCGCAGCGGACTCAGCAGGCGATGCGCCCTCCCCTGCCGCGGAACGAACCGAAGCCTCGGTGAGCTCGAGGGTTACCTGATCGGCAACCTGCTCGGCCTTAGCAGCCGTGCGACGGCGTGTGCGCGGTGCCGGCTTCTCGGTCGGCTGGTCGGCGGCAGGTGTCTCGGGCACAGACGGAGCTGCAAGCTCGGTCAGAGCCGCGGCCTCGCGCTCGGCAGCACGACGGCGGGCGCGCACCACCTGAGCCTCGCTAATCTGCGCCAACGCACGCGCCTGCGCGACCTCATCGGAAATCGGCTCCGAGGAGTCAGCTGCAACGGTGCGCTTGACGCGCGTCGTGCGCGTGGTACGGCGCTTGGGCTTGGTGACCTCCTCGCCGTCAGCAGCAGACTTGGCCGTGCGGCGCGTACGCTTGGGCTTTGCCGGAGCAGCCTCCTCACCAGTTGCAGGCACGGCCTTCTCAGCCGCTGAAGGCGTAGTCGTCGAAGCAGCCTTAGGCGTCTCAGGAGCCGAGGCTTGCGCGGGCGCCGCGACCTGGTCCAACGCAACCGGTGCAGCGGGAGCGGCTTGCGTCGTCGTTATTTCGTTTTCTTGCTGTTGATCAGACACAGTGTTTGCTCAACTTTCTTTTCAAGCCCTGTGATCACATGCTCCCTGCATAAACCTTCAGGGCGGCTAAACAGTCTAGCTCCGTCAAATACCGACGGACATCATTGATCTGTATCGAGATATTTGCGTCATATACGCAGCGTTAGTGTAACACAACCGCAACCACCTGCAACTTAGTCATTGAGGACGTTCTTAAACGACTAGTCAAAAGGGACAATCTTTGGTTTAACACCCACAAATCTGACTGCCTCCGCCAAAACTGTGGCGGTTTACTACGATGAATCGCTCAACCGCGATCACTCCGAAACTTGTTGAACTAAAACCGCAGCTAGATGCCTTGCACTTTTTTGCGAAAAGCCGGCGTAGTTGGAATTTCTCATTTCATCGTAGTAAACCGGCATAGTTTCGTATTTCCAGCAGTTCCAAATTCGTCAATACGTCGGCGTTTGCAAAAAGCCCGACCTCCGTGGGAGATCGGGCTTTCAAGGCTTAGTTAAACCAAGTCTGTACGGTCAAATGACCCGTAGCTTACATCTGCTCGGGCGCGGAAACGCCAACGAGGGTGAGCACCAGGGCGAGCGTCACACGGACGGCATCGCAAGCGGCCAGACGGGCACGCGAAAGCTCGGGGTCGACGGGACGGCCCTCGCTCGGCAGCACCTGACAGGCAGCGTAGAAGCTGTGGAAGTCGCCGGCGAGTTCCTCAGCAAAGTGCGTCAGACGGAACGGGGCGCGGTCGCGAGCGCAGCTGGCGATGAGGTCGGTGAGCTCGTTGAGCTTGCGCGAAAGGGCGAGCTCGGTCGGGTCGGTCAGCAGCGAGTAATCGACGTTCTCACCGATGGCCTTGGCGGCGACGGCCTTCATGCCCATCTCGTCAGCCTGCTCGGGCGTAACGTCAGCGGCACGGCGCAGGATGGAGCACACGCGGGCGTGAGCGTACTGCACGTAGTACACCGGGTTGGAGTTGTCGCGCTTCTTGACGGCCTCAATATCGAAGTCGACCATCTGGTTGGAGCTCTTGGAGATGAGGGTGTACCGGGCAGCGTCGGAGCCGACCTCGTCGACGAGCTCCTGCAGGGTCACCATGGTGCCCTTACGCTTGGACATACGGACGGGCTTGCCGTTGCGCAGCAGGTTGACGAGCTGGCCCAGCAGAACCTCAAACTTGCCGGGGTAACCCAAGGCATCGCAGACGCAGCGGACGCGCTCGATGTAGCCGTGGTGGTCGGCGCCCCAGATGTCGATGACGTGGTCGACGCGCTGGAACTTATCCCAGTGATAGGCAACGTCGGAGGCGAAGTAGGTGTACTCGCCGTCGGACTTGATCAGAACGCGGTCCTTGTCATCGCCCAGGTCGGTGGAGCGGAACCACAGGGCGCCGTCCTTGGTGTAGAGATAGCCCATCTTGTCGAGCTTCTCAAAAGCGCGGTCAACGGCGGAGGTGCCGGCGGTCTCGCCCTCGGTGTCCTTCACATACAGCGAGCGCTCGGAGAACCAACGATCGAAGTCGCAGTTAACGGCATGGCAAAGGTCGCGCATGTTGTCGACCATCTTTACATAGCCGCGCTCGCGGAAGCTCTCCATGCGCTCCTGCGGATCGGCGTTGACCCACTTATCGCCGTCGGTGCGCCAGAACTCGGCGGCCTCGTCGATGATGTAGTCGCCGCCGTAGGAGTCCTTGCCCAGGGTCTCGGCAAAGTTGTCCTGATACGGATGGGTCTCGGGATGCTCGTCGTTCTCGTCGGCAACAAAGGCGTCGCGGTCGGCGATCAGCAGCTTGTGAGCCTCGTCGATATCCACGCCCTGCTTGGCGATGATGTCGGCAAGCTGCATATAGCGCGTGCTGATGGAGTTGCCGAAGGTGTTCATCTGAGAGCCGTGGTCGTTGATGTAGAACTCACGCTGGATGTCGTAACCGGCGTGATCCATAACGCGGCAGAGCGAGTCGCCCAGCGCGGCCCAGCGGCCGTGGCCGATGTGCATGGGGCCGACGGGGTTGGCGGAAACGAACTCGACCTGGGTCTTCAGGCCACCACCGACGTTGGACTTAGCGAAGTCCATACCCTTCTCGCGAGCCTCGCCAAAGATGGCATTCTTGACGGCAACGGAGAGGTAGAAGTTGATGAAGCCGGGGCCTGCGATCTCGACCTTCTCGATCGCGGGGTCCTCGGGCATATGGGCAACGATGGCCTCGGCGATCTTGCGCGGGGCGCAGTGGGCCAGCTTGGCGGACTTCAGGGCCATGGTAGAGGTCCACTCGCCATGAGAAGTGTCAGCCGGTCGCTCGATAGCGCAATCGTCAAGTTCAAATGCGGAAAGGTCGCCGGCCTCCTGGGCCGCAGCAAGCGCAGCGCGTACCAGCTCTTCAATCTTCTCGGGCATAGATCCTCCTTGTGTTAAAGCCCCCGAGCTCTTGGTCACTCGTAGGGCAAAAGCCAGAGTTTGTAGCACTCTATCACAAGCGACGGGCACTGTCGCAGGGTAAAGCTAATAGATATTGCATATGCACAAAAATGACTACAGCTTGTATGGAGTCACTCAAAGATGCCGGTCTGCCTGCAGATTATGCAGGCGTTGAAAATGCATAAAGGTGTGAATGAGCTGCGTCTGTTATCGAATACTCTTACCTATCAGAGTTGTGTGCTTTTCCTGCATAAAGTACGGGTTTGCGCACGTCAGCGTGTTATTCTAGACATACGTAAATTCGTATAAGTTGGAGGTAGCATGTTCTCAATCGGTCAACACGTCATTCATCCGGGCCAGGGAGTCTGCACCGTCGTCGGTTTTAGGGACGACACACCGCAGCCCATGCTGTTGCTCGAGACCAAGCAGGGACATGCGCAGACGATCCTCATGTACCCCGTGGCGCAGGCCGACCGTCTGCACGCCGCCATCTCTCAGCAAGATGCCGAGCACCTGCTGAGCCACTATGACGAGCTGGAGTGCGACACCTTTACCGAGCGCAACAGCTCGCTTGAGGAGACACACTTTAAGCAGCAGCTCAAGCTGGGCGCGCCCGAGACGGTCCGCGTGGCAAAGACCATGATGCACCGCATTCGCCAGGCCGAGGAAGCTGATAAAAAACCCAGCTCCTACTACATGCGCGTACTCAAGGAGGCCAAGCGCCGCTCCATCGAGGAGTTCGCCGTGGCCTTGGGCGTCACCGAGGAGGCCGCCGAAGCCCGCCTAGCCCAAGCCGCCCTCAACTAACCTGCCAAAAAGGGACAGGTTTATTTTGGCAGGTTTTATCTGGCCAAACGTCAACAAACAATCAGTAAATGGCCGAGTTCTCCGTTTTGTTTGTGAGCGCCCGGCCATTTTTCTATCGCCGTAGAAATGCGTGAAGCCCATTTGCGATGACATCATGCGAGGGGGACCGTCCAGATCGACGCAACTAACGCCCGCATCCACAACAAGCGCGCCCGTCTTGTTCAATTACCATTAAAAAGCATCAATTTGAAAACGCAATAACATTTCGGCAGGTAGCAGCTATGGTCGGTGAACTGAATCTCGACAACCGAAGCCTCCGAATGAGGTATCTTCAGCCCATCCAAGCTAAAGGAGGGGCCATGCCGAGAAAACCTCGTTCAAAGTCACCAACCGGTTATTTCCACGTCACGTTGCGTGGAAACGGAGGGCAATTGCTGTTTGACGATGCCGAGGACCGAATCGCCATGCTTCAGATCCTCGATGCGATTCTCCCCAAACACAATATCGAGCTTATCGCTTGGTGCCTTATGGGAAACCACATTCATCTGCTCATCGACGATCCGGACGACCGCAAGAGCGACGCGATGCACGCGGTAGCCGTATCGTATGCGGGCAGGTACAATGCGCGGACGGGACATATCGGCCACGTGTTTCAGGAGCGGTTTTGGGATTCGCCCATTAAGTCGGAAGTATATTTACTCGAGGCAATTCGATACATTCATCTGAATCCACAAAAAGCAGGACTGGCGGCATACGACGAATATCCCTGGAGCAGCCATCGCGAGTATCTAATGAGTGCCAGGTCACGGCCGCATGTCACCGGCAGCGTTGTCGGTGTTTTATTCCCAACACCTCGCTCATACCTTCAGCTCATGGAAAGTGCGCCGTCGCTTCCCTATCGCCCCAGCGCAACAGCCAAGGTTCGCGAGGAAGATCTATGCGAATTTGGCACGGCAATCGTGCAGAGTGTCGCAGGATGTGCTCCGACGGAACTCAAATCCGTCTCCAAGCCACTTCGCAATGAGGCGATTCTCGCGCTTCGAAAAGAAGGGTTAACGGTTAGGCAGGTTCAGCTGTTGACCGGACTGGGGACATGGATTATCAAGAACGCGTCCTAGCGTCGCGCTTGCCGAGTTACGAGTACGGCGAAGCGCAGCTGCCTGCCGCGAGGCGCCGCCATTCGCCAACGTCACCATGTCAAACAGAAAACGCTTCCGCTGAATAACGTCCAACGGAAGCGTTTTCCCAGATAAAACCTACCAAAAAAACCTGTCCCTTTTTGGCAGGTTAGGCCTGGAAGGTGTCGCGGTCGGGCGCGAAGGACTGCATGGCCGCGATGGTGCGGTCGAAAAGCTCGGGGAGCTCCCAGCCCAGCATCTCGGCGCCCTGCGTAATCACGTCGCGCGAGCAGCCGGCGGCAAAGCGCTTGTCCTTGAACTTCTTCTTGAGCGACTTGGTCGTAAAGTCCATGACGCTTTTGCTCGGACGCATGATAACGGCGGCCCCGATCAGGCCGGTAAGTTCGTCGCACGCAAATAGGATCTTCTCCATCTGCGACTCGGGCTTGGGCAGCGAGGCGTTGAAATCGGACGTGTGCGTCTGGATGGCGCGGATGAGCTCGGGCGATGCGCCCTCGCCCTCCAGAATCTTGGCAGCATAGATGGTGTGGTTCACGGGGTCGTCCTCATGCTCCTCCCAATCCAAGTCGTGCAGCAGGCCGACGATACCCCAAAACTCCTCGTTCTCGGGGTCGAACTCGCGTGCAAAGTAGCGCATGGTGCCTTCGACCGTCTCGCCGTGGGTGATGTGGAACGGATCTTTGTTGTGCTCGTTGAGCAGTTCGAACGCACGGTCACGGGTGATTCCGGCGGAAAGCGTCTGAGACATGGCAATACCTCCAGGTGAGTCGGTGCTAGGACACGGTGTCACTATCGTATATCGCCGCGGCTCAAGCCGAAAGGCAGAAAAGGCATACGGAGAAAAAAGCCGGGCGAACGCGTCGCCCGGCAAAACCGCAGATAAAACCTGCCAAAATAAACCTGTCCCTTTTTGGTAGGTTTAGGGGCGGACCTGGCCGGTGCCGCGGAGCTTGTATTTGTAGGTGGTGAGGGCCTCGGCGGCAAAGGGGCCACGGGCGTGGAGCTTTTGGGTCGAGATGCCGATCTCGGCGCCCAGGCCAAACTCGCCGCCGTCAGTGAAGCGAGTGCTGGCGTTGGAGTACACGGCCGAGGCATCGACAGCATCGAGGAAGCGCTCGCAAGCATCCGTATCCTCGGCAACGATGGCCTCGGAGTGCATCGTGCCGTAGCGGTTGATGTGTGCGATGGCCTCGTCCTCGTTTGCCACGACCTTCACGCTCATCTCGAGCGCCAGGTACTCGCGACCCCAGTCCTCCTCAGTCGCGGCGACGTAGTCATCGCCCTCCACAAGCCCGGCATCGGCGCATGCGGCGCAGGTTGCCTCGTCGCCGTGCATGAGCACGCCGTGGTCATGCAGCACGGTCACGACCGCGGGCAAAAACGCATCGGCCACAGCACGGTCGACCAGCAGCGACTCGGCGGCATTGCACACGCCTACGCGCTGGGTCTTGGCATTAACGATAATGTTGAGCGCCTTATCAAAGTCGGCGGATTCATGCACGTAGATGTGGCAGTTGCCAGTGCCCGTCTCGATCACCGGCACAAGCGACTCGCGCACGCAGCGCTGGATCAGGCCTGCACCGCCGCGCGGAATGAGCACGTCGACGACACCGCGGAGCTTCATGAGCTCGACAGTGGCCTCGCGGTCGGTGGACTCGATCATCGACACGGCCTCGCGCGGGAAGCCCTTGGCCTCGAGCGCATCGGCCAGCAGCTCGGCGATCATGGCACACGAGTGATAGGCCAGCGAGCCGCCGCGTAGAATGCAGGCGTTGCCGGTACGGATGCAGATGCCTGCGGCGTCGGCCGTCACGTTGGGGCGCGCCTCGTAGACCATGGCGACCAGGCCCAACGGCACGCTCACGCGGGTCAGGTCCACACCGCTCGCAAGCACGCGGTGGTCGAGCACGCGGCCGACGGGATCGGGCAGCTCGGCGAGCTTCTCCAAACCGGCGGCCATGCCCTCGACGCGCTCAGGCGTCAGCAGCAGACGGTCGAGCAGACCGGCCGAGGTGCCCGCATCGCGCGCGGCGGACATATCGAGCTCGTTGGCGGCGACGATGGAGTCGACACCGTTGCGCAGTGCTGCGGCCATGGCGCGCACGGCCTCCTGGCGCTGCTCATCGCTCGCCGTGGCAAGCGAGGCCGACGCCGCCTTGGCGGCAACGGCAAGATCGTGGACATACGTGGCTATATCGACCGACATGGGCGGCCCTTTCTCCTAGAAGTTTGCAACCATGGTAGCCGATTTGCGCATGGCCTCGCCCGCGGCGGTAGAATTGGTCAACCCGAAACACCGCAACGAACGGAAGACTCACATGGCCCTCATCACTTCGTACCACGTCCCCGGCCTTTACGTCGAGGACCACAGCATCGACGTCCCCCTTGACTGGCGCGGCCTGGAGCCGATGCTTTTGGCCGTCGGCAGTACCATGCGCCGCGGCGCTATGCCGGCACCCATCGCCGGCGCGCCCGAGAGCATCAAGCTCTTCTACCGCGTGGTTTGCGCGCCCGACCGCATCAACGACGATCTGCCGCTGCTCCTGTTTTTGCAGGGCGGCCCCGGCGGCGAGAGCCCACGTCCGCTGTCGCCCACAAGCGACGGCTGGATCGAGGAGGCCGTCAAGCACTTCCGCGTGGTCCTTCCCGACCAGCGCGGCACCGGACGCAGTAGCTGCGTGGACGGACGCACGATCAAGGCACTGGGTGATCGCGCAACGGCCGCCGGCGCCGATACAGCACGCTCGCAGGCCGACTTCCTCAAGCGCCACCTCGCCAGCTCCATCGTGCGCGATTATGAGTACCTGCGCCTGGTGGGCTTTGGCGGCAAGCCCTGGGTCACACTCGGGCAGAGCTACGGCGGCTTTTTGACGTTGAGCTATCTGTCGCTCTTCCCCGAGGGCATAGCAGCAAGCTTTACCTGCGGCGGCATCCCCCACGTGCCGGCGAGCGCAAGCGAGGTCTACGCGCACACCTTCCCGCGCATGGCCGCCAAGACGCAGCAGTATTACGACCGCTACCCCGCTGACGTCGACCGCGTGGCAGCCCTGGCCGATGCGCTCGAGGCCCAGAAGCCCGTGCTGCCCGACGGCTCGCCGATGACGGTCGAGCGCCTACAGCTCATGGGCAGCGACTTTGGCATGAAGCCGAGCTTTGAGCGCATGCATTGGATTATCGATCACGCGTTTGTTACTGGCGACGGTACGCTTAGCTGCGGCTCCTCGGTATCCGACAGCTTTTTGATGCGCGCCTTCGAGCGCACCAACACGCGTACAAACCCGCTGTACTGGACGCTGCAGGAGTTTATCTACGCCGACGGCGACACCATGCCCATTCGCTGGGCCGCAGCAGAGGAGAAGGCCCATCGTGCCGAGTTCGACACACTCGCGCGCCCGCTCATGTTTACCGGCGAGGCCATGTTCCCGTGGATGTTTGAGCAGATGCCCGAGCTTATGCCGTTTAAGCCCGCCATGGACCTGCTGATGGAAGACACCAGCTGGGACAAGATCTACGACCCGCAGCGCCTAGCCTGCAACGAGGTGCCACTCCAGGCCGCGGTGTATTTCGACGATATGTACGTCGATTCGGGCATGCAGCTCGATACGCTCAGCCGCGTGGGCAACTCGCATGCCTGGGTGACCAACGAGTTCGAGCACGACGGCCTGCACGGCAGCGCGGTGTTCAAGCACCTCTTCGACGAAGCGCTCAACCGCGGAGACCTGCGCCGGATCTTCTAGCTAAGGAGTGTCCCAAAGTGCCGGCACAAAAGGAACGTCCCCAAGTGCCGGCAGTGGGACCCCGCCGCCTCAACGAGTTGCGGTGAAATAAGGACTGTTAAAGGCTTTAAAGCCGCCAAACCATCCCTATTTCACCGCAACTTACGATATGCCGGCGTTACGGCCATCGCAGGTAGAGAACGGAAAGCGAAAACGCCCCTAAGCGAGCAAGGTGACGTGAAAGAGGAGGGCATTGACCTTTTGGTCATGCCCGACGATTGAACGTCAGATTGCCGCTTAGGGGCGTTTGCAGCGTCAATTGGTTAAGCGAAGACGATTAGGTTATCCCTGTGTATCGCCGGCTTCTCGGCCAAGTTAGCGAGCAGGCGGTTGCTGGCGATCTGGTCCTGGCGGCGGCCGGCAGCAAGCTCCAGCACGTCCGAATCGGCCTCGGCGATACCGCGGGCGACGACCATACCGCTCGGATCGCACACATCGAGCACATCGCCCTCGGCAAACTGGCCATCGACCTCGCGAATACCCACCGCAAGCAAGGAAGAGCCACGGCTAACCAGCGCCTTCGCAGCACCATCATCGACCGTCACCGAGCCATGCGCCTTGTCGCCCAGTGCGATCCACAGCTTGCGGGGTGCGATGTCCAGACGCTCCGCCGGCGGATCGAACAGCGTGCCCACGCTCTCGCCGCGGGCGAGGCGCACGAGCGCATCGGGCTCCTCGCCTGAGCAAATCACGCTCTGAATGCCCGCCGTCATCAGGATGCGGCTCGCGCGGATCTTGGTAATCATGCCGCCCGTTCCCACCGATGTGGAAGAATCGCCCGCCGAGGCAATAATCTTGGCATCGATCTTATGCACGACAGGAACAAACTCGGCCGTGGGGTCCTCATGCGGATTGGCAGTATAGAGACCATCGATGTCCGAGAGCGTCACGCACAGATCGGCAGAAACCAGGCAGCTCACAAGCGCCGCCAGTGTGTCGTTGTCGCCAAACTTGATCTCATCGACAGTAACGGTATCGTTCTCGTTGACGACCGGCACCACGCCAAGCTCCACCAGGCGCAGCAGGGCGTCGCGCGCGTGCAGGTAGGACGTACGGCGCGCCGTGTCGTGACGCGTGAGCAGCACGAGCGAGGTGAGCAGGTCGCGCGCATGAAACTCCTCGTCGTAGGCCGACGAGATGATGCACTGGCCGGCCGAAGCGCAGGCCTGCAGGCTCGGCAGGTCGCCGACCGGCTTACGGTCGAAGCCCAGCACGGGATAGCCACAGGCGATAGCGCCCGAGCTCACCACGACCAGACGCCAGCCGAGCTTGCGCAGCGCTGCGGCCTGATCGGCAAGCCCGCCGATAAAGGCGCGGTTGACCTTGCCGTCGGCGCCCACCACCGTGGACGAGCCGATCTTTACCACCATCGTTTTATAAGAAGTCGTCATACGTCAAACCAATCGAGTGTTGAGCAGGCGGGCGAGCTGGAGCAGCCGGGGCACCCGGTGCGGGACGGACGAAAATGATCCGTTTTCCTCCGTCCCCTTCGGATCATTTTGCCCAGGGGAAGGCCGAAGCCGCGGCCATGTTCTTGCGCACGAGCTCGTCGCGCACCTGAGCCAGGCCCTGCTCCATGCCCACCACATAGGTCTGCGGGTACAGGAAGCGCTTGAAAGCTGCGTCCAGATGATCGAGCGCCCAAGCACAGCGCTCGCGCGCGTCCTGGATGCTCTCACGCGGAGCCACCGCACTGCCATCGCGCACGATCGGCACCAGCAGCTCGCGATACTCAAGTTCGGACACGTCGGTCACCAGGGCGGCATCATTCACGGCCACGAGGGTATTGCCGCGCGCGGCGCCCTCCCCCGCCAGATGGTCCTCGTCGTAGATCATGTCGCAGACTGGGCCGCCAAAGCCGTCGTAATAACGGCGCACGCGTTGCACACCCGGGATCGTGCGCTTATAGGGCTGCTCGGAGAGCTTGACCACCGGCGTCCATGGATCTGTCTCGCTCGCACGGCGGGCGGAAAGCTTGTACACGCCACCCAGCGCCGGCTGGTCATAGCAGGTCGCGAGCTTGGTACCCACGCCAAAGCTATCGATGGGCGCGCCCTGGTCCAGCAGCGACTGAATCGTGTACTCGTCAAGATCGTTGGAAACCGAGATCCCCACATAGGGCAGGCCCTCGGCATCAAAACGGCCGCGAACATACTTGGAGAGCTTGGCGAGGTCGCCGGAGTCGATGCGAATAGCCGACAGACGCTCGCCCACCGCCTCCATCTCCTTGGCAACCGTAATGGCATGCTCGCAGCCCTCGCGCACGTCATAGGTGTCGATGAGCAGCGTACAGTTCTTGGGGCTCGACTTGGCAAAGGCGCGGAAGGCCTCGAGCTCGGAATCGAAGCTCATCACCCAGCTGTGCGCATGCGTGCCAAAGACGGGAATACCATAGCGGCGGCCGGCGAGCACATTGGACGTAGAGGAGCAGCCGGCAACGTAGCTCGCGCGCGCAACGGCCAGGCCGCCATCGGGACCCTGGGCGCGGCGCAGGCCAAACTCCGCCACGGGGCGACCGTCGGCGGCGAGCACCACGCGCGCCGTCTTGGTGGCGACAAGCGTCTGGAACCCGACGATGTTGAGCAGCGCCGTCTCAAGCAGCTGGCACTCGAGCGCAGGACCGGTGACGCGCACCATGGGCTCGCGCGGAAAGACGAGCTCGCCCTCGGGGACGGCGTCGATATTTACATGCGCACGAAAATCGCGCAGGTAGTCGAGGAATCCAGGCTTGAACATCGCGCCGCCGGCAGGGGCCTCAAGCGAGGCGAGGTAGTCGATATCCTCGGGCGTAAAGCGCAGGTTCTCGACGAGCTCGGGCAGCTCGGCGGTGCCACACATGACGGCATAGGCGCTGCCAAAGGGATGGTCGCGGTAAAACGCGGTAAAACAACCCTGCTCATTGGCCTTGCCGCTCTCCCACAGGCCCTGGGCCATAGTGAGCTCGTACAGATCGGTGAGCATTGCAATGTCGGTGGGATGCGAGATGTCGGTCAAAGCCATGGGGCGACCTTTCGGATGTGTGGTGCAGAATTTGAGGGTTGGACGAGAGCAGAGCATGCGGACATGACGCCCGATGCGAGTCGGTTAGAGCAGGCCCATGCTGGTCAGGATCGTGTAGCCCATAAAGATGACAAACGCGATGAGGGCAAGGACAATGATGATTTTTTGAGCCGGCGCCATGCCAGGGATCTCGTTCTCGCCCATAGGCTCCTTGGAGGTAACCATGCGCTGGGCAAAGGTCATCTCGTCACGGCTCGGCTTGGGCTCGACGGACTTGGGACGGGCGGCCTTTTTAGGCTGAGGTTTGGGCGCGGCAGGTGCAGGCTTCGCAGCAGCGGGCTTGGGTGCGGGCGCGGGCGCCGATGCGGATGCGGCGTTCGCGGCGGCCTCCTCGGCCTTCGCACGCTCGGCACGCAGGGCAGCCAGCTCCTCACGCTCGCGACGGGCCTCTTCCCGAGCCTCGCGGCGGGCCTTCTCAGCGCGGAGCTCTTCCAACTCGGCGCGCTCCTCGTCGGACAATGGTTGGGACTCAAGCTCGGCCATGATATAGCCCTTTCTTTTAAAAAAAGCCGCCGACACAATGTCAGCGGCTTATCAAATCCATGGGTGGAGACGAAGGGAGTCGAACCCTCGGCCTCTGCCATGCGACGGCAGCGCTCTCCCAACTGAGCTACGTCCCCAGGACAAGTCGATATTTTACCTACGGCTCGCCAACTGTCAACGCCCAATAACCAGTCTTTTTGGGACGCGGCTATTTTGACAACTTTTCGAACAGGCGATCCTCTCGATGATTTTTTAATCCCCGTCCCAGAAAAATCATCAGCGTGCGCTCTACTTTGCGCTGGTGAGGACGCCGGTGGTGTCGAAGGCCGGGGTGAAGCTCTCGTCTACCGCGCCGCCCTCTTGCCAGAACATCGTCGTAAAACCCAGGTCGTCGGCATGGTCGAGCACCTGCTCGTACTCTTCACGCGTCACGGCGCGTGCCAGGTCGCCGCCCTGCTCGCGCATGAGCGCATTGGGCGTGTACTGGTTCATAACCGAGATCGGCACGTCGCCCACCGTCTGCCACACCAGGTCCAGCACGCGACACGAATCGTCTGCATGCCCCGGAAGCACCAGGTGACGCACGATCATGCCACGCTTCATAAGCCCGTCCTCGTCCACCAACTCTCCCCCGCGGCGCTCGATCTCGCGCGCCATCTGGGCCAGACCCGACACGGCCACACGCGGGTAATCCTTTATATGGGAGAGCGACTGCGCAAGCCCGGCATCGGCATATTTAAAGTCGGTGAGCCACACATCGACCAGGTCGCCCAGCGCCGCCACGGCACTCGCGCGCTCGTAACCACTCGTGTTGTAGACGATTGGGATAACCAGTCCGCGCGCCCGTGCCGCGGCAATCGCGGCAGGCAACAGGTGCGCATAGTGCGTCGCCGTCACCAAATTGATGTTGTTGGCACCCTGGTCCTGCAGTTCCAGCATAATCTCGACCAGGCGCTCAGGCGAAATCTCAAGGCCAAAATTGCCGGTCGAGATCTCGTGGTTCTGGCAGTAGATACATTTGAGCGAGCAGCCGCTAAAGAAGATCGTGCCCGAACCGGCCTCGCCCGAGATAGGCGGCTCCTCCCACATATGAAGCGCGGCGCGGGCCACCTTGAGCGTGTCGTTAGCACCGCAGACGCCGTGCGCGCCCTCATCGCGCGCCGCACCGCAACGGCGCGGACACAAATGGCAGGCGGGCGAAAAAAGTTCGGTCAACGACGTCGGCATAAAACCATGCTCCAAAACAACGATTCAGCAGCTCAAACGTAAAGGGATCAACCCCACAGACGGCTCGAGCCCAAGGCGCCGTAATCGTCCGACACGATTTTTGTAATGTCAAGACTGGAATCAATAAAGTGCCGCTTTATGATGTAGGTATTCCGCCCCCCGCGGAGCAACTGGGTGAACCGTCGCGTTTATTTAGGGAGCCCACACAGTCGTACCTAGTACAGGTATCCTTCGTTGTTAAGGACGCTGGAACAGTCGATGAGGGCACCCACCTGTTTTAGGTGGGTTCATTTTCGTAACGTGGGGGGTGGTTTTCTTTTGCCGAAAATCACCATTACAGTCCATATGGATCCCCGCCGGCATCCCGACAAGCCATCGACAACATCCCAATATCTGGTAAGCGCGTGATTATCGCTGCGTGCAATTCCATGCACCCCCCTTGGTCGAGTATTATGGTTCGGCTATGCCCTTTGCGCATGGCGTTCTTCTGACCTTTTCCTTCGACGCTTGGCGGTTTTTAGATTCATGGCTTCATCCCCGAGCTACATACCGTACCTATGCGTGGCAGCGGCGGCCTTTATCACGACCTTCCTCACGGTACCCCTGGTCAAGCGCCTGGCAATCAAGCTCGACGCCGTCGACTATCCTTCTAAGCGCCGCATCAACACCAAGCCCATCCCGCGTTTGGGCGGAACGGCGGTGTTTTTGGGCCTGGTCGTCGCCTGCACTGTGCAAATCCTAGGCACCTGGTACCTGGGTTGGCCGCCCGTTTTGGTGCCCCACCCCCGTCTGCACATCAGTTACCCCATCCTTGCGCTTTCTTTTACCGTTATCTTTGCGACCGGCGCGATCGACGACATCTACCAGCTCAAGCCCAAGCAAAAGCTGGCCGGCCAGGTCCTCGCCGCGCTCATCGCCTGCGTAGGCGGCCTAAAAATCGGCGTCATCGTCAACCCGTTTGCCCCCGGCGAGATTATGCTCGGCTGGCTCGCCTACCCCATTACCGTGATCTACCTGGTGGCGTTCACCAACATCATCAACCTTATCGACGGCCTTGACGGCCTGGCGACGGGTATCTGCGGCATCGCATCGTTCACGATGTTCTCGATGGCCGTTCTCTCGGGCCGCATCGATGCCGCCGCGCTCTCCATTGCGCTCTTTGGCTCGTGCCTCGCCTTCTTGCACTATAACTTCAACCCCGCGAGCATCTTCTTGGGCGACTCGGGGTCGCTGCTGCTGGGCTTTGCGCTGGGCTCCATCTCGCTGCTCAACGTGAGCCGCACCGCCGCGCTCACCTCGCTCATCATCCCGCTCCTCGTGGCCGGCGTGCCCATCATCGATACGTTTAGCGCCATCGTGCGCCGCAAGCGCGCCCACATTAGCATTGGACAGGCCGACAAGGGCCACATCCACCACCGCCTCATTCAAGAGGGCTACAACCAAAAGCAAGCCGTACTGCTCATCTACGCCTGGTGCATACTGCTTTCGGCCGGCGCCGCGGCCATCAATCAGGTCGAGGTCCCCATGCGCGTGCTCATCTTTACCGTGCTCGCCATTGGCTCGGCGGCCTTCGCCAAGCGCCTGCACCTGTTTGAGCCCGTGCTGCGCCACCATTACAACAAGCGAACGCACGAAGACGAGCTGGTAACCCCCGACGACCCCGCCTTTAAGCAGGAAGAGCAAGCAGCCGAGGAGCGCAAAGAAGAGCGCCACCACAAGCTCTAGGATAAGCTGCCGAGGATGCGCGCGGGCACCGTTGGCCAAGCGCAGCCGCGCCTCGCCCATCGCACAAGCCACCCCTCTCCCACCCCTCGCCTACTTATGCCCCGCCCCTCCAATAAACGCGCTATCATCTTGAGCCATGAACATACGTTAGGAGCAATCATGCCAAACGAAAACAGCTACGAAGTCGCGCTGCAAAAGAGCAACGCCATTCGCGAGGGCCTGGCCAAGACGCCCGAGAAGTTCACCATGCTTACCGGCGACCGCCCCACCGGACGCTTGCACCTGGGCCACTACTTTGGCACCCTCAAGGGCCGCGTGGAGCTGCAGAACATGGGCGCCAAGACCAACGTACTCATCGCCGACTACCAGGTCATCACTGACCGCGACACCACCGAGCACATCCAGGACAACGTGTACAACATGGTCATGGACTACCTTGCCTGCGGCATCGACCCCGACAAGACCATGATCTACGCGCACTCCGCCGTGCCCGCCGCAAACCAGCTCATGCTGCCGTTCCTGTCGCTGGTCTCCGAGGCCGAGCTGGCGCGCAACCCCACGGTCAAGGCCGAGATGGAGGCCTCGGGGCACGAGCTCACCGGCCTTTTGCTCACCTACCCGGTGCACCAGGCCTGCGACATCCTGTTCTGCAAGGGCAATGTGGTGCCCGTCGGCCGCGACCAGCTGCCGCACATCGAGCTCACCCGCACCATCGCCCGCCGCTTTAACAACCGCTACGGCAAGGTGTTCCCCGAGGTCGACGCGCTGCTGTCCGAGACCCCGCTGCTGCCCGGCCTGGACGGTCGCAAGATGAGCAAGAGCTACGGCAACGCCATCAACATCTCGATGACCGCCGAGGAGACGGCCAAGCGCATCAAGAAGAGCCAGACCGACTCCGAGCGCATGATCACGTTCGATCCCGAGAACCGCCCCGGCGTTTCCGGCCTTCTTTCGACGGCCGCCATCTGCACCGGCCGTTCCGAGGTCGAGATTGCCGAGGAGATTGGCATGGGCGGCTCCGGCCAGCTCAAGAAGTACGTGACCGAGGCCGTCAACGAGTACTTCGCGCCGATCCGCGAGCGTCGCCAGCGTTACGAGAACGATCTGGACTATGTGAAGGACGTCCTGCACGAGGGCAACCGTCGTGCCAACGAGATTGCCGAGCAGACTCTGGCCGAGGTTCGGGACGCCATGGGCATGGTGTACTAGACCGATCTGCGGGCATGAGCTTTCGATTGCTATAGGGCGGGCGCTACGGCGTCCGCCTTTTTTGGTGCCCGGCCGACTCGGATCTACCCATTGCACTTCCCTGATAAACGGGAACGGGCCCGCCGGCAGTCAGTTGCCAGCGGGCCCGTTCCCGAAGTACACCGTTGAATCGCACAGAGGGGAGGGATGCGAATCAAACTCAACAGGGCAGGCTTTTTCATCGCCTATTGCCTGCTCCGTTGCTGAAACCAATATAGTTCACCGTGGTTTACTTTGCAGGATCAATATCCGCCGCCATAGCTTCTCCATAAGTTAGCCCCGGTAAACCTGAAACAGAAAACCACCACAAAGGGGACAGGCACCTTTGTGGTGGTTCTGGCCACGGCAGAGCTGTTAGAGTCCGGCAGGCCAACGACAGACGGCCAGGTCGACGTGCATGTCGTCCTTAAACGCCACACCCTCCCCTAGCAAAAGCTCACGTTGAGCATCGGGACCGCCAAAAGCAAAACCCTCGCATATGCGCCCGTCGGCAAACACCACGCGGTGACAGGGAATCTCGCCGGGGCGCGGATTGCTATGCAGGGCATACCCCACATACCGCGCACTTCGTGGTCGACCGGCAAGCAGCGCCACCTGACCATACGTGGCGACCATCCCCTCGGGGATCTGCTCGACCACCTCGTACACCCGTTCAAAAAAGCCCTCAGACGCCATTGCTCGCTCCCTTCTACCCTGAAAAGCATAAACCACCGCAAAGGGGACAGGCACCTTTGTGGTGGTTTATGGCAGGTCGGTTAGTTGGCGGGCTGGAAGAAGGCTACGGCTACGGCGCCAGGGCCTACGTGGGTACCGATGGTGGCGCCGATGGTGTGAACGGGCAACTCGCCCTCGGTGTGGCCAGCCCAAAGTGCCGCGCTGTCCTCGATATACTTCTTGAGCACCGCATCCGAAAGACCCGTATAGCCGAGCGCCAGCGGCATGGAAAAGTCGATGCCGCCCGCCTTTTCGACCTTTTGGTTCAGCAGGTTGCGGCCGTTCTTGGAACCGCGCGCCTTGCCCAGCTGCACGATCAGACCGTCCTCGACAGCCACCACAGGCTTTACGTTGAGCAGCGTGCCCACGGCGCCGGCCGCAGCAGACAGACGACCGCCGCGCACCAGGTACTCCAGCGTCTCGAGCAGGCCGATGACGACCACGCGGTCACGGACGGCCTCGACGGCCGCCGCGATCTGGGCCGCACTACGGCCCTCGTTCACCAGGCGCAGGGCATACTCGACCAGGACACGCTCGCCCAGAGTGACGTTATTGCTATCCACCACGTACACGTCGCCGCCCGGCGCCTCGGCAAGTGCGGTACGGGCACTCTGATTTGTACCCGAAAGCTTAGCGCCCACGGTAATAATCACGGCCTCGTCGCCGGCCTCACGCGCCTCGGCGATGGCCTGCGAAAACGCGTACGGGTTGACCTGGCCGGTCTTGGGCAGCTCATCGCGCTCCACGAGCATCTCGTAAAAGCGCTGGTGATCGATGTCGATGCCATCCATGTACACATCGGTGCCAAAGGTGACGGACAGCGGCAAAACGGCCAGTGCTGGGTGCTCGGCCGGCGACATATCGCTTGCGGAATCGGTAATAATGCGGACGGACATAGCGAATCCTTTCTTGCGCGGACCTCGCGCGGGGAATTTTGACAGCAATGCCCCGGCACGGTATACGCGCTCAAACGGGACTATGCAGTTGTTAATGGGAAGCAAATGCCTTGGCGGCCTTAGATCTCGCGCAGAGTGTTGAGGATCGTACGCAGCGACGCGTACATCTGCTCGCGCTGCTCCACGCCCATGGCCTTACCGGTGGTGTCGAGAACTTCGCGAATGATGCGATCGGCCTCGCTCATGCTCTCGCCGCCCAGGGCAGTCAGGCGAACAGGAGCGCGGTACTTGACGGCAGCATCGCCCGAGTCGTCGACCTCGACGTAGCCACCCTCCTCCAGATGTGCCAGTGTGCGCGAAACGGCGGCACGGGTAACGCCGGCCATGCGGGCGAGGTCGGCGCCAGTCAGGCCGTCCTTGCTGCGCTCAAGATAATACAGGCACATGACGTCGGAGCCCTTAAGGCCGAGCCTTGCGCCCTCGGACGTCTTGATACGCTGAATCTCCTTGTAGAGCCCGCTGATCAGTCCGACAAAATCCTCAAAACGCGTCTCGTCGTTCTGCTGCATGGGAGACGACCGCCTTTCGTTTGCATGATGCTAACGGGTAAACATCTTAGCCGCATGTCCGAACCCGCATACCCAAATATCCCATTTGTTAACCCATCAACATAAAAACCACCACAAAGGAGACAGGCACCTTTGTGGTGGTTTGGGACATCAATAGGTTCTAGGCGCCGCTACAGCTCCACGCAGGGATTGTCGCGGGTTACAAGCGTCTTAACGACGACCGTCGCTCCCAGATAGCGCTCGAGCAACTCAGCGAGGCGATCGATCGCAGCCTGGCAATCCCCCATCCGCTCGGGCTCCACGCACTCAATCGCCAGAAATGCGTCGGCCGAATCGTCGGACAGCGCCGTGCGAACGCCATCTCGCCAGTTCCAGCAACGGCACACGGCGCCCGCATCATCGATATAGGCAAGCTCACCGGGCAACGTCGGATCATCTGCCTCCTCGCCAAGTGGCAAGAACGCGTCGCCGCCGTCGGTCACCGCCAGGCGCAGATTGCCCTCAATAGCATGCAAATCTTCACCGCCAACGGGCAACGCATAAGTCAACGAAATCGTGTTGTAGATATCCACCGCCGGCGTAATGTGGCCGACCGGCTTGACTTTGAGCACGCGCTTGAGCAGGTTCTCAACTGAGCAACGCGCGCCCTTCTTGGTCTTGAACAGGCGATACGCCTCGCGCCATGCCTTAACCGGCGCATTCTCGCTGATGGTATCACTCGTCAGGTGACGCTCCGCATCGATATTGGCGCGGTCAAGCAGCGCGGCGATTGCATCCACGTCATCCTGGGGAATCTGAGCCGTGGGCTTCATGCCCTTTACGACCACAACGCCGATCGCCGCCTGTGGAAACAGCTCCCAAAATGAATCCTCGGCAATAAAGCTCTTCATATGCTCTCCCTTCATAGCGTGCGCCCGAGCGGGGGCGTCTAAGCAAAAAGCGCCCTCACAGCGGCCACCTTCAAAGTCCTACGGTGCCGCCACAAGAGCGCTTACGCTGCCCCCATCCGGAGAAGGGGGCGATATGTCAGGCGTATTGTAACCTGAGTCATCCGCGCGAGCAAAACCACCATAAAAGTGCCTGTCCCCTTTGTGGTGGTTTTGGGTCTGAGGCGACGCTAGTGGCGGAGTCCCAGCAGGCCGCGGCCGCGATGACGGGCCTCGGCGGGCACCTGGGCGTGCGGGCCGGCAGCTTTGACGGACTCGGGCAGGTGCGAGTACTTCTTCTCGAAGTTCTCCTCGAACATCACCGCCAGGTTGTGCGCGGCCTCGTCGTAGCGCGCAGTGCTCTGCCAGTACTGGCGCGGCACCAGGATGCCGTCGGGCACACTGTGGCACGTAGTGGGAATGTCGACGTTAAAGATATCGTCGTGCACAAACTCGCTGTCCTCAATGGTGCCGTCGAGGGCGCGCGCGACCAGCGAGCGCGTGTAGGCCAGCTCGATGCGATGACCCACGCCGTAGCCGCCGCCGATCCAGCCGGTGTTGACCAGGTACACGCGCGTGCGGCCGTCGGCAATGCGCTCGCCAAGCATCTTGGCGTAAACCATGGGGTCGAGCGGCATAAACGGCTCGCCGAACAGCGAAGAGAACGTGGGCGTGGGCTCGGTGACGCCGACCTCGGTGCCGGGAATCTTAGCCGTAAAGCCCGTCACAAAGTGGTACATGGCGGCGTCGGCCGTCAGGCGCGAGATGGGCGGCAGCACGCCAAAAGCGTCGCAAGTCAGGAACAGCACGACACTCGGAGTGGTGCCCATGCCCTTAGTCCACGCGTTAGGAATGTGCTCCACGGGATAGGCCACGCGCGTGTTGTGCGTGATCGAGATGTCGTCGTAGTTGGGCTTGCGGTTCTCGTCGAGCACCACGTTTTCGCAAATGGCGCCAAAACGGACGGCGTTGAAGATCTCGGGCTCGTGGAAGGCGTCCAGGCCCTCGCATTTGGCGTAGCAGCCACCCTCGATGTTGAAGATGCCCATGTCGGACCAACCGTGCTCGTCGTCGCCGATCAGCAGGCGCGTGGGATTGGCCGAAAGCGTGGTCTTGCCGGTGCCGGACAGGCCAAAGAACACGGCGGTCTCGTGCGTGACGGGATCCATGCTGGCCGAGCAATGCATGGGCAGCACGTCGTCCTCGACAGGCAGCAGGTAGTTCATGACACTGAAGATGGACTTTTTGATTTCGCCGGAGTAGCCGGTACCCGCGACCAAAATCACGCGCTCCTGGAAGTTGATGACCACGGCGGCGCTGGAGTTGAGGCCCTTGATGGCAGGATCGCACTGGTAACCGGGCGCTGCGAGCACGCAGAAGTCGGGCTCGCCGGTGCGCGCGATTTCGCGGGCGAGCGGACGGGCGAGCATTTGCTTAATGAAGAGTGCCTGGCTGGCACGCTCGCAGGCAACAAGCAGGCGACGCGTGTGGTTGCGGTCAGCGCCCGCCATGCCGCGCGTGACGAACACGTCGCGCTCGTTGAGATAGTCGACGATGCCGGCCTTGATGGCCTCATAGCTCTCGACGGACAGTGGGCGGTTGACCGCACCCCAGGCGATCTTGTCGTGAACATCGGGGGTGTCAACGATAAAACGATCGTTGGGCGAACGACCAGTGCGCTCCCCCGTCTCGATCACGAGCGCGCCATTAGAAGCCATACGGCCCTCTTTGCGACGAATAGCGTGCTCGACAAGCTCTGCCGCCGGCAGGTCCACCAGCAGACGGGGTTGATTCTCGGCGGGATCTTCAACGAGCGTAATACCAAAGTTGGACAGAACTTCTGCAGGGGTAACACCAGGCATGGGGCCTCCTTTAAAAACGCGACACGTTGACGCGACGCGCACTTTACTCACGTAAAGCCCGTTGTACCCGATATGCAAAAACGTTTTTGCGGCAAGGGCGGCAAGCCCGCCCAACGGTCAAAAATCGCAGGCAAGCGGCCTAGTCATTGGGGACGCTTTTAAACGACTAGTCATTGGGGACACTCTTGAACAGACAACATTCAAGGAGTGTCCCCGGATGCCGGCACTTAGGGACGTTCCCAGAGTGCCGGCACATAAGGAACGTCCCTAAGTGCCGACTACAGCGGCAGGCCTTGGCCGAGCATGGCTATGGCGCTCATCAGGACCAGCATGCCGGCGGCGTAGGGCAGGACGGCGCCCAGGAGTTCGGCATCCTTACCGCGCACGAGCACGGCGGCAAGACCAATGGCGAGGGTCTGCGGCGAGATCATCTTACCGGCGGCGACGCCCAGGGCGTTCAACGCGACCATCCAGTAGTCGCTCACACCCAGCGCAGTGGCAGCCTGGCTCTGAATGGGGCCAAACAGCATGCCCGAGGACGTGCCCGAGCCGGTCACAAACGCACCAACCGCACCGATCCACGGAGCCAGAATCGGGTAGAGACCGCCGGCGACGGCGATGCAGAACGCGCTGATCGAAGAGATCATGCCCGCATAGCCCATCACCTTGGCACAGCCCAGCACCGAAAGCATCGTGATCACCGTCGGCATCATCTGCTTCACAGTCGCGGCCAGCACCTCGCCCATCATGCGTGGCGAAGCACCCTGAATGGCACCGCCGACAAACGCGGCCAGGAAGATCCAAACACCCGGCGTGTTAATCCACGAAAACGTAAGCGTACCGGGGTTCTCGCCGCAATACACCTGCACGTGGCTTGCAAAGGGCGCAAGCGCGGCATGCACGGCGGGCACCAGGTTGGACGTACCCAGCAGCAGTACAAAAATCAGAATGAAGCACGACCAGGCCGAAAGCGCCGATTTAACGGTGAGCTGTTCGCCGGCCTCGATATTCATATGGAAGCGTGCGTCCAGATGCCCCGACTTCTCGGCACGCATGGCAAGCGCAGCTGTCAGCGCGAGCGAAACGATGGATCCTACGACCACGGCCAGCTCGGGGCCCACAAACATGGCAACGACCAGAGCCGCGCCGACAAACGACACGCCGGAGAGCAACGCCACGCCGGCAACACCGTGCAGACGCTCGCCCACACTCGCGGCATTGCCCTGGTCATCGGCAACACGGCCCGCAACCAGCACAATAAATAGCGGCATCACCACAAAGAACGGTGCGAGCTGCACCAGCTGAACGGTCGCTAGGTGAAGGGAATCCAAACCCACCAGGTCGGCAACGGACACCGTGGGGATGCCGATGGAGCCGTAGGGCGTGGGCACGCCGTTGGCCAGCAGGCAGATGAGCACGGCAGGCACGGCCTCAAAGCCCAGGCCCGCGAGCATGCCGGCGGGAATGGCGACAGCGGTACCGAAGCCGGCCATGCCCTCCATAAAGCCACCGAAGCACCAAGCCACGAGCAGCGCCAGCAGACGGCGGTCGCTGCTGATGGAGGTGATCATGCTGCCGATCACGTCCATGGCGCCCGTACGAACGCACAGGTTATACGTGAACACCGCGGCGATGATCACCAGGACGATGGGCCACAGAGCCATCAAAAAACCTTCGAGCGAGGCGGTCGCGATCTGCGCTGCCGGCAGGTGCCACCATGCGAAGGCAAGCAAGCACGAAAGGACAAACGATCCGATAGCGGCCTTCCAAGCTGGCCATTTAAAGCACAGCAGCATCACGACCAGCCAAATAATCGGCACAAGAGCCAGTAAGAATGCGGCGACGTCCATAGGTAGAAGCTTCTTGGTACCGCGTGGGCGGCATCGGGGGTGTCACAAAACTTCAACAGGATACCGCACGTTTACCGACAAATTACAGCCGCCCGCCGAAATTATTGAACAATCCGTTCAAAAACACGAACGAACACCGTCGCGTCTATACTAAAGCGCAGCAATAGAAAGGACTCCGCTTTGAGCATCACGCCCCTCGATAGCATTCGCCGCGCCATCGCCCGCCGCAACGGCGTCTCCAACCCCGCTGCATCGAGAGACGGCGCCGCGAAGGCCCAGGGCGGCCGCATCGAGAACGGCCTCTTCCCTGCCTCGCACACTGCCGAGGAACTCGCACGCATCCAAGAGCTGAGTCAGCGCAACGCCGGCGGGCCCGATAGCAGCCAAGCCACACGTCGCCGGCGCGAACGCGATCGCAAGCCCGGCCCCGTCCGCCGCATGGTCAACGCTTGGTGGAACCGTCTGCTCGGCGCCGTCTACGGCGGCGGCTTCTCCATGCAGGAAGCGGAATACGAGGAGCACGCCACCAGTCGCGACTATCTTTGGAACACCCTGGGCACCGCCGTATGGGGCATGGCGTTTCCGCTGCTCACCATTGTGTCGACGCAGCTCGTGGGCGCCGAGGAGGCCGGCAAGTTCTCCATCGCCTTTGTCACCGGCACGCTCATCATGATCGCGTGCAACTACGGCGTGCGCAATTTCCAGGTCTCGGACATCGACGAAAAGACGTCCTTTGCCTCCTACCAGCTCAACCGCTGGCTTTGCGGAGCGCTCGCCCTAGGCTGCGGCCTCATGTACAGCAGCGCCCGCGGCTATGACACGCAGATGGCGACGATCGGCCTGGGCGTCTACCTGTATAAGGTCATCGACGGCGTCGCCGACGTGTACGAAGGCCGCCTGCAGCAGGCCGACAAGCTCTACCTGGCTGGCATGAGCCAAACGCTACGCTCCGTCGGCGTCATCGCGGTCTTCAGCGTGGCGCTGTTCCTCACGCGCAGCATGCCCATCGCGGCCATGGCCATGGGCATCGCCGCGATCGCCTCGCTCGTGCTGGTCACCGCGCCGCTCGCCCTGCTCGAGACCGAAAAATCGCGCCGCGTAAGCCTGCGCGAGGTCGGCCACCTGTTTGTCCAGTGCGCCCCACTCTTTGGCGCGCTATTCCTGTTCAATCTTATCGAGAGCATGCCCAAGTTTGTGATGGAAGGAACACTGGCCTACAAATACCAGTTGTACTTTAATGCCCTGTTTTTTCCAGCTCAGGCTATTCTGTTGAGCATTGGATTTGTCTATAAACCGCAGCTCCTGCGCTTGTCGAGCATTTGGGCTAATCCTCGCAAGCGTCGTCGCTTTGACCTGATTATTGTTGCCGTTATGGCGCTGATCGTGGTCATCACCGGCGTGTGCGCCGCATTTATGGCAGGTCCCGGTATTCCCCTCATGAGCTTTATGTACGGTCTCAGCTTTGAACGCTACCGTACGCTGGCGCTGCTGATGGTCGTCGCCGGCGGCGTCACCGCGGCCATCGATTTTATCTACGCCATCATCACGGTATTGCGCCACGCTGGCGACGTCACCAAGATCTACCTGATCTGCTTCGCCGTAAGCGTGGTGCTGCCGGTGATCCTGATTAAGCTGCTGGGTCTGATGGGCGCTGTGGTGAGCTACCTAGCCATCATGGCCCTACTCCTGGTGCTGCTGATTATCGAGTACCGCCGCATCCGCCAACGCATAGAGAGGGACCGGAATCCGTACGGCGCCTAATTAGCTGCCCCGGTCACCGGAATTTGCGATGGAATCGCCCCGGCTGGGGTCTCGTTGAAGACAATATGCATCACGTAAAACTAAGTGAGTAGATTTTTACCGAATCCCCGACCACACCGACAGAGCACTAGTCTGTGACCTGCGGTTTTATTGAGGCAAATATGTTGGGTGCTCGGCATTTCCAAAAAAGTCTACTCACTTAGCCAGCGGGTAGCCAAATGATTATTTAATCCCCGTCCGAGAGAAGTCAATTAGCGGGCAGAAGGGCAAAAGTAGTCAAAAAAGTCCCGTCCCAAATTAGCTACCACTTGCACCGATTATTCGCCCGGGTTGATGTTCGCGTAGAACTCCGCCCCGTCGTCCAGGCGCAGGATGCCCACGCGGCCGAACTCGGAGCCGGTGGCGGCGGCGCAGTCGATGTCGATGCGATCGGGCACACCAGCAGTGTCCTCGCCGCCCAAGCGCACGATCTGCCCGCGTCCCGATTCCTCATCGAGCCCCGCCAGACCACCGACCTCGCAATAGCGCCCAAGCGATACCGTGGGCGTGTGACCGCTCACCACGACCGGGCCCTTGCCCTCGGCAGAAAGCAGCCCGGTCGACGCATCCCAATAGCCATGACGAATCCACAGCAGGTCATCGGACGACTGCACCGCGAGCATCTGCTGCAGCAGCTCGCGATCGGCACCCACCGCTCCAACGCCATCGGCACAATCGACGCCATGCTCAAGCAAAAACGCGCGCGCCGCCTTCATCTCGATTCCAGCATGCACCAGCAGATACGGGCGCTCCTCGGTCTCGGTCACCGCGTAGAGCGGCAGCGCGGCCATCCATCGCACGAGCTCCTCGTATGCCTCAAATTCTATGTCGTTGAGCTGCTCGCGCGTCGTCCAGCCACCGTTGATATCCCAGGTCTCGGCATCGAGCGGATCCTGGCCAATGATGGCATCGAGCATGATCTGCTCGTGATTACCCTTGAGCACGTGGGCGTTGGGCAGCGAGCGCACGAGCTTAATAACGCCGACCGGATCGGGCCCGCGATCGATCATGTCGCCCAGCACGTACAGCGCGTCGTCGGACGTCAACGAGATCTTAGACAGGGCCTCGTCAAGCGCACGCACGTGCCCGTGAGCATCAGATGTCACATAGATCGCCATGGTACGCCTCTCCTTGCATTGCGGCCGAAGCCCGGTGCCGCAACTAAAACTTCAAGTTGAACTTAAACGTTACCCATTGTACTCCGTTGCAATAAAGCTGGAAAGGGTTTCCGAGCAGAGGCAAAGACGGCAGCCGTCTATGACGATATCGCGCATGCCCGCAATCCAACCCCATAAACCCACCATCTTTGGGTACAAATAACCGCAGACAACTGACCGTGCCACGCCAACCACCCAGGAGCGGACACTCCCTATGAACCAGATTCTTCTCTTTATCGGCCTCGTCATTATTCTGTGCCTGACCATCAAACCCGTCGGCAAAAAGCTCCCCTTCCCCACCCTGCTCATCTTTATCGCGCTGGGCATGCTGTTGGGCGTCAACGGCCCGACGCATATCGACTTTAGCGACTACGCACTCACCGAAACCGTCTGCAGCACGGCGCTGCTGTTCATCATGTTCTACGGCGGCTTTAACACCAATATCGACCGCGCCAAGCCCGTCGCCGCGCCGGCGGTGCTGCTGAGCACGCTCGGCGTCGTCATCACCGCAGGCATCACCGGCGTGTTCGCCCACTTTGTGCTGGGCTTCGACTGGATCGGCGGCCTGCTGTTGGGATCGGTCGTGGCGTCCACCGACGCGGCCAGCGTCTTTAGCGTTCTGCGCGAGCACAGCCTTTCGCTGAGGGGCGGCACCGACTCGCTGCTCGAGGTCGAATCGGGCTCCAACGACCCCGTCGCCTACATGCTCACCGCCGTGCTCGCCACACTCGCGGCCGGCGGCGACATCAACATTCCCGCACTGCTGGCCAAGCAGATTATCCTGGGCGCGGGCCTGGGCCTTGCCCTCGGCTGGGCGGCGGGCCGCCTGATTGAACGCGCACATGCAACGGCCGAAGGTGCGCAGACCATCTTTTTGTTCGCCGTGGCCATCGTCGCCTACGCGCTGCCGAGCTACCTGGGCGGCAACGGATTTTTGGCCGTGTACCTGGCCGGCATTGTGCTGGGTGCGAGCGACATCACCGGCAAGGTCGAGATGGCGCACTTCTTCGATACCCTCACCGAGATGGCCGAGATGACGATCTTCTTCTTGCTCGGCCTGCTAGTAACGCCCGCACGCCTGCCGCAGATGCTGCTGCCGGGCCTGGCGCTCATGGCGTTTATGCTCTTTGTGGGCCGCCCCATCGCCGCCTGCGTGCTCCTAGCGCCCTTTAAGACGAGCCCCCGCCAGGTCGCGCTCGTAAGCTGGGCGGGCTTGCGCGGAGCAGCTTCGGTCGTCTTTAGTCTCTTTGCCGTGGTGGCCGGCGTTCCCGGCGGACACGACCTATTTGACCTGGTGTTTGTGATTGCCGTGTCGAGCATCGTGGTGCAGGGCTCGCTGCTGCCAGCGGTGGCGAAGAAGCTCGATATGATCGATGCGACCGGCGACGTACGCCGTACCTTTAACGACTACCGCGACGAGGACGGCATGTCGTTTGTAAAGCTCAAGGTGGGCGCGGGCCATCCGTTTGCCGGACGCTCGCTCGCCGATATTGGTAGCGCAACGAACATGCTGGTGGTCTTGGTGCTGCGCGACGGCGCGCACCCGGTGCTGCCCAACGGCGATACCGTCATCGAGGAAGGCGATCTGCTGGTGATGGCCGCCCCGACGTTCGAAGAGCGTGCCGAAGTTACGCTGCGCGAGGTCACTGTGACGCCCCACGGTCGCCTGGCCGGCCAGCGTCTTCGCGATGTGCCGCAAGGCAAGCATCCCTTTATCGTCGTGATGCTCAAACGCGACGGCCAGACGATCATCCCCGACGGCAACACCCTAATATACGCCGGCGACGAAGCCGTCATCGCCACGCTGGCGTCGTAGTGACCAGGAGGTAGCTAATTTGCGGCGAAGAGATCAAGCGCCTAGAGAACCTCATGCCTTCGCTCGCAGATTTGGATTTGCCTGAGGAGTAAAGCACCCCTCCCCCATGTAACCATCCTGTAAATCATAGCGGCGCACTCGGGTTTTGCTGTGATGCGGTCGCGCCTGGCGCTCCACTGTGCTAAAGTATCCCGAACGTCCAAACGACTACAAGGGGGAACTAGAAGATGGCACGTGTGCACAACTTCTCAGCTGGCCCGGCCGCGCTGCCTACAAGCGTGCTCGCCGAGATCGCCGACGAGATGATGGACTACCGCGGCTGCGGCATGTCCGTGCTCGAGATGAGTCATCGATCTAGCATGTACCAGCAGGTCATCGACGACGCCGAGGCAACTCTGCGTCGCCTGCTAAGCATCCCCGACAACTACCGCGTCCTGTTTTTGCAGGGCGGCGCCACGCTGCAGTTTGCGGGCATCCCCATGAACCTCATGCGCCGCGGCCGCGCCGGCTACATCGTGACCGGCAACTTTGCCAACAAGGCATACAAGGAGGCCGCCAAGTACGGCGAGGCCGTACTGCTCGCGAGCTCCGAGGACACCAATTTCGACCGCATACCCACCATGGCCGACATCAACGCGCGCATTGCCGCCGAGGCCGCAGGCGACGGGCTCGACTACGTCTACATCTGCCAGAACAACACCATCTTTGGCACCATGTACCACGAGCTGCCCAACTGCGGCGACGTACCGCTGGTCGCCGATGTCTCGAGCTGCTTTTTGTCGCAGCCGCTCAACGTTGAGCGCTACGGGCTCATTTACGCCGGCGCGCAAAAAAACGCCGGTGCCGCGGGCGTGACCGTGGTCATCGTGCGCGACGATCTCATCGCAGATGGCCCCGCCTTTGCGCAGACGCCGCAGTACATGGACCTTAAGACCCAGGCCGCCAAGGGCTCCATGCTCAACACGCCCAACACCTTTGGCATCTACGTGTGCGGCAAGGTATTCCGCTGGGTCGAGGAGACCGGCGGACTTGCCGCCATGGCCGAGCGCAACTGGGCCAAGGCCAATCTGCTCTATGACCTGCTCGAGCAAAGTGAGCTGTTCCATGGCACCACGCAGGCCGACAGCCGCTCTATCGCCAACGTCACCTTCCGCACCGGCGACGCCGAGCTCGACGCGGCCTTTGTCGCAGGCGCGGCAGAGCACCAGATTCAAAATGTCAAGGGCCATCGCCTCGTCGGCGGCATGCGCGCCAGCGTCTACAACGCCGTAACCATGGAGGACGTGCAGGCACTGGCCACGTACATGAAGGACTTCGAAGCGCAGCACGGTTTGAGCCAGCGATCTAACTAGCCCGCAGCACGCGGGCCGATCAGCCACTTCAAACCACTTGTTTTAAACAAACCAGCTAAGGAGTTTTTCATGCGCAAGATTAAGACCATCGACGACATCACCAAAGACGGCAAAGTCGAGTTTGGCGAAGGCTACGAATTTGTGAGCACCGCCGAAGAGGCCGACGCCATTCTGATGCGCTCAACCGACCTGCACGGCTACGAGCTGCCCGAGGGAATCCGCGCCATCGCCCGCTGCGGCGCCGGCGTCAACAACATCCCCGTCGAAGAGTACGCCAAGAAGGGCGTCGTCGTCTTTAACTCCCCCGGCGCCAATAGCAATGCCGTCAAGGAGCTCGTCCTAGGCATGCTGGTGCTCTCGAGCCGCGGCGTGGTGCAATCGATGAACTGGGTGCGCGACAACGCCGACGACCCCGAGATTCAGGTCGATGCCGAGAAGGCCAAGAAGGCCTTTGTGGGCCGCGAGCTCAAGGGCAAGCGCATCGGCGTCATCGGCCTGGGCAACGTGGGCTCCAAGGTCGCCAACGCCTGCGTCGACCTGGGCATGGACGTTTACGGCTACGACCCGTTCATTTCCGTCGAGCACGCGTGGGTGCTGAGCCGCGAGGTGCAGCGTGTGGGCACGCTCGAGGATCTCTGCCGCGGCTGCGACTACCTCACCGTACACGTGCCCAGCAAGGCCGACACCATCGGCATGATCAGCACCGAGCAGATTAACCTGCTGGCACCCGACGCCGTGCTCATCAACTACGCGCGCGAGACCATCATCGACGAAGACGCCGTCGACGCCGCCCTGCGCGAGGGTAAGCTCAGCTGGTTTAGCTGCGACTTTGCCACGCCCAAGACCGTCAAGATGCCCAATACGTTTATCACCACGCACTCGGGCGCCGGCACCGGCGAAGCCGAGGCCAACTGCGCCGACATGGCCATCAGCGAGCTCAAGGATTACCTGGAGAACGGTAACATCGCGCACAGCGTCAACTACCCCGCCTGCAGCATGGGCAAGGCGCGCGCCGCGAGCCGCATTGCCTGCCTGCATGCCAACGTGCCCAACATGATCGGCCAGATCACGGCCATCCTGGCCAAGGACAACGCCAACGTGCAGCGCATGACCAACGAGTCCGCCGGCGAGAACGCCTACACCATGTTCGACACCGATGAGCACCTGAACAGCAGCACGATCGAGGCGCTTAAGCAGATTCCGTCGATGTATCGCGTGCGCGTAATCAAATAGCGCCGGCTGATCTGACAGGCAGTTCCCCATGTGGCCTGCCCGTCACTGACATTGAATGCCCGCGGGGCGCCTTTCGCACGAGAGGCGCCCCGTTTTTGTGAGCGCTCCATTAAATGCACCGAGCCGCTTCTTGGCATACAATCTGTATGTTGACCTAACTATCTGTGAGGTGCCTATGGTTGATACAGATTTTGCTTGGCGGCTTACGCAAGGACTCGTGCGGATCGACAGCTCAGACCCGGGTGCGTATGAGGACGAGATTGAGCGCTATATCAAAGCGTTGGTTGAGGAACGGTTGGCGCAGCTGAGCCATCCGGTACTCCATGCCGTGCAGGTTGAGGAACTCGAGGTGCTGCCCGGGCGCCGCAACCTTATGGTCACCGTGCCGGGACTGAGCGACGAGCCACGACTCGTCTATATCTGCCATATGGATACCGTTACGCTGGGCGATGGCTGGGACGCGGACATTCCGCCGCTCGGGACGGTTGTGCGCGACGGCAAGCTCTATGGCCGCGGTGCCTGCGATATGAAGGGTGGCCTGGCCTGCGCCATTGCCGCACTGGTCCATACGCTCGAGCGCGTGGCGACGGATGGCGCGCTGCCCCGCCGCGGCTTTTCGCTCATCTGCTCGGTCGAAGAGGAAGACTTTATGCGAGGCTCCGAGGCAGCCATCGATGCCGGCTGGGTCGGTTCGCGCGAATGGGTGCTGGATACCGAGCCCACCGACGGACAGATTCAAGTGGCGCACAAGGGGCGTACGTGGTTCGAGATTGAAATGGCTGGCGTGACAGCGCATGCGAGCCAGCCCTGGAAGGGCGCGGATGCCGTCGCCGCCATGGCCGAGGTCGTGTGCTCGCTTCGCCGCGCATTTGCGGCGCTGCCCGTGCATAATGAGCTGGGGCCTTCGACCATCACGTTTGGCCAAATCGAGGGCGGATATCGCCCCTACGTCGTACCCGACCGCGCCAAAGTCTGGGTCGACATGCGCCTGACCCCGCCGACCGATACGGCCGCCGCGACGCGCATGGTAGAGCAGGCCATCGCCGTCGCCGAAGCCGCCGTTCCCGGTTGCCATGGCAGCTACACCGTGACGGGCGACCGCCCCGCCATCGAGCGCGACCCGAACTCTCCCCTTCTAGCAGCGCTCAAGCGTGCCGCCGATGACGTGACGGACGCGGACACGACCGTCGGCTTCTTTACCGGCTACACCGACACCGCCGTCATTGCCGGCAAGACAGGTAACCGCAATTGCATGAGCTACGGTCCCGGGTCGCTCGCGCTCGCGCACAAGCCCAACGAATATGTGCCCCACGCCGATATCGTTCGTTGTCAGCAGGTGCTAATCGCGCTCGCCGATAACGTGCTCTGGGACGCGAGCGGCCAGGTTGGGGCATAATAAGCCGCGAACAAACCGACTCGTGCGTTAGGACCGCCCATGAAAGCACTTCCGTTTCCCTGCATCCGCCCGGCTCAGGACCGCGTGCTCGAGGCGCTGCCTGCAATGGACAGCATCATGAGCGGCAACGATGCTCTGCGCGGAGCCATTGCCGATGGTCTGATGCTCAAGGACCCGGGTGCGGCGTATTACGTGTACGAATGCTCGGGCGAGCCGGGACGTGTGACGGGTGTCGTGGCGATCTGCCCGACGAGTGTACTTGCGGGCGGCAAGGGCGATGCCAGCGCCGACGTGGCCGCCGCCGCGCGCGCGATCGCCGAGCTCAAGGTGCAGCCGCGCCCCGTGTCGCTCGCCTACGAGGCGTCGCCCGTCATGGACATCATCCTGGGCGCTGCCAAAGAGGGCGCCTCGCTCTACGCCGTCACCGACCCCGCGGGTATTACGCACCGCGTGTGGGAGGTCAAGCGCGAGGACGCCGTCGGCGCCATCCGTGCCATGCTCGACCAGGCGCCGGAGCCGGCACTGGCCGACGACCCTGCCTACGCTGCCGCACTAGTCGAGGCATCACAGCTCCTGGCCGATGAGGCCCGTTCCGCCGGAACGTACACCGGCAAGGAGCCGTTCAACTTTACCGTTGCCGTGCTCTTCCCCGCTGCGCAGGCCAGCGGCGGCGCACCGCAGGTTCCGACGGGTCTGCTCACGCACCAAGTCGCGCGGTTCTAGCAAGACCAGACCGCGCAGCACAAAAATCGGCAGCTCAACAAACAGGGGGCGGAGATGCAGCAGGTACATGCATCTCCGCCCCTTTTGCGTCGAGAAGTTATGCCAGCGACCCGTGCCGCCACGCTCGCGTTATCCCCGTTGCGGGCCTGCTGCCGCCACAAGTGGTTCAAGCCCCAGCTCGCGCGCGTAATCCTCCTGCGTAAAGACTTCGACAAGTTCAAACGTATCGGCCGTATCGTCAAACGCAAAATGCAGCACTGAGCAGTTGCCCGGCACGCGTTCGCGCTCGTCTGCCGCCGCGCCCCGCACGTGGTCCAAAAACTCCTTGATAGCCGAGCCATGGCTCACCGCGAGCACGCACTCGTGGTCCGGACGTCGCATAAGATCGGTTATCGTCGCCGCCATGCGCTCGCGCACCTGCATCTGGCTCTCGCCGCCAAACTGACGATAGAAATCTCGCCACGGGCGCTCGGGCATAAGCATCACGCGCTCGGCCTCAAAGTCGCCAAAGAACCACTCACGCAGACCGTCCAGGCGCTCGTACGCCAAGCCCGGCCACAGGTTGGCGATAGTCTGCTCGGTGCGATGAAGCGTGGAGGTGTAGGCATGATCGGGCTCAATGCCGCACGCACGTAAAAACATGCCGGCGCGCGCCGCCTGGTCGCAACCCAACTGCGTAAGCGGCGAGTCACTCCACCCCTGAATGATACGCTTGAGGTTGAATATCGTCTGTCCATGACGGACCAGATACAGATCTTTATTCATAGGGGTCCTTTCGTTCGTTACCAATCAAGGAGCGAAAACGCCCCGTCGCAATAGCCAAAATGAAGCACGGCTCCGTTGTCGGGTAGCTCTCCCCTGCCAGTCACATACTCAAGAAACTCCTGGCAGGCTGAGCCGTGGGAAACCGCCAGCACGCAGTCGTGCTGCGGCCTGGCCATGATGCGCGACAGCACCGCGACCATACGCGACTGGAGCTGCACTTCAGACTCGCCACCAAAGGCCACCGGATAATCACCCCAGGGTTGCGGCGGCATATCGCGATTTGATGTGCCCTCCAGCGAGCCCAGGCGCCACTCGCGCAAATCGTCGACCAGCTCTATGGGAAGGTCCTCGCCAACGATCAGCTCGGCCGTGTAGCGCGCCCGACCCAACGGAGACGAATACGCATGGTCAAAGAAGATACCGCACACCTCAAACGCCGCGCGCGTCGCCAGCGCCTGCTCGCGCCCGCGCGCCGTAAGCGGCGAATCGTGCCCACCCTGCAAAATGTTCTGCACATTGAGCTCAGTCTGCCCATGCCGCACCAAATACAAATCTGCCACATGCCCTCCCCTCGCACCACCACAAAGGGCACAGGCACCTTTGTGGTGGTTTTGCCGCCGGATTGCGCCGAAATGGCGCGCAACTACACCAGCACGTCGGCAAGCGGACGCTTGGGCACGTGATGCACCTGCGCCTCGTCGCGCCAGTAATTAATAGAGCCATCGGGGTTGGAATCGATCGCATCGATCACCTGCGTTTCGGCCGGAACGCCAAACGCCATGATCAGCTTGAGCTCATACTCGTCGCCGTCGAGCCCCATGGCGTCGATCGCGCGGGGCGTAAAGGCCTTGAACATGCAGGCCGCCACCTCGGGCGTGGCGCTACGAGCGGCGAGCATCATCGTCTGAGCGGCAATGCCCGTGTCGACCTCGGTGATGGGCGCGGCGGGCTTACCTAGAACAGTGCGCTCGGCCAGAATCGCGATGTAGCCGGTCGGGCGCTCGCCCTCGGCAGGGCCCGGCCAGTCCTTGAGCGCGCCGGCCCATGCAAGCTCGTCAAACACACGCGCGCAGTCCTCGGCACCACTCACCACATGAAAGCGTAGGCGCTGAGCATTGGCGCCACAGGGAGCCAAGTGTGCCAGCTCTGCCAGCTCGAGCAAAAACTCGCGCGGCACGCGCATGGACTCATCAAAACGGCGGCATGTGCGGGCGCGACGAACCAGCGCATCAAACGTGTCCAAGCCAAGCTTTTCGCAACCTTGCTTTGCCATCGACTCCGCGCTCGACGGCGCCGCGGGAATAGCTTCGTTCATAGGAACCCCCAATACAAGCCAATTGTTCTTAGGAAAATCTAACCTAAAACGTAGGCAATAACGAACAGAGCTGCAATGTTCTACATCTGTTGAATAGAAAATCGCGACACAGGGAACAACGAAAACAAATCGGGACCTTTGGGTTACACTTCGCCCTCCCCGACCCATACGTCAGCGCCTTTAGGCGATACTGGTTGTAACGATCGCGGCTTACGCCACGCGGAAAGGAGACCTCATGGGCATCTTTAAGAACGACGACCAGCAGTCGAATCTGTTTGGATTTGACGAGAAAAGCATGGCAGGCAAGGCAATCAAGGCCGTGCGCTGGATCTATGCCATCACGGGCGTCATCGCGCTGCTCGCTGGCATCGCGCTGCTGTTTGCGCCCGCCAAGTCCCTCGTCTTCCTGACGACCGTCCTGGGCTTCTACTTTATAATCACGGCAGCCATTAGGCTGTTCACCGCCATTTTTGAGCCGCTGCTGCCCGCCGGCTGGCGCGTGACGAGCATCATCTCCAACCTGCTCATCATTCTGGGCGGCGTCATAATCCTGCGCAATCAGGCCTTCTCGACCGCGACGCTCACCACGCTCGTGGTGGTCGTGGCCGGCTTTGGCTGGATCGTCGAAGGAGTCATGTCCATTCTGGAGTCCGAGCTTTCGTCTAACCGCGCCCTCGCCATCCTGAGCGGCGCGCTCTCCATCATCGCTGGCATGTTCGTGTTTATCTATCCGCTGTGGTCGGCAAAGATGCTCGTCATCTTTAGCGGCGCCGCGCTCCTGGTGTTTGGCGTGACGCTGATTATTCGTGCTATCCGCTTTGGCAAGCTGGTGCACTAGATGCCGCGAACGCTGTTTATTGATGCCGACGCCTGCCCTGTCACGCGTGAGTCGATCGACTGCGCGCGGCGGGCGGGCGTCGCCGTGGTTATCGCCGGCAACAGCACGCAGAACCTGGAGCGGCACATTCGCCGCGACGATCCGCGCGATGCCGAGCACGCGCGACGCGGCTTTTGGGTCACGACGCTCGATGTGAGCGTGGGCGCCGATAGCGCCGACTTTGCCATTGTCGAGCGTCTGCAGGCGGGCGACGTGGTCGTGACGCAGGACATTGGCCTGGCGAGCATGGTGCTCGGCCGCGATGCCGCCGCCATCGGCGTGCGCGGGCGCGTGTACGACAAGGCGAACATCGACATGCAGCTGTTTATTCGTCACGAAGAAAAGAAGGTGCGTCGCGCTGGCGGTCGCACCCGCGGGCCGGCAGCCTTCACCAGCGAAGACCGCGCCCGCTTTAAGCGCAACCTCACCGAACTGCTCCGCTAACCAAGGTAGATTTTTGGGATATGTCCGGAAATCTGCTTTTTTGCTTTGGCGATTGACACGCATCCAACGCCCAGGTCATGGCGGTAGATTTTACGGCATGCCCCAGTTTTTACGGCATGCCCCAAGCATCTACTTAGAGGCCAAAGGCAGAAAGGATAAGACCCCAGCCCGCACCGATGACGTACATCATGATCAGGAACAGGACGTTTTCGCGGGCGCTGCGGTTGGTGCGGAACAGCACCAGGTAGCCCACACCGGCAGAGATGAGCGTGCCGGCGAGCATCGGGGCCAGCTGCAGCGCGCCTTCCAGGTACAGTTGCGTGATGACGACGCTGGCCGAGCAGTTGGGAATCAGGCCGACGAGTGCCGAGCCCAGGACCGCAAGCGTCTCGTTGCCACGCAGGAACTGCTCGATCGCGGACTCGCCGAAGGTCTCGAGCACGGCGACCAGAATCAGCGTCACCAGAAAAATGAATACCGATACCTGCACGGTGTGCGAGATGGCGCTGCGAATAATCGACAGGAGGGGCGCGCCCTCGTGAGAGTGGGAGTGACCGTGGCCATCATGGTGTTCATGCTCGTCCTCATGACCGTGATCGTGGCCATGTCCGTGTTCGTGCTCGTCCTCGTCTTCATCGCAACCGCAATGGTCGCGCTCGCACAGCTCATGGATGTGATCGGCGCTCACGCCCGCCTCGGCCACCTCGTCGATGATGTCACCGCCAGTGTGGTCGTCGTGCGCGCAGTTCACATGAGCCGGATTAGCAGCGGTCCCCAGCACGGTACGGCGAATCGCCGCATGTGCGCGAGCGTTACGACGCAGGCCGCGAATGGCGGCGTCCACGATAAAGCCCGTGACCAGCGCGATCAGCGCCTTCGAAGCCAGAAGCATCGCCATGGTCTGCACGGGAACTTGCTCGGCGAGCAACAGCGGCAGCATCTCATCGGAGGTCGAGAGAAACACCGCCACCAGGGTACCCAGCGTCGCGACGCGACCGGCGTACAGCGTGGCCGCCATTGCCGAAAAGCCGCACTGCGGCACCATGCCCAGCAACGAGCCAACCACGGGGCCCGCAGCGCCAGCGCGCTTGATGGCGCCGTTAACGCGGTCGCCCGCAACATGCTCGAGCGTCTCGAGCGCAAGGTACGTCACCAACAAAAACGGCACCAGCGAGAGCGTGTCTTTGCCGGCATCGAGCAGAATATCTATCAGTAAATCCATGACGGATGGAACCTTTCGTGTCTTTCGGCAGCATTGTAAAAGTCCTAGCGGTCAACTAGGGTATTGTAGTTGTCCCGGGCGCGGTGCCAATAGTTGCCCATGGTAAACTATCATCTCGCCACAACTCAGTAACCCCGAGCCGCGCGACGCGGCCCGTCCAAGGAGCATCCTATGAACGTTTCGCAAGCACTCGAATACGAGCGCCAGCCGTTTATCCCCATGTTTATCTATGGCGATCACGGTGCCATGGAGTCCGAGCGCCAGAAGGGCGAAGAGGCCCTCAAGGTGCTCGAAACCGAGTACTTTACCGCTGAGGGCGACCCCGGCTTCGACTTTGCCACCGTGCGCGACCTGGCCGACCGCAACCGCGACCTGTGCGACCAGATCGGCGAGGCGCGTCTACGCAACGTGACGCCCGCGACGCTTTCGCGCGGTCTGTCCGATGCCGACACCTGCGCCGCCATCGGCAAGATGCAAAAGCGCACCGCCGCGTCCGTCATGCGCGAGATCCGCGGCGACCGCGACGCGCTCGGCGTGGCGTACGCCCGCAAGCCTATCCAGGGCACGGTGCTCGGCATCGACATCGAGACCACCGGCCGTGCACCCGAGCGCGGCTACATCATCAACGTCGGCTGGGAGATCATGGATCTCACCAGCGACGCCGTGCCGCATGACGCCGAGGCACACTACTGCGGCCTGCCCGATATCTACCGCGGCGAGGATGTGCCACTGTCGAATATCCACCACATCACCTGGGACGACATCGACGGCAAAACGCCCTTCCGCGAGAACAAAGAGCTGCAAAAGCAGCTGCTCAAGCTTATGAAGAAGTACCCGTACATGGCACACAACGCCGCCTTTGAGGACAGCTGGTTCAAGATCCACCTGGACGGCTACGCCGAGGCACGCCGCGCGGGTAAGATTATCGTCATCGACTCGCGCCAGATTTGCCGCAGCTTGGACGCCGACGTGCGCTCGCTCCCCCGCGAGTCCGCCCCCGCTGCGCTCGAGAACTGGGCGCGCCGCCGTGGAACCCTCGCCGCCGACGCCAACGAGCAGCATCTGGGCCTGGACGACACCGACCTCATGCTCCGCACCGTCCAAGCCGAGTTCAACCTCAAGAACCTATTCGCGAAATAACCGATCCATCTGCGGGAGCGCCTGCCAGGCACAGCGCAATCCGTCTGGGCACACCGACACGCAGTAAACTAGGGCGCAGCCTTATGGCTGCACCCTAGTTTTCATCAAAACGAGCAAATACGCGTGCTTCACATAGTCGGCAGGTTGGCCCACCTACATTTTTCGAGTTGTTCGGCCAGCTGAACCACTAGTCAAGGCCCCTTGAACCGCAATCGAAGCTAAAATCGCCTTAATTTCGCAACCAAGCCCCATAAATCTACCTGAATCAATTCGAATAGGACGTTGCGATCGCACCATTTGTATAGGATAAGGCCGAATAACTCAAATTATGTTGGTGAGGCATCTGAGCGGTCGGCAAAAACGCTTAGAAGCTACGAATCCGCAACTAAAGTTCATCAAAAAGGGGCAGCCGGCAGAAACCTCCCCAGCCAAAGCTGCTCCCTCAATACGACAGCTCAAAAACCCACCGTTCGCAGAAGATAAGCCGCGCCCCAATACCGTTGCCCGAAGTTTCGGGCGTATGCGGCGTCCGCTATGCCATCATGCGCGTATGGGAATCATTCTGTCACATACCACGGCACGCGCTGTATACCAAACAGCCAACTCGCTCGCAAGCTACGCGACCGGTCCCATACCTATGGAAAAGATCAGGGTGTCTGCGCCGACCACGTCCGACCTGGAAGCGGCACGAGCATGGCTCAACAGAAAGAATGTCGATTCTGAACGTATCCATGTGCTGACGTTTTCCAATAATGCCAAAAGGCACCGCAAGGGCTGCATCTGCCACTGCACGCGCTATACGTTTGATGCAGAAAGCTACCTAGAACTCGAGCCGAACGTCTACATCGTCGATATCAAGCTGTGCGCGTTAGAAGCAACAGCCGACCTCAACCTTTCGGAGCTCGTTGAGTATTACTTTGAAATCTGCGGCTCCTACGCGCTTGGAACGTCCGACGAAACTCAATATCGCGAGCGCCCAGCCCTAACCAGCGTTGAAGAGCTCAGAGCCTTCTTTTCAGAGGCACCGGGGTATCGTGGATCTAATAAAGCACTTAAGGCACTTTCTTATGTACACGAAGGCTGTCGCTCCCCACTCGAAACGGCGTTTGTCATGATGCTGACAATGCCCAAGTCAATGGGTGGCTTAGCCATACGCGCTATCAAAACGGATTATCCGATCCCAGTCCCCAAAAGATACGCCGCCCTAACGCGACGGACGGTTTTCTACCTCGACGCGCTGCTCGAAAATTCGATGACCGATATCGAATACAACGGCTTTTACCACGACGAACCCGAGCAGCAATCAATTGACGAGGAGCGCCGAAACACGCTGCGAAACATGGGATATGCCGTTATCACAGTTAATCGTCATTCGTTTTTCAAGCAGTCCGCTTTTAAACGGGTCATGGAAGCGATTCGCATTCGCGAGAAGATATGGCCCGGTCGACTCCCGGATAACTTCGCCATCCTGCAAGAAACTCTTCGTCAATTTGTCTTGCGGCGCTACTTCGAATACGGTCGCCGCGTCCTGGAGACACTCAAAGAAGAAGAGGCCGCCAAGCGCGAAATTGCAAGCCAATATCCGCAAGCTGATGACCCGAGCATCAACGATGTGCCCGAACCCGACGACATGCAACACGTCGGGGCCCTTGCTGAGGAAATCAATGGGGCTTGGGAATGCGACATGTTCGCAAAAATCGATGAAAACCGCACGGAAGACGACACGATTATTGATCTAATTGAGAATTCGCTCTTCTAAAGGCGATCTCTGCGGATGTCCACCTACATTTTTCGACTTATTCGGCCACCGATGTGCCAGATTGGCTGCAGCAAAGCTCAATATAACTTTAGATAAAACTGATTCTGCAGAAACTCCCGTAGAGGAAGAACTGATTCTCGCGGTATTTGACACGATAAAGTACAAATATGAACAGTTCCAATGCTTCTCAAGGTGGCTTTCTTAGCATGCTAGCCGAACATCTCGAAATATGTTGGCGAGCATTGCGTCGATGTCTCCCAACCCACAGAAAATCGCAGAGGCGGCAAGCAGTCATCGAAATTAACGCAAATTGTATTGACATATGAACATACACTCATATAATCGAAAGCAAGTTATATGAGCGCATGTTCATATGAAAGGATATTGCAATGAGCATCCGCGTTGATGAAACGAAACCCGACATCGAGGCCACCGAACCCGCGATCCCCACCACCTGCTCGCCCGAGGACCTTCCCGACGAGGAGCTTCTCTACGACCTCGCCGACCTGTTCAAGGTCTTCAGCGACACCACGCGCATCAAGATCCTTTACGCCCTCATGGGCCGCGAGCTCTGCGTGGCAGACATCGCCGAAGCGACCGAAACCTCGCAGTCCGCGGTGTCGCACCAGCTGCGCACACTCAAGCAGGCGCACCTGGTTAAATTCCGGCGCGACGGGCGCAATATCCTCTACTCGCTCGCCGACGACCACGTCTACACCATGCTCAACCAAGGCATGAGCCACATCTGCGAATAGCGACCAACCACGGTACCAGCGCGGCCTGCACCCAAGCCGCAAATACAGAGAAAGGAACCCACCATGAAAAAGCAGTTTAAACTCGACGAGATCGACTGCGCCAACTGCGCGCGTGAGCTTCAGGACGAGCTGGCCAAGCTCGAGGGCGTCAAATCCGTGTCCGTCAACTTTATGACCCAGAAGTTGACGCTCGAGGCCGATGACGCCGAGTTCGACGAGGTGCTCAACCGCGTTGTAGAGTTTACGGCCGACGCCGAGCCGGACTGCGAGATCATTCTCTAGCCCAGGTTTACGCCAACCTGCAAGGCCGCGATTGCCGCGGCCTTTGCTCGCGAAATTATATGAGCGAGTGTTCATACGTTCAAATGGGAGGATACGAGTCATGGCCACCGCCGACCCCAAGAAGAAAAAGAAGAAGCGCAAGAAGAAAGAGTCACTCGAGCATAAGCGCAACCGCATCCTGGTAGCGCTGGGCATTTTTGCCGTGGTGTACGCCCTCGACGAGCTCGGTACCCTTACCGCCGCATTCGGCACCCCGGGTGACATCTACGCCAGCTTCGTGCTATTCCTGGTGCCGTTCCTAATTGCCGGCTACGACGTGCTCCAAAAGGCGTTCAATAACATCCGCCGCGGCAAGGCCTTCGACGAAAGCTTCCTCATGGCAGTCGCGACCATCGGCGCGTTTGCCATGGTGCTCTTCCCCGATACCGACCCGCACATGGCCGAAGGCGCCGCCGTCATGCTGTTCTATCAGGTTGGCGAGCTGTTCCAGGCATACGCCGTGGGCAAAAGCCGCAAGTCGATCAGCGCCATGATGGACATCGCGCCCGACTATGCCAACGTCGAGCAACCCGACGGCACACTCGAGCAGATCTTCCCCGATGACATCGCCGTCGGCACCGTCATCGTCGTCAAGCCTGGCGAACGCGTGCCCATCGACGGCGTCATCGTCGAAGGCGAGACACAGCTCGATACCGCCGCCCTTACCGGCGAGTCGGTCCCCCGCCCGGCCAAAACCGGAGACGATATCATCAGCGGCTGCATCAACATGACGGGCCTCGTCCACGTGCGCACCACCAAGCCCTTTGGCGAATCCACCGTCGCGCGCGTCCTGGAGCTCGTAGAAAACGCCAGCGAAAAGAAGGCGCGTACCGAGAACTTCATCACGCGCTTCGCCCGCGTCTACACGCCCGCCGTCACCGGCGCGGCCGCGGTACTCGCGCTCGGCGGCGGCCTGGTCACCGGCGCCTGGTCCGACTGGATCTTGCGCGGCCTGACCTTCCTTGTCATCAGCTGCCCGTGTGCGCTCGTGATCAGCGTCCCGCTCAGCTTCTTTGGCGGTATCGGCGGTGCGTCCAAGCTGGGAGTTCTAATCAAAGGCTCCAACTACCTCGAGGCGCTCGCCGATGTGGACACCGTCGTCTTTGACAAAACCGGCACGCTCACCAACGGCTCGTTCTCGGTCGTCGCGGTGCACCCCGAGGCGGGCTATACCGAGCAATCGCTGCTCGAGGTCGCAGCCCACGCTGAGTCATTCTCCGACCATCCCATCGCGCAGTCGGTGCGCACCGCCTTCCAGGGCGAACTCGACCCCAAGCGCGTAAGCGACTCCACCAACGACGCGGGCCATGGCGTGACGGCAAATATCGACGGCAAGCGCGTCGTCGTCGGCAATGCCAAGATGCTTGCTGCGGCCGGTATCGACGCCCCCAATTGCGAGGTCGTCGGTACGATCCTCCATGTACTTGTCGATGACACGTACGCCGGCCATATCGTAATTGCCGACACCATAAAGGCCGATGCCGAGCAAACGATTCGCGACCTGCACGCCGCCGGCATCAAGCGCACCGTCATGCTCACGGGCGACCGCGAGGAAGTGGCAGCCGCCGTGGCAAAGCAGCTGGGGCTCGACGAGTTCCACGCGCAGCTCCTGCCAGGCGACAAGGTCGAGCGTGTCGAGGCGCTGCTCGCGGCCGAAAGTGGCAAGGGTAAGCTCGCCTTTGTGGGCGACGGCATCAACGATGCGCCCGTGCTTACGCGCGCCGATGTGGGCATTGCCATGGGCGCTATGGGTTCTGACGCTGCGATCGAGGCCGCCGATGTCGTGCTCATGGACGACAAGCCGTCCAACATTTCCCGCGCGATCCGCGTGGCACGCAAGACCATGACGATCGTCTGGCAGAACATCATCTTTGCGCTGGGCGTTAAGCTGCTGATCCTTGTGCTGGCAGCGCTGGGCATCGCCAACATGTGGCTTGCCGTGTTCGGCGACGTAGGCGTGGCGATCATCGCCATCCTGAACGCCATGCGCGCGATGGGTGTCAAGAACTTGTAGCGTTCGTGGGCTGTCCGGCCGGGGCCGGGCTTGGTTTTGAAAACGTCCTCGACCAATGAAGTGCCCCCGTTCTGCTCCTTCGGAGCTACGAACGGGGCCACTTCTGGTCTGACGCTCCTATTTGGCAAGGTGTTTTTTAGAATCCATTTTGCGCTCGGCCTCGAAGGCCTGCCTGTCCCAATCGAGCGGAAGTCCGGCCTCGACCCATGCCTCGTAGGCCCTCCTTATGGGCTT
>NZ_JBBNLN010000008.1:0-114177 GCF_040092445.1 Collinsella sp. CLA-ER-H11 | reverse complement strand
CCAGCTTCTCGCGGACGATCTGCGGCATGTGCTGGCCGCGGATGCCTGCCTCGGCGATGTACTGGTCGGTGAACTCGGCGCGGGCGCCGGGGACCTGGTCGAACACCTCGGCGACGAGGTTCTCGAGATAGAGGACCTCCACGCCCTGGTCCCTCAGGATCTGGGCGAAGGTGTCGTGCTCCTGCTGCGCGACCTCCAGGAACGGGACGTCGTCGAACAGGAGTCGCTCGAGCTCGTCGGGCGGCAGGTTGAGGAGCTCGTCGCCGGGACGGTGCAGGCAGACCTTCCTGAGCTTGCCGATCTCGGAAGGCACGTGCAGACCTTTCGTCATGGCCTCCTACCTTTCTTTCGGGCCTTTCGGCCGAATCTCTCAGCGCCCTTCCGTAACGGGCACTGCTTGCTGACAGCTCTAGTTATATCCAAATTCCACCCGCAATTCCACCTCGCCCCCGAACGGTCAACAAAGTGCGATGAACGGTATATCGCATGTGATTCCCCCATGATGTACTTCGGCGTTCTAAAGTAACTTTTCTAAGGTAAACGCTCTTTTTTCTTAAAAACCATTTGCGATTGCGTCTCTAAACTTTTGATTCAGAATTGCATAGCTAAATCGGTTTTATGTATATAAATGATGTTTGTTTACGTTTCCGCCTGCATTCAATGATATTCAGCTATCCATCATTCTTATTCACACTTACGTACCAGTTGAGTGAGGATATAGACCGCTTGCAGACGAGCAGGGCGTCAGTCCTATGACTTGTCAGCGTAAGAAGTAGGTAAAGATACCGTTCGCACAATACGTCCGTGCCACAAGTCGACTAAATTGAGACAATAGTGAATAGGGTTAGGCTACCGTCCCCTGCGGGGACTGAACGGACAGATGCATATGCCGAGCAAAATCGAAAAAAAGCAAGCCGCCGCAAAGCTGCGCAAACCGCCTCGCGACTTCTCGTACACGCAGAACCGAGAGCTCAGCTGGCTACGCTTTGACAACCGTGTGCTTGACGAAGCCTTCGATGAGACCGTTCCGCTGTTCGAGCGTCTAAAGTTCGTGTCGATTTTCGAGTCTAACCTCGACGAGTTTCTCATGGTGCGCGTGGGCGGCCTGTCCGATCTGGCAGAGCTCAAAAAGCAACCTGTCGACAACAAGAGCAATATGACCGCCTCCGAACAGGTCGATGCTGTCATGGCCGAAATGCCCGGGCTCCTTACCCGTTGGGAGTCCATCTTTAAGAGCATCGAGGGCAAGCTCGACACCTTGGGCGTTCACCGCGCCCGCATCGATTCGCTTACGCCCGAGGAGCGCACCTTTGTAACCCGCTACTTCCAGGCCTACGTGTCGCCGGTCATCTCGCCGCTGGTCATCGATCCTCGCCACCCCTTCCCCAACCTACGCAATGGCGCGCTCTATCTGGCCTGTGGTCTGGACGGCGCCACCGACGAGGAGAGCCTGCTGGGCCTTATCGAGATTCCCGCCTCGATGAACCGCGTGGTCGAGATCCCCTCGCCCACCGGCACCTACTCCTACATCTTGCTCGAGGACGTCATCCTCGCCTGCCTGGACAGCTGCTTTGGCTCCTATAAGCCGCTGGATCGTGCGCTGATCCGCGTCACCCGCAACGCCGACATCGATCCGGACGGCGAGGGCGTCGAAGAGGAAGAGGACTACCGCCAGCACATGAAGCGCATCCTCAAGAAGCGCCTGCGTCTGCAGCCGGTAGTGCTCGCGGTCTCGGGGTCGCTCGAGAAGGCAACGCTCAAGACCATCCGCAAGGCGCTCGAGCTTTCGCGCCGCTCTGTCTTTACCTGCGATATCCCGCTCGACCTGGGCTACGTCTTTGGCATTGAGGGCAAGATTCCCGAGCGCCTGCGCAACGAGCTGCTCTTTACGCCGTTTAGGCCGCAGCCCAATCCCACCATCGACATGACCCGCTCCATCCGCGAGCAGGTGCTGCAGCACGACAAGCTGCTCTTTTATCCCTACGAGGCCATGAACCCCTTCCTGGATCTGGTGCACGAGGCCGCCTACGACCCCGAGTGCATCTCGCTGCGCATCACGCTCTACCGCGTGGCCAAGCAGAGCCGCCTGTGCGAGTCGCTGATCGATGCTGCCGAGAACGGCAAAGAGGTCACGGTGCTCATGGAACTTCGTGCCCGCTTTGACGAGCAGAACAACATCGAGTGGGCCGAGCGCCTGGAAGAGGCCGGCTGCACCGTCATCTATGGTTCCGAGGGCTTTAAATGCCACTCAAAGATCTGCCAGCTCACCTATCGCGAGGGCATGGCGCTAACGCGCCTCACGCTTTTGGGCACCGGCAACTTTAACGAGAAGACGGCCAAACTCTACAGCGACTTTATGCTCATGACAGCCCATCCCGGCATCGGCGAGGACGCCAACCTGTTCTTCCGCAATCTGTCGCTGGGCAACCTGCGCGGCGACTACCGCTTCCTGGGTGTGGCGCCCGTCGGACTGAAACCGCTCATCATGCGCGGGCTTGACCGCGAGATCCAGCGCGCCCTTGCCGGCGAGCCCGCCCGCGTGTTCTTTAAGCTCAACTCGCTGACCGACCGCGAGGTTATCGACAAGATCGCCGAGGCATCGTGTGCCGGCGTGCGCGTAGACATGATCATCCGCGGCATCTCGTGCCTCAAGCCCGGTGTTCCGGGCAAGACCGAGAACGTGCATGTCCGCTCCATCGTCGGACGCTTTTTGGAGCACGCGCGCGTTTACGCCTTTGGCGTGGACTCGGACATGATTTACCTGAGCTCGGCAGACATGATGACGCGCAACACCGAGCACCGCGTGGAGATTGCCTTCCCCGTGCTCGACCCCACCTGCCGCGCCCTGGTGCACGAGTACATGGGCATGCAGCTGCGCGACAACGTGAAGGCCCGCAGCCTCACGAGCGACGGCACCTGGGTCCCCGTGGAGCGTGCAGAGGGTGAGAAACCCTTCAACTCGCAGGAAGCCCTGCTGGAGCGTGCCTATCGCAACGCCGAGGCCGCCGCGCCCGAGCCCGTCATTGAGGCGGAACCTGCCCCCGAGGCCGAGTCGCAGCCAGCAGCACCCAAGGTCCAAGAGGTCCAGGCGACCGTCATTGAGCCCGAGCCCGCACCTGCACCTCAGCCCGAGCCGCAGGTCACCAAGCCCGCACCCGAGACGAGCGCCCGTCGCGATAAGCCCGCCGGCAAGACCAAGGCCATCGAGCGCCATCGCCCCGGTCGCGTGCGCATGGGCCTGGGTCTGATCGGCCTGGGTCTTAAGACGCTCATTACCGGCAAGACGAAATAGTCGTTTGTAGAAGCAGTTTGTAGAAGCGCCCCGCATTTGAGGAAAGCCTCGGATGCGGGGCGCTTTTCCCTGCTACCATGGTGCGAACAACAACGCGAATGACAGGCAGGAATATGAAGCTCACTATAGAATCGATGACCTACGGCGCCGACGGGCTGGCGCACGCCGACAACGGCAAGGCCGTCTTTGTGCAGGGCGCCGTGGCAGGCGACACCGTCGAGGCCGAGGTCGTACAGGACGGCAAGTCGTTCATGCGTGCCCGCACCACCGAGATTCTGGAGCCAAGCCCCGATCGCATTCAGCCTCCCTGCCCCTTCGTGGGCATCTGCGGCGGCTGCTCGTGGGGCAATCTCTCACGCACGGCACAGCTCGCCGCCAAGGAGCAAAACCTGCGCTCCACGCTCGAGCGCATCGGCAAGTTCGCTCCTGAGCAGGTCGATGAGTTGGTACAGCCCATCTGCCACACCAAGGACGACTGGGGCTACCGCAATAAAATCGAGCTCGAACCGACCGTCGTCAACGGTCGCGTGCGCCTTGGCATGCACGGTGTCGATCCTCGCAAGATCGTGACCGTCGATTCGTGCCCGTTGTTCGACAAACGCTTCCCCAAGGCACTCAAATCGGTCGTCGGCGCACTCAACTATCTAAGCGGCAGCCATGACTTGGGGCTCGAACGCGTGGGCATTCGCGCATCGCGCCGCACCAAGGCACTCGAGGTCGCACTCTGGACGCCCACAGGCTCTTTTCCGCGCTCGCAGGTCTCCCGCGTGCTGGCGGACGCCGCTCATCCCACGAGCATCGTGCGCGTGATGAGCAAGGGCGAAAAGAAGGCCCGCCGTGTCTCCAAGGTCGAAATGCTCGCCGGAGAGGGCTCATGGACCGAGAATATCGCCGAGGGTCAGATGCGCTTGTCTGCCCCGTCTTTTTTCCAGGTCAACACCAAGGGTGCCGAGATTTTGATCGATCTTGTCATGGAAGCGCTCGACCCGCAGGAAGACGAGCTTGCCGTGGACCTGTACTGCGGTGCCGGCACCTTTACCCTGCCGCTCGCCCGCCGCTGCGACTTTGTCGCCGCCGTCGAGGCCTACGGCCCCGCTGTGCGCGACCTGCGCCGTAACCTGGAGATCAACAAGCTCGATAACGTCGACGTCATCGGCGGCGATGCCGTGCGCGAGTTCCCCGACCAGGACGCCGATGTCCTGGTGGTCGACCCACCACGCGCGGGCTTGGCGCCCGAGGCCATCGACCTCATCGCCAGCACGAGTGCGCGCGATGTCGCCTATGTGAGCTGCGACCCTGCCACCCTGGCGCGCGATCTCAAGCGCTTTGTCGGGGAAGGCACCTTCTCCCCCGTCAAGATCACACCGGTCGATCTGTTCCCGCAAACCTTCCACTGCGAAACCGTCGTCCACCTCAAGCGCAACTAGACTGTTTGCCCAAGGCCGCGCCCGATGATTTTTCTGGCACGGAGATTAAATAATCAATTTGTACCGAATGATTATTTAATCCCCGTGCCTTTTTAAACATTGGGAAATCGAGCGTGGCAAGCGTATGTCTTCGGGGTATAAGACGGCTAATTGTATGCCGTCTTACGAAAGGAACCCTCATGCCCAGCGTTGCCGTTCTCGCCGCCGATGGCTTTGAAACTATTGAATGCTTGACCATGGTCGATGTCATGCGTCGCGGCGGCGTGCGTGCCACGCTCGTCTCGATCATGCCCACGCGCGAGGTCGTAAGCTCGCTGCAGATCCCCGTGACCTGCGATGCGCTCTTTGATGAGATCAACTTTGACGAGTACGACTGCGTCGTGCTGCCCGGCGGCCTGCCAGGTGCCACCAACCTGCGCGCAGATCAACGCGTCTGCGACGTAGTCTGCGAGTTCGCCGCAACCAAGCACGTCGCCGCCATCTGCGCCGCCCCGTTTATCCTGGGTGAGCTCGACCTGCTCGAGGGGCGCCACGCCACGTGCTTCCCTGGCTTTGAGAAAAGCTTCCCCGAAGGCGCCTATACCGGCGAGAAGGTCACGCAAGACGGCAACATCATCACTGCCAGCGGCATGGCACAGTCCCTCCCCTTTGCATTGGAGCTGCTGCGCACGCTCGCCGGCGACAAGGCCGTCGAGAAGGTCGCCGAGGGCATCCAACTATGATTTTGGCTTCGCAATCGCCGCGCCGCATAGAGCTGATGCGCGAGGCAGGCTACAACATTCGCGTGATTCCCGCGGATATCGACGAAACGCCCTTTGATGGCGAGGCCCCGCTCACGCTTGTCGAGCGCTTGGCACGCGCCAAGGCGGCTGCCGTTGCTGCCGAGTATGCCGAGCCCAATGAGCTGACGGTCGCGGCCGACACCATCGTCACCTTTGACGGCAAGATTCTGGGCAAGCCGGCAACCGAGGACGAGGCGCGCACTATGCTCCGTGAGCTTTCGGGCCGCACGCACCAGGTCGCAACCGGCGTCTGCATCGTTAAGGCAGGCAATACGGCCGCCCCGCATGCCGCCGAAAGCCTGTCCTTTGTCGATGTGACCGACGTGACGTTCTACGAGCTCACCGACGAGCAGATCGAGCACTACGTCGCCTCGGGTGAGCCCATGGACAAGGCCGGCGCCTACGGCATTCAGGGCACAGGAGGACGCATGCTCGTGCACGATATTTCGGGCGACTTCTACAACGTGGTGGGCCTACCCATCGCCCGCGTCGCGCGCGCGATTCAAAAACTCTCGTAATTGCATCTGGCGCTGGGTATCCCCCGGCGCCTACAATTTTGGCGTACCGTACGGATCCCGACCGGGCACAAGGCGCGGCGGAAAACCGATAGGAGTTAAACATGGATACACTGCTCGAGGCCATTGACGTCTGCGATGTCGATGGCTTTTGCTATGGCAACTATACGGACGAGGAGGCCGGCACCGGTTGCACCGTAATCGTGGCACCCGAGGGCGCCACCGGCGGCGTTGACGTTCGCGGCGGTGCTCCAGCATCGCGCGAAACCGACCTGCTGCGACCCGAGAACACCGTCGACAAGGTCCACGCCGTCTGCCTTTCGGGTGGATCGGCCTTTGGCCTCGAGGCTGCAAGCGGCGTCGCTCGCGAGCTTGAGAGCCGCGGCATCGGCCTTCCCGTCGGCCCCACGCAGGTGCCTATCGTGTGCTCCAGCTGTATCTTCGACATCGCCTTTGGTAACCCCACCGTGCGCCCCGACATTGAGGCCGGCATCGCCGCCGTGCGCGAAGCACTCGACCACACCCCCACCAAGCTCGAACAGGGCAACGTAGGCGCCGGCACGGGCGCTACCGTGGGTAAGCTCATGGGGCCTGCCACCTGCATGAAGGCCGGCCTTGGAGCTGCCGCCGTGGCACTCGGCCCCATCAAGGTGGGCGCCGTGGTCTCGGTCAACGCCTGCGGCAACGTTGTCGACCCCTTCACCGGCGAGTGGGTCGCCGGCATGCGCGCCGCAGCCGATAGCGACCAGATCGTCGACATGGAACTCGCAGCCTTTGCCGCCGCCGGATCCATGCAGATGCCGCTCGACCGCACCAACACCACCATCAGCTGCATCGTCACCAACGTGGAACTCACTAAGGCACAAGCCACCAAGGTCTCCCAGATGGCCGCAGACGCCTACGCACACGCCATCCGCCCCACACACACCACCAACGACGGCGACACCATCTACACCCTCGCCAGCGGCAAACTGGGCGCCCAGGCAAGCGCCGCCGTTCCCCTAGACCTGCTGGGCATGCTCGCCGTAAGGGCCCTACAGACCGCCATCGTAAACGGAGCCAAAACCGCCAAAACCTCCCACGGAATCCCAGGTGCTGCGAAGTAATCTCACTCGACCGTCGGTCGGAGGCGGGCGGGCATTACGTTTGCTGCTCTACAGTCCTATGCAAGACGAAGGCCACATTAAGTGGCCTTCTTTGCATGCGGAACTCGCGACAAACGTAATGCCCGCCCGCCTCCGACCGACTACCAACTAATATTTTTTCAGCCCAGGCCCCTGTGTACCGCGCGTCGAAGATCTTCAAATTCAAATAACCTGACAATCGATTCTTATAGCAGAGGCCCCTTGGCCTTTAGTTTGATACAAGTTCCGCACGAGCCGGAAAGCACTTAATGTGCTTTCCGTGCGAGCAGGACTGTTCGCAGTAGCAAACTAAAGGCCAAGGGGCCCAGTCAACCTATCAGCAGCGATTACTCGGCAGCTAGTTGAATTTGAAGATCTTTGAGGCAAGACGGTATAGGCCGAGTGTGGTTTTGTCTCCGGCCCGTCCGCGCAGATTGGTGAAGAACCCGACCACGCCGTAGCGGGCACGACGATACATGCGCTCGTCGTAGGCCTTCAAATCATTCCACAGCGTCTTTAGGCGCTCGTCGGCGCAATCTTCCTCGGAAAGCTTGGTGAGCACCGAGCAGATCGCCATCATCATGGTGAAATAGCCCATCATGTACGAGCGCAGACGCGACGACTCAACATCGCTGTACAGGTGGTACGACTCCATCATGATGCGCGTCACACGGAACTGCTGGTCCAGACGCTTGACCATCGTGGCCTCGTTGACACTCTGGCCCTCGCGACCGATAAAGTAGCGATAGAGGTCGATGTCGGCGTAGTACATGGTCTTGCAACGCGGCAGCGGCACGTAGGCGTAGATGTTGTCCACATAGAACGTGTGCGGCGGCATGGGAAGGTTGGACTCGCGCAGCACATCCGTGCGATAGCACAGGCTGTGCATGAGTAGGTTCTGGTCCAGGCGGAAATGACCGATCTGATCCCAGGAAAAGATCTTCTTGCGCGGCAGGGCAAATTTGTAGCCAATAGCGGTATGCGTGCCCTCGTAAACCTTCTCGTACACGTAGTTCGAGATAAACAGGTCAACGCGCTGGTCGCGCTCCTCAAAGCCACGCAGAATCGACAGCATGGTCGAAAGGGCAGCGCCGTCAAGCCAGTCGTCCGAATCAACAACCTTGTAGTAGGTGCCCTGTGCCTCGCGCAGACCCGAAAGGACGGCAATACCGTGGCCGCCATTCTCTTGGTGCACCGCGCGGATGATTCCAGGATAACGGGCCTCCCACTCGTCGGCCTTGGCGGCCGTCTCGTCCTTGGAGCCGTCGTCCACCACGATAATCTCGATATCGGTGGCGTAATTGCTCCCCTCCAAGATGGAGGTGATGCAATGGTCCATGTCCTTGGCGGCGTTATACGAGGGAATACCGAATGTTATGACTTTATGCATGGCAGGCGATAATCTCATCCGAAAGATCGAGGGCGGAATTGGTCACGGCGTCCATATCGTAGTAACGATACTCGGCCAGACGACCCACCGGGTGGAAGTTCGTCAGGTTCTGGACGCGCTCAAGATAGCGCTCATAGAGCTCACGGTTCTCGGGCTCAAGAATGGCGTAGTACGGCGTCTCGCCCGAGCCGGGCGTATAGGCCTTGGAGTACTCTTTCATGATGGTGGTCTTGCCGGGCAGGACCTGACCGGTCATGTTCTTGAACTCGGTGATACGCGTGTAGTCCTCGCTCGTGGTGTAGTTGACGGTGCCCACGGGCTGGAACTGGTCCATATCGAGCGTCTCGAACTTCATATCGAGCGTGCGGTACGGCAACGCACCCAAGTCGAGGTTGAACAGCTCATCGAGAGGACCGGTATAGACAATCTCGCCGCCGTAGACCTTGCCATCGATCTTGACGGTGGTCTCGTCGATCTCAAAGAGATCGCGGGCGTCCACGTCGCAGAACACGTCGATCAGATCGTGGTCGAGCATGTGCTCAAAGAGCGCCGTGTAGCCCTCCTGCGGCATGCCCTGGAAGGGAGCTTGCGGGAAGTAGCGGTCATCATCGCCCACAAAGACGGGAACGCGTCCGGTGATCGAGGGGTCGATCTGATCGGGCGTCTGGCCCCACTGCTTCATGGTGTAATGCAAAAAGACGTTCTCGTAGACGTAATCGGCGACCTCGGCCAAGTCGGGGTCGTTCTTCTTACGCAGCTCCATAATGGGCACCTTGACATCCTTGCCAAAGGTCTCCACGAGCTTCTGATACAGCTCCTCGCCGCGCTCGTCACCAAAGGCGAGCTTGAGACTCGCATGGTTGAAGGGCACGGGCATAAGGGTACCGTTGATGTTGGCGAGCACCTTGTGCTGATAATCCGTCCACTTGGTAAAGCGCGACAGGAAATTGTGCACGCGCTCGTTAAAGGTGTGATAGATATGCGGACCGTACTCGTGGATCAGGATTCCGGCCTCGTCAGTGCAGTCATAGGCATTGCCCGCAATGTGGCTACGGCGCTCCAAAACGGCAACACGATAGCCGATAGTCTCGGCGAGACGGCGGGCGCAAACGGCACCGGCACATCCAGCACCGACGACAATCATGTCGTACGCGCCGGCGTTAAAGCCTTCAGGCAGGCCTGAGGTAATCTGCATCGATACTCCTTGTCAAAAGCCACGGGCTCGTTAGCTGGGCTTTTCTCGAACATTCTTCGAGACATATTTATCAGAGCGATTATAGCGCTAATGCGTCCTATAATGAGCTTGCCACACAAGGAAAGCTCAAGCACCGCGGCGTACATAATTGAAAGGTAAACCCGCTAGCAGCGGGTTTATTCGTGAACAGCCGGGCGCCTGGAGCTTAGCGAAACGCTTGTAAGGAGTAACATGAGCGATTTCCTTAACCGTATGAAGTCTGCCGCCAAGGCCGACCTTAAGACGATCGTCCTGCCCGAGGGCGAGGATCCGCGCACCATCGTCGCGGCCACCAAGATCATCGAGGAGGGCCTGGCAAAGATCGTCATCCTGGGCAACCCCGACGAGATCGACGTTCCCGGCGCCACCGTCATCGACCCGCGCAATGCCGAGAAGCACGAGGAGTACGCGCAGAAGTTTGCCGAGCTCCGCGCCAAGAAGGGCGTTACCATCGAGCAGGCTCGCGCCCAGGTGATGGACGCCACCTACTTTGGCACCATGATGGTCAAGATGGGCGATGCCGACGGCCTGGTCTCCGGCGCCTGCCACTCCACCGCCGACACCCTGCGCCCTGCGCTTCAGATCCTCAAGACCGCCCCGGGCACCAAGCTGGTCTCGGCCTTCTTCGTGATGTGCACCGACACCCCGCAGTTCGGCACCGATGGCACGCTGATCTTCGCCGACTGCGGCCTCAACATCAACCCGTCCTCCGACGAGCTCTCCGAGATCGCCATCGCCTCCGCTCACTCCTGGTCCACCTTCATGGGCAACGTTGAGCCGCACGTGGCCATGCTCTCCTACTCCACCATGGGCTCCGCCGGCGGCGAAGTCGCCAAGAAGGTCCAAGAGGCCGTGAAGTTCTGCAAGGAGAAGGCTCCCGAGCTCGCCATCGACGGCGACCTGCAGCTCGACGCCGCTATCGTCCCCACCGTCGCCCAGCTCAAGGCTCCCGGCTCCTCCGTCGCCGGTAAGGCCAACGTGCTCGTGTTCCCCGACCTCGAGGCCGGCAACATCGGCTACAAGCTGGTCCAGCGCTTCGCCGGTGCTGACGCCTACGGCCCCATCCTGCAGGGCATCGCTAAACCGGTCAACGACCTTTCGCGCGGCTGCTCTGCCGACGACATCGTGGGCGTCGTGGCCATCACCGCCGTCCAGGCTCAGATGGCTGAGTAGCGGACGTACTCGCCCGAAGGCCGTACGGGCTAACCCCTGAAAACGTCCTCGACCAATGAAACGCCCCCGTTCTGCTCCTTCGGAGCTACGAACGGGGGCGTTTCTGGTCTGCGGAGTGTTTTCAGGGGTTAGCCCGTACGGCCTTCTACCGCTACGTAGTAATCAGGGTATCTGGGGTGGACGGCGGCTTGGCTACGAGCTGGGTCTGAAAAATCTGAACGGATGGGTGTCGTTGCTGAAAGTGCAGGCGTTGCCGGCGATGATCACTTTGGAACTGGAATTTCCGTATGCCAGCAAAAAGGCCTCCCGAGCTGTTGCTCAGGAGGCCTTTCGTTTACATGCAAACGGGTGCGTTAGTTGTTCTTGGTCAGGCGTTCGACGTCGTGGGCGATCATGTATTCCTCGTCGGTGGGGATGACCATGACCGTGACGGCGGAACCGGCGGCGCTGATGACCTGCGGCCCGTTGCCCACGGCCTCGCGGTTCTTGTTGTTGTCGATGCGCACGCCCAGCCACTCAAAGCAGTCACAGAAGGCCTTGCGGATCGACCAGTCGTTCTCGCCGATGCCGGCGGTAAAGGTGATGGTGTCCACGCCCGCCATGGAAGCGATCATGGAACCGGCCTGCTGCATGGCCTTGTAGGCGAACATATCGAAGGCGAGCAGGCAGAGCTCGTCGCCCTCGGAGGCGCGCGTGCGGATGTCGCGGGCGTCGTTGGAGATGCCCGAGATGGCAAGCAGACCAGACTGCTTGTTCATCATGTCGTCGACTTCCTGGTAGCTGTAGCCGCCCTCGCGCTGGAGGTAGCACACGGTGGCCGGGTCGATGGAACCGCAACGGGTGCCCATCATCAGGCCGTCAAGCGGCGTGAGGCCCATCGTGGTGTCGCGGCACACGCCGTCCTCAATGGCAGCAAGCGAAGCACCGTTGCCCAGATGGCACGAAAGCAGGCGGTGGCAGCGCGAACCCAGGATCTCCTTGGCCATCATCCACTCATAGCGGTGGCTCGTGCCGTGGGCGCCGTACTTGCGCACGTGGTACTTGTCGCAAACGTCCTTGGGCAGCGCGTAGGTGTAGGCAACCTCGGGCATGGTCATGTGGAACGAGGTGTCGAAGACCGCCACGTTGGGCAGCTCCGGATACTTCTCACGGCAATACTCAATCGCTGCGGCCTCGCCGTAGTTGTGCAGCGGAGCAAGCGGTGCCACCTCAAGAATCTTGGCCATAACCTCGTCGTCGACAACCGCGGAATCATCGAAGTGCCAGCCGCCCTGAACGATACGATGCCCAATGCCATCAATCGTAAAGTCGGTCTTCTCGAGCTCCTCGAGCACGCGAGCGATAGCAGAGCGATGATCGGGGAAAGGGACCTCCTCGGTCTGCTTAGCGCCACCGTTCTCGGAGTGGCCAAAGATACCCATGTCCGAACCGATACGTTCGCAGTTGCCCTTGGCGAAAACCTCTCGGGTATCGGTATCCAAAAGCTGATATTTAAGGCTTGAGCTGCCGGCGTTGACAACAAGTACGTTCATGAGACTCCTTTGCAGTGCAATACGGTCGACGCAGACCCCTTAAGGCGGCCGCATTTTAATAAGAAGTTATCATATCTTGATAAATAGCTATCAGTATATCGCCCAACGAGCGCAAAAGAGGGGCCGAACGGCGCTCGGTCGTCCAGCCCCTCCCCTCTTGCAATTACTTGCCGTTGACGATACGCTCGACGTCGGAAGCAATCATAAACTCCTCGTCCGTGGGGATGACGAAAATCTTGACCTTGGAATCCTTGGCGGACAGGCACCAAGCGCCGTCGCCACGCAGGGCATTACGGGCGTGATCCATCTTGACGCCCATAAAGGCCAGACGATCGGCCACGCCAGCGCGAACGGCCGGAGCGTGCTCGCCGATGCCGGCGGTAAAGACCAGGGTGTCCATGCCGCACATGGAGGTGGCCATCTCGGCGGCCTTAGCGGCAATCTTGTAGACGAACATATCGAAGGCGAGCTGAGCCTCGGGGTCACCAGCAGCGGCGAGCTCCTCAACGTTGCGGCAGTCATTGGTCTTGCCACCGGTCACAGCCAAAAGGCCAGACTTCTTGTTCATCATCTCGTCGACCTCGTCGAAGGTGTAGCCACCCTCGCGCTGCAGGTAGCACACGGTAGCCGGGTCGATGGAGCCGCAGCGGGTGCCCATCATGACGCCGTCGAGCGGCGTCAAGCCCATGGTGGTGTCCATGCACTTGCCGTCCTCGATGGCGCACAGGGAAGCGCCGGAGCCGATATGGCACACGACGACCTTGCGGGCCTCGCCGTTGGTCATCTCGGCGACCTTCTTGGAGATGTAGCGATAGCTGGTGCCGTGGGCGCCGTACTTACGGATGTGCAGCTTGTCGCAAACATCCTTGGGAAGGGCGTAGGTCTTGGCGACCTCGGGCATGTTGAAGTGGAAAGCGGTGTCGTAGACCGTGACGTTGGGCAGATCGGGATACTGCTCCAGGCAGTACTCGATAACGTTGGCCTCGGGGTTGTTGTGCAGCGGCGCCAGCGGGGCGACCTCGCGAATCTTGGCGAGGACGTCCTCGTCGACGAGGGAGGAATCACCAAAGTACCAACCGCCCTGAACGATACGGTGGCCGATGCCCTCGATCTTGACGCCGTTGGCCTCAAGGTCCTTCAGGACGACCTCGATGGCGACCTTGTGGTCGGGGAACTCGATGTTCTCGGTCACCTTCTTGGAGCCATTGGCAGCATGGGTGAAGGTACCACCGGTAAAGCAGACGCGCTCGCAGGAGCCCTTTGCGGACACCTTATGGGACTTGGTGTCGATGACCTGATACTTAAGGGTCGAAGATCCCGCGTTGACGACCAGAACGTTCATGTGTCTCCCTACTAACAGGCGGTGTGGCGCCGCCAGGTTACATACGCTTCAATAATAAACCCAAACGCCCTCGCGCTCGGGTTTATTGCGTTGATATATAAGTTATCGGTGCCTAAATACTCATGGCCTTTGACTTGTAAGACGAAATAGCGCGGGGATATACACCAGGGAAGAAATCCCGAGCGCAACAAGCAATACGACTCGAATGCCCGCGATGCTGCTCAACGCAGCATTGAACAGATAGGAAAGGATGGCACCCACCGCCACCATCTGGCTTTGGACCGAAATCAGTGAACAGCGCATCGAAGAATCGACAGCATTTTGAAAAATTGAGTATTTAATTGGAGCAAATAACGAGTACGCGACCGTCTGCAGTACATAGAACACGGGCAGCAAATAGACCGGAGTAAAGGGAATCAAAAACAGAGCAGCCAGGGAAAGGCGCACGATGCCGCAAATACGCGCAAAACGGCCCTTGTCGACACGAGCAATCACACTGGGCACAATAAGCCCCATGGAGGCCGAGGCAAGGAGCTGGACCGCAATGATCACACCCGAAGCGACGGCATTCATTCCGCGACCCGCAAGCAACAGTGAGAAAAAGTCTTCCAGGGCGACAAAAGCAAATGCTTGAGAACAGTCCATGATGAACGCTGAACGGAGAATGCCGTTACACGCAATAGCGGCACCGATCATCTTCGGGCTAATTCCACGCTCAGGTGTCCCCGCAGTGCCCCCTCTTCGCATCTCAGGAATGCAGACAACGACAACCAGCGTCAACACCATTGCGATGATATCTGCCGAAAGACCAATGAGATATGCACCGACAGACGAAATGAAACCGCCCACGCAAGCGGAGATGGCAAAAGAGGCATAGAAAACAAATCGCTCAACGACATTAAGTCTTACGAGCTGGTCCTGAGAAACGCTGTCAATGTAAATCGCTTCTATGGATCCGCTCACACATGCAACGGCAAAACCTTTGAGAGCAAACGCGCCGATTAAAAGCAGAGGAGAACGGACGAAAAGCAGGGCGGCGTAGTATCCAAGCATTCCCACGACGCCAACGAGACCGCTTGTCTTTCGTCCAAACCTATCAGCAATATAGCCAGTGGGAACTTCAAGGATGAACTTGCTCACTTGATATGCAATCATCATGCTAGAAATCGCCACCATCGAGAATCCGACGAATTCAAGGTAAACCGTCAGAAAATACAAAATGGTGCTGAAGTTCGACAAAAAAACGAACGTCATATAAAGCAAAACCGTACGGTTTTTCATGCTCCGCCCTCCAAGAGTCAGCAATCTAAATCGAAATCTTGGAAAAGCATGAGGGCAAAGCTGTCAGCTATGTGTTGCAGGGCGTCAACATTCACTTAACGACACGAGGCCAAATGGCCTCACGAAGCGAGATGACGCAATAGGTGAAGAAATACCGTCTGGTGTCGATCGGTCCAGGCATTTTGTCGATAGCAAAAGTAGATGGGCAAGGCTACGTCATGTGAGGCTTCAATGGAGCACTCGCTCACTTCCGATCCATCCGATGCGAGAGAAGAGCCAGAAAAACTCAATATCAATCCCCCGGCTTGAAGAAACTCAGCCTGCGCTCTGCTTCCGTATTCGACATCGCGAAAGCGGAAATTAACCAGCTGAGCTTCGGGACATTGATTAATTGCATTGAGACAGGGTGACAAATTAATGGGAACAGCGAGCCTGCCGCCCAGTAACTCACGAATGGTCATAGCGTCAACAGATTGATGACCAGCTGGACATGAAAGAACCCTGAGCTCCTTTTCACCCATATATTTTGAAGAAAGGACGCTGTCCCGTGGCTCCTCGAACGAGATAGCCGCGTCCGAAATTCCAAGTATAAGTGATTCAAAGCATGTTGCCGTTGGCTGATGCCACACATCAAGATGAATCTGAGGGTGCGAGCTTTCAAACGAGTCGTACCAGTTTTCGGAAAAAAGGCGCCCCCGCCCGTGAAGACAGGGGGGCGTAAAGACGGAAATGGCCGTCGGGCGAAACGCCGCCGTTCCCCGATTGAGCGTACTTTTTGAGATCGTCGACTTGCGCCAGGATCACGCGTGCACGACGCGCAAATTCTCTGCCCGCCGGAGACAAAACAGCCTCCCCCGCCGATCGGTTGAGCAAAACGATCTGATACTCAGATTCCAACTTTTTTATTGCCGACGAAACGGCCTGCGGACTCACGTGAACGGCGCGAGCTGCTTTGCGCACGCCGCCATAGTTCGCTACAGCTTGAAGGTATTCGAGTTGAGAAAGCTGCATAGATTACTCCAAAGGCAGCCAAGTCGACGGCCTACGCGCCCTCAGATGAGGTTCTCGCCCAGGCTTTTGCCGCCGAGGACGTGCATGTGGAAGTGCATGACGGTCTGGCCGGCGTTAACGCCCTTGTTGGAGATGACGCGGAAACCGTCCTCCAGACCCTTGGCCTTGGCGACCTCTTGGATGGCGTGAGCCATGGCGCCCATGGTCTCGGCAGGTACGTTGTCGGCGATGTCACTGTAGTGCTTCTTGGGGATCACGAGCGTATGGACCGGCGCCTGGGGATTGAGGTCGTCGAAGGCGATGACCTGGTCGTCCTCATAGACAACGGTCGAGGGGATCTCGTGGTTGGCAATTTTGCAGAAGATGCAATCGCACATGGCTGGTTCCTTTCTCACAGACCAAGGTAATTATATTTGGTCGGGATGGTTAGAACGAGAGGTTGTCGTCGGTGTTGGCGGCTTCGCCGTCGGCGAGCACGTCGTTGCCGTCGACGTCCTTAAGAAGCACCGAGACCTTCTGCTCGGCATCGGACAGGCGGGTGCGCAGGCTCTTGAGGAGCTCGACGCCGCGGGTATAGCTCTCGAGCGACTCCTCGAGCTCCATATCGCCCGACTCCAAGCTGCGGATGATGAGCTCCAACTCCTGCGAAGCCTGCTTGTACGTAAGCTGCTCGACCGGGGTTTTCTCTGCCATATCTGTTTCCTTTCCTAAAGGTTTATCGCTATGAAACGCGGCCTACTCGACCGTATCGACCGTTGCCGCCACGTTGCCGTCTGCCATGCGCACGCGGATGGCGTCGCCGGGCTTAAAGGTCTTGGCGCTCGTGGCCACCCCATCATCGCTGTACGCGATGGAATAACCACGAGCAAGCACCTTGAGCGGCGACAGGGCATCGAGCGAGGCTGCCGCACGGCCCAGGTCGGACGCTGGCTTGTTGAGCATCGTGCGCCCCTGATGCTCCAGGCGGGAGCTTGCGAGCGTGAGCGCATGGCGCTTGCCATCGAGTCCTGAGGTGCTTGCGATCAAGCGCTCGGGCAGACGCTCAAAGTTGGAGCGGAATGCCCCAACCGAACGCGTTATGGCGCCGGACAAACGATCGGCCGTCAGGGCAAGCTCAGACTCGCGACGCTCAACCATAAACGTTGGGTCGTTGAGGCACGGGCGGCATGCGGCCGCATCGAGCGCATCGCCCAAGCGAGCCGTATAGGTGTCCCAGGCACGACGACCGCGTTGGTCGAGCATTTCCAGATCGACCTGGGCCGACCCGATCATCGATGCCATCGCGGCACCCAGGCGCTGATGGCGCGCCTCGAGCACATCGGCCAACTCCGTCATAGCCGGCGCCACCGATTCGGCCGCCGCCGTGGGCGTGGAGGCGCGGCGGTCGCTCACCATATCGCAGATCGAGGTATCGGGCTCATGGCCAATGCCGGTCACCACGGGCACGGGACAAGCCGCCACCGCGCGGGCAAGCTCCTCGTCATTAAAGGTCATGAGGTCCTCAAAGGAGCCGCCGCCGCGCACAAGCAAAATGCAATCCGGCGCCGGCGTAATGGCGGCGGCACGGCGCAGCCCCTCGATTAGCTCGACCGGCGCACCCTCGCCCTGGACCTTTGCGCCCACGCAGACGAGCTCGACGAGCGGATTGCGACGACGCAATGTGCGCTTGACGTCATCGATTACGGCACCCGAAAGCGAGGTGACGACCGCCACGCGCGAGCAAAACACCGGGATGCGGCGCTTACGTGCTTCGTCCATCAGGCCCTCGCGGCGTAGCTTTTCGGCCAGTTGCGCCACTTGTTGACGCAGCAGACCCTCCCCCGCCAGCGAAAACGAGCGAGCGACAAAGCTCATACGACCCGTGGGCTTATAGAGGTTGAAGCTGCCCTTAAAGCTCACCTGCATGCCGTCGCGCAGATCGAACATGCGCTTGAGATAGGCGCCCTTCCAAATGATGCAGTCAACGGCGGCCGAATCGTCCTTAATCTGGAAGTAGCAGTGGCCGCTTCGAGCGTTAGGACCACGAAAACCCGTGACCTCGCCCAGGACACTCAGCTGCGGAATGGCATCGAGCGCACCGGCGGCGATTTCTACCGCTTGGCTCACGCTGAGCTCTTTGCGCTCCTGCTCGTCCGATCCGTCGAACTCGGCGGAAACGCTATTGCCGGTCAGATTCCAGCCTGCCACGCAGCCTCCTTTCGTCATCGTGCACATGGGCTCCGGCCCTGCGCAAATTTAAGTCCAACACATAGTACAGCGTCGCGGGGACACGAATCCCCGCGGCGCCCAGCGACCCAATTTGTTATCGGTTGGAGTTTCTGTTGTAGCGAGCCATAAGATAGAGCAGCTGAATAATCGAGGTGAGCGCAGCGGCAACATAGGTAAGCGCGGCGGCCGTCAGTACCTTCTTGGCACCGTTGACCTGCTTGGAACTCATACCCGACTGCTCGATGTACGCCACGGCGCGTCGGCTGGCGTCAATCTCGACAGGCAGCGTAACGAGTTGGAACAGTACACTAAACGAGAAGAAGATCAACGCGAGGGATGTGAGCCCGGCAATGTTCATAAACAGGCCCAAGAGCAACACGATGGTCCAGGTGTTCTGGGTAAAGTTGACGACCGGCACGAGGGCGGTACGTACTTTCATCATGGCATAGCCGCTTTGACGCTGGGCGGCATGGCCCGCCTCGTGGCAGGCGACGGCAACGCTTGCGACCGAACCGCCCGAACGGTTGGCATCCGACAGATACAGGTTGTTATCCTGCGGGTTGTAATGGTCGGTGAGCTCACCGGCGACACCCTTGATACCCACGGCATTGCAACCGTTGGCGTCAAGCATGCGGCGAGCAACCGTGGCGCCCATGTCGCCGTCCGAGCGAACCTTGGACCAGGTCTTGTACGTCGAATTGATATAGCTCTGCGCAGCAAGGCCAAGCACTGTGCAGACAAGAACAACCAGCAGGTACAGCGGGTCGATGCCAAAGCCGTAACCATAGTAATAAGGCATGCGAATTCCTCCGAATCGAGTTACACGTCGGAGGCATTCTACCCACTCAACCGGCTAGGCTTCCCTACAGGAGCTCGATTTTGCCGTCCTTCACCGTCAACCCCATATTGCCGGAAAGCAGATCGTCCAGGCGCGAGCCCACAAGCTCAAAGCGCCAGCCTTCGCGCAGGGGGCTCTGCTCGGGATGCTCAATATAGTCGGCCAGGTCATCGCGCGAGGCAATGACCGAGGTCGCCACGCCCGAGCGCTCGGCAACTAGGCGAATGAGCGCATACATCAGGTCCGTCACGCTCTCCAACTCCGGCGAAATCTGACGGTGCCCGCGCACCATGAGCGGCAGGCGATCGTGCGGACAGCTTGCGCCGCGCTTGATGGCCATGAGCGCACCATCCACGTCGCGCTCCCCCAACTGATCGGTGCCGCGGATGCTGCGGAACTCCTCAACGCGCACGGGATTGCGCTTGACGAGCGCAAGCAGCGTGTCGTCGGACATGACCCACTTGCGCGGGATGTTACGGCGCTCGGCGCGGTCCTCGCGCCAGGCGGCGAGCTCGCGCGCGATACCCAGCTGGTGACGGCTGCAGGAGTTGATGCGCTTGACCTTGCGAAACGCCTCATGGCGATCGGCGCGATAGTGCGACTCGTCGGCCAGCGGGCGCAGCTCGTCGAGCACCCAGTCCACCCGGCCCAGCTCGCGCAGGCGGCTCATCATCTCGGTATAGGCGACAATCAGGTACTTGACGTCATCGATCGCGTACTCAATCTGCTTATCGGTCAGCGGGCGGCGCGACCAGTCGGTCAGTGACTCGGTCTTGGGCAGCGATACGCCGCAGAACGTCTGAACAAGCGCGCCATACGAAATCTGCTGGCGCTCGCCCAAAAAGGCGGCGGCGACCTGCGTATCGAAAATCGGTCGTGGCAGCACGCCCACGGTATGGAGCATGACCTCCATATCCTGCGAGCACGCGTGGAAGACCTTGGTCACACTCTCGTCGGCCATAAGCTCGGCCAGCGGCGATAGGTCGTCGATTACCAGGGGATCGACCGCGACGCTCTCGGCAGGGGTGGCAATCTGAACCAAGCACAGACGCGGATGGAACGTGCGCTCGCGCAAAAACTCGGTATCGACGGCAATCGCGTCGAACTCACGGGCGCGCTGGCAAAAGTCGAGTAGAGCCTGATGTGTGGAAATGTACATATCAACCCATCGAATAAGGTTAGGCCCGAAAAACACGGGTAGGATATCGGCATTGCCTTACAACTATACTCGGTTAGTCACAGAACGGGAACGTAAGTATGCGCTGCCTTATCATCCACAACCCGGCATCGGGCCCCAGCTCAGATGAAATCTACGCATTCACGCACGCCCTCGCGCAGGGCGGCGACGAGGTCGTGATGCGCTTTATCGGCGATGGCATGGAACCCGAGGACGCCGTGGCGGACGTGCGCGAATTCGATCGCGTGGTGGTCTCGGGCGGCGACGGCACCGTCTCCAACGTGCTCGACCAGATGCGCGGATGCGGTGTCCCCACGCTCGTCTTCCCCTCCGGTACGGCCTGCCTGTTCTTCAACAACATCGGCAATGCCCCCGAGGCAGCGGCGCTTGCCAAGGCCTGCCGCGCCGGTCGCACGGTCAAAGTCGACATGGGCGAGCTCTTTTGGCTCGACGAGAACGGCAACGAGAAGCGCCACGGCTTTATCATCATCGCCGGCTCGGGCTTCGACGCCGAGATCATGATGAAGGCCGCCCCCACCAAAAACGATATCGGCGAGATCGCCTATTTCCTGTCGGCGCTCGCCACACCCAACCCCACGGTGGCGCACTTTACGATTGAGCATGACGGCATTGTCGAGGAGCTCGATGGCATCTGCTGCATGGCCGGCAACACCTCGGTCATCCAAAACGACATCAACCTGTTCCCCGACTGCCGCATGAACGATGGCATGGTCGACATTGCGGTCATCGAACCCGTGCGCACCGTGCAGCTGCTGCCTACCGTGATCACCGCTGCGCTTGACCCCGCCGGCAAGGTACTCGGGCGCCCGCAGTTCAAGATCATCCAGACCAAGGAAGCCAAGATCACCTGCACCCCGTCACTGGGCATGCAGTTCGATGGCGAGATTATCTCCAGTAATTCGGGCGTCTTTGGAGCCCGCGCGCTTCCACAATGCCTCGACCTCATCGTCGACGAATTCTCCCCGCTCGGAAAATAGGAGGACCCTATGAACGACAATCCCCTGCTCGGCTTTATCATCATCGTTTTGGCCATGCTCGTCGGCTATGCGATCAACGTGATCCACCGCCGGAAGAAGTAATTCCACATTGGTATGATATTCATCCAATTATCGTCTCCCCTGCTGTTTATGCATTTGTCAAACAGCGGGGGGATTTTCATTTCGGGCATTCCAGCTACTTTATTCGGCTACAGTAATCACAGGGCGTCTTTATTAAAGTAAAGCTACAAACTGAGTATAATTAACCACTCATCGCATATTTCATTACGCTTATCGAGTAAGTTTCTTTCATAGATGAATATTGTTTCCAGTTCGTTACGCTAATGGGGTGTCTTTATTGGCTGAAGCCCTCTGGCGACAGAGGGCTTTCGCACGCTGGGAGGGAAAATGAGGAAAACTCACCCCGTCAACGCGCTCAAGAAGCTAGGCATAGGCCTCGCCTTTGGAGCTGCAACCATCATGTCTATGCCGACGTCTGCGCTCGCCTGCACGCAGATGTACATGGGCAAGAACCTTACGGCCGACGGCAACACGTACTATGGCCGCACCGAGGACATTGGCACTCGTTACCTCAAACACTATGGCATCGAGCCCTCTCATGGCCCTGGTCATACCTACAGCTCGAACGAGTCCGAATTCTCCTACACCTCGACCAAGACTACGTATCGTTACAGCTACGTGCGCGACCATCCTGCTGAGTGGGATGGACGCTGGGATGCCTACTCCGAGGCCGGCATCAATGAGAAGGGCGTCTCCTGCTCCGCAACGCTGAGCACCTCCTACAACGACGATGCCAAGGCGGCGGATCCCACGACCAGGCATGCCCACAAAGCAAATCCCGAGGTCAAAAATACCGGCATCGGCGAGTACAGCTACGCGGGCGTCATCTTGGGCGAGAGCGCAACGGCCCGCGAGGGCGTCGAGCTCATCGGCACCCTGATCGACGAGCAGGGTGTCTACTCCAACGACCAGATCATCATCGCCGACAACACCGAGACTTGGCTGTTCGCCGCGCTTTCCGGCCACCAGTGGATCGCTATGAAGCTGACCGACGACGTCGCTTCGGTCAACCCCAACATTAGTAACCTCAATTTCCAGGTCAATCTTGACGATCCTGAGAACTGCCTCCACTCTGAGGGGATCAAGACTATGCCCGAAGAGAAGGGCTTCGCCAAGTACTTTGAAGACGGACAGTTCGATGTTGCCCAGACCTACGGTGCATCTATCAACAATACGGGCATGGGCTCTTGGGCGCGTTATATCCAGGGCCGCGACTACTTTATGGCTCCGCTGACCGAGGGCACCGACTACGAGATCATCAAGGACAAGGACAAGAATGACGTCACTCTCGGTGCCATGGTTCACGAGATGCAGCCGCTGTTCTTCCAGCCCAGCAAGTCCGACTGGAACACGTTTGAGCTGATTCGCGCCTTCGGCAACCGCGGTGAAAAAGTCCCCGGCCTTAATGCCAATACTGACGGTGTCAGCAGCATCGGTTCCGACCGCAACGCCGAGGCCAACCTCTTCCAGATTCGAAAGGGCCATGACCCCGAGGTAGCAACCATCCAGTGGGAGATGCTCTCCTGCGCCGAGTTCTCCGTCGCTATCCCGCTATACTCCGCTCTGATGACCGAAGTCAGCCCCTACTTCAGCGACCAGACCGTTGATTATGGTCACTGCAGCGAGACGGACATCGTGAACAACGAAGAGCCCGAGAACTCCATTAACTACGTCCTGATGGACATCAACTCGCTTTGCTTCGCGAACCGCGCACAATTCGCCACCAGCGTCCGCGCCTACCTCGATGCGCTCCAGAACGAGCTCATCGAGCAGAACAAGGAAGTTGACGCCGCCATGCTGGCCGAGACGACCACCGAGGGCCGCACTGCCCTGGCCAACAAGGCCGGCAAGGCTGCTACCGAGAACACCTACAAGAAGTGCAAGGCACTGCTCCAGGAGATGCGCGCCTATCAGAAGGCCGAAAACTTCGACCAGCCCTTCACCCCGAGCGACCTGAACACCGAGACCAACGGCCTCAAGGTGTCCATCACCTACGCCAAGGACGCTCTTGCCACCGACCCGGTAACCCCGGATCAGCCTGGCACTCCCGAGCAGCCTGGTACTCCTGAGCAGCCCGGTACCCCCGAGCAGCCCGTTAAGCCCGAGCAGCCCACCACCAAGCCCGAGAAGCCTGGCAAGTCGGACACCACGACCACGGTAACCACCAACAAGACGAACACCAAGGGCGGCCTGCCCACCACCGGTGATCGTTTTGATGGCCGCGTGGTGGCTGCATTCGCCATCGCTGGCGTTGCCGTCATCTCCGCGGGCGGTTACTTCCTCTACCGTCGCAATAAGGAGTAACGTCTTAGCTGAGCGGGCGAGGCAGCAATGGCAGCCTCGCCCGCTTAACCCGCCTTTTTGACCGACGGGAAACCCGCCTGAAATCTTTTCAAAAAAGATTTCCCCGCACACACTTTGCTGTGCTATAGTGCAGCGCAACAGCAACTAGGTGCGACCGCGCCACGGCATCACGAAAGGAGCCACCAACATGAAGAACACGATGAAGTCTCTCAACAACTGGTGGTGGCGTGATGCGAATACGATCGGTCGACAGTGAGTCCCTCACGCCTGTTTTTGCGCTCTAGGTGATTGGAAGGCCTCCGGTTTCGACCGGGGGCCTTTTTCTATCTCGAGCCCGATCGCATTCGCATCACGCGCCTCCGCTTTTCTCTTGCACTCCCATTCCGAAAGGATTTTCACCATGTCTCAGAACACAACCGCCACCCAGCCCCGCACCGTCCAGACCGCCGACCGTGGCAAACTCGATGTCCGCGCCCTCGTCCTGCTTGCCATCCTGCTCGCCGCCGGCTTCATCCTCAACTTCACCGTCGGCAAGGCCATCTCGGGCATCTCGGGCGGCATGATCAGCCCCGAGTTCATCATCTCGGCCTTCTGCCTCACCATCCTGGTCGTTCGCCCCAACATCGGCCAGGCGCTCGTCATTGGCCTTATCTCGGCTGCCGTGATCCAGATCACCACCACTTCGCCGTTCGTTGATTTTGCCGCCGAGGGCATCGCCGCCATGCTCATGGCCGGCATCGTCAACGCCGCCGGCAAGAACGGTCAAGTCAAGCCCGCCATCGCCATTGTCGCAACCTTCCTGACCACCTTTGTCTCCGGCGTCATCTTCATGGTCATCAAGATGGCCATGCTCGGCGTGGTAGGCGAGCTCGCCGCCGCCATGCTGCCCGTCGTTGCCATGACCGCCGTCTTTAACGCCATTCTGGTCGGCGCCCTCTACTTGCCCATCCAGAAGGCCCTGAAGCTCAACTAACTCATCGCTGCCCCACCAGCAAAGACTGTCCCAAACGACTAGCTTTTGGGGACGTTCTTAAACGACTGGTCATGCAAGAACGTCCCCAATGACTATGAAAGGTATCCATGGAAACGATCATCAACGTCGACGATGTCTCGTTCTCCTATGGCACGCAGACCGAGCAGGCGCTCAGCCACATCTCGCTCAGCGTGAACAAGGGAGATTTCATCGGCATCATCGGGCCCTCGGGCGCCGGCAAGTCCACGCTTGCCGCCTGCCTGTCAGGTGCCGTGCCCCACCACTACACCGGCACGTTCTTTGGGTCCGTCATGGTCGACGGCCACGACACCTGCGAAGTCTCGCTCACCGACGTGTCGCAAATCGTCGGCAGTGTGCTGCAGGATATCGACACGCAGATGGTCGCTTCGGTCGTCGAGGACGAGATGCTCTTTGGCCTCGAGAACTTTGGCGTTCCCCACGACCAGATCGAGCAGCGCGTGAGCGAAACGCTCGAGACCGTCGGCATCAGCGACCTGCGCGACCGCGAGATCGCCACGCTCTCGGGCGGACAGAAGCAAAAGGTAGCCATCGCCGCCATCCTCGCCATGCGCCCGCGCGTCTTGGTTCTCGACGAGCCCACCGCGGCACTCGACCCCGCCAGCTCCACGTTGGTCTTCGAGACGCTGCGTGAGGCAAACCGCGCACTTGGAATCACCATCGTCGTCGTTGAGCAAAAGGTCGCCCTGCTCTCGGAGTACTGCAACCGCGTGCTCGTGCTCAATCATGGCGAAATTGCGCTGCAGGGCGAGCCACACGAGGTCTTCGCGCATACCGACGAGCTCCGTGCCATCGGCGTCGACTGCCCTCGCGTCACGCGTATCTTCAATAGCCTCGAGGCCGATGGCCTGGTAAGCGGTACCCCCTGCTTGGATGTCGATGAGGCCGAGCACATGATTTCGGGCATCGTCGACCCCGCACACGCGGCCATCGAAGCCCAGGCACCCGCCGGTTCCCCGCATGCACCGTCGTTGCGTCCTCATGCCAAGGACGCCGAACCCGTACTCACCTTCGACCATGTTGAGTTTGCCTATCCCAATGGCGGCGCCGCCGTACACGACCTTAGCCTGACGCTCTATCCTGGCGAGCTCGTGGGCATCGTCGGCCAGAACGGCGCCGGCAAGACCACGCTCACCAAACTGCTCACAGGCCTGCTTAAGCCCGCCTCGGGCAGCGTGCGCGTCACGGGACTGGATACCGCAGCCGTTCCCACGAGCCGTATCGCCCGCGAAGTCGCAACCCTCTTCCAAAACCCCGACCGTCAGATCTGCAAGGACACCGTGCTCGGCGAGGTCGCCTTTGGCCTGGAGCTTGCCGGCATCGACCGTGCCGAGGCGCTGCGTCGCGCCCAGCTCGTCATCGACCGCTTTGGCTTGCCGGCCGACGAGGCGCCCTTCTCGCTGTCGCGCGGCCAGCGCCAGATGGTGGCACTCGCCTCCGTCGTGGTCGTAGAGCCCAAAATCGTGGTGCTCGACGAGCCCACGAGCGGCCTTGATTACCGCGAGTGCATGACCGTCATGGAAACGGTGCGCACCATGGCCGAGCGCGGTTGCGCCGTTATCATGGTCTGCCACGATATGGAAGTCGTCTCGGATTTTGCCGAGCGCATTGTGGTAATGGCCGACGGTCGCATCCTCGACCGCGGCCGCACGCACGAGCTATTCTCGAACATCGATCTCATGCGGCGTGCCTACGTGGAGCCTCCCCAGGTTATTGAGCTCTCGCGCCGTCTGGCATCTTCCGTCTCGACCGCTTTTGCGCAGGTGAGCGAGGTCTCCGATGTCGTTCGAATTACCAAGGAGATGGTCCACCGTGGTTAACGACATCGACTACATGCCGGGTGACACGCTGCTGCATCGCCTGAACCCCGTCGTCAAACTGGGCCTTGCCGCCGCCATCATCGTCGGCATCTTCTTGTCCGACACCTACGTGGCGCTGCTGGGCTTTTTGGCGCTCACCCTTGCCCTGGGTGCCTATGCGGGCGTCGTCAACCGCCTGTTCTCGCTGCTCAAGTTGCTGATTCCGCTCGCGCTTATCATGCTGGTGCTCCAGCTGGCCTTTATGCGCGATGGCAACGTGGTGTGGAGCTTTATCACCGACACGGGCCTCATCACGGGATCGAAGGCCTGTCTGCGCCTGCTGGGTGTGGCGTTACCACTCATCCTCATGCTCACGGTGACCAAGCTCAGCGACCTTGCCAACGCCTGCGTCGAGGTGCTGCACGTGCCGTATCGCTATGCTTTCACTTTTACCACGGCGCTGCGCTTCGTGCCGGTGTTTGGTCAAGAGATGAACGCCATCATGGAGGCGCAGACCGCACGCGGCGTCGAGTACGACACCAAGAACCCCATCAAGAAGCTTAAGCTCATGCTGCCACTGTGCGTGCCACTGCTCATCTCGAGCGTGGGCAAGACCGATGCCACAGCCTTGGCGGCAGAACAGCGCGGCTTCTACCTGCGTACGCGCGCCAGCTCGTACAAGCGCTACCCCATCAAGGGCCTGGACATCGCCGTGCTCATCGTCAGCATCGCCCTCATCGCCATCGGCTTCCTGTTCTAGTTCACCACTGACAGCAACCGCCCAACGCAAAAGGCCTCGGCTCGCACCAAACGAGCCGAGGCCTTACTGTTTCACCAGATAAAACCTACCAAAATTAACCTGTCCCTTTTGACAGGTCGGAAGCTAGAGGCGGTAGGGAGCGCCGCTACGGATGATGGATTCGCGCACCAGGACATCCATGGCGTCGAGGGTGATCTCGGGCATCTCTCGGTACTTTTGCAACACCGAGAGCTCGGTGCAGGCCAGAATGACGCGGTCGCAGCCGCTACGGGCGAACTCCCACATCACGCGGTCGAACTTATCCATATCGGGCTCACGTCCGGCCTTCACATCATCGTAGATAAGCGACATCACATCGTTCTGACGTTTCTCGCTGGGATAGACGACCTCAACACCCGCAGCCTTACATTCGCGGCCGTAGACGCCCGCGCCCACGGTGCCATCGGTGCCCATGATGCCGATCTTATGCACCGGCTCGGCCGGCATACTCAGGTTGGGGTCGAACTCACACTCCCCCATCACCGCACCGGCCAGAGCATAGCGCACCGACTCACGCGGCATGTGGATAATCGGCACCTTCGTAAACGACTGGATCTGGTCATAGAAGTAGTGTGACGTGTTGCAGGGAATGGCAATGTGTGCACAGCCCAGCGACTCGAGTGCCTGGGCGCACTCTTTCATGGTCGCCAGCAGTTTGGCATGCTCGCCGGTCTTAATGGCCAGCGTGCGGTCGGGCATGGTCGACTTGGAGAGTACCACCATGTCGATATGTTCCTGATCGCAGGCAGCAGCCGTATGACGCACCACCTGGTCGTAGTAATACGACGTGGCCTCGGCGCCCATGCCGCCGATAACTCCCAGCTTTTCCATCGCCGCCTCCTTGGTGACGCTTGCGCAATTGCGCGTATCATACCCGCGCCCGCCCGATGCAAACCGGACGGGCGCCGCGCTCATCTACTTGTAATACGTCTTGAACAGCTTAAAGTGGCGCAGCTTGGTGTGCCACATGCGCAGCCAGCGGTTAAAGACAAAGTCGCCCTTCATAAACGAAGGGTCGGCGCCCTTGCCTTCCTTGTCCAGGCGATGCACCTTAGCGCGCAGCTCGGGATCCTTGACGTACTTGTCGACGACGCCCATGGGGACGACCATCCACAGGGCCTCGTCCTGCGCCGTCACAAACTCCGGCTCAAACGGGCGGTTGAACACATACTCGTCCACCACATACTTGGCAACGTTAAAGCCACTGTTGGTGACGTAGTAGTTACTGCGGCCCTGGCGCGTGTTGAAATCGAAGAACTTAAACGAGCCGTCGCGCTCGTCGTACTTAACGTCAAAGTTGGAATAGCCCACAAAGTGAAGGTCCTCGAGCAACTTGCGCACGCCGTCCATGAGCTCGTCGTTGGGCTCGGTAATGATACAGGCATGGTTGCCGACACCGTGGGGCTGATGCTCCTCGAGCAGCACATGGCCCAGGCACATCATGCGCACCTTGCCGTTGCGGTCGGAATAGCTGGTGAGCACGCGCATGTACTCGTCGTTGCCGGGCACGCGATCCTGCAAGATCAGGTCGTCAGTGTAGCCGCTGGCATACGAATCGCGAATGACCTGTTCCAGCTCGGCGCGGTCGGCAATCTCATAGGCCTTCTTCTGGCCCTCGAACTCGTGCTGCCACCACATGATGCCATCAGAAGGCTTCAGAATCATCGGGTAAGGAAAATCGATCTGGTCGAGCACTTCGGCAGGCGCCTCACCCTGGGCATTGAGCATCGCCTTGGTAAAGGTAAACGTGTGCGGATAGGGCACGCCATGCTTCTCGCACAGCTCGTAGAAGATCTCCTTCTTCTGGCACTGCTCGAGCATGCTGTAGGGCGCGTAGGGAGCGACGATGTTATCCGCCAGCTCATGAGCATCCTTGGCTTGAGCCACGAGAGCGACATAGTTGTCGCCACAGCCCACAAGGACAATAGTCTTGTCGGCATGCGCTTGGGCAATGCCGTTGACGGTTTTGAGCATCACGGGCATGGTGTCGATACCCACGTTGGGCGTGTAGTCGATAATCTGGCTGCGGTACGCAGGACCCGTCTGATACTTGCCAAAGACCAGACTCTTGACCTGGTACTCTTCGTAGAAGGCGCGCGCCACCGAATAGGCGTTGATGTCGCCACCAAGCAGCACGGGAATGAACTCGCGCTCTGTAAATTGCAATGCCATGGAAACTTCCTATCATGAACTGCCCACACAACGGGCGGTCTTTGCGCAACTGATTTATTCTAGCGTGCCAAGCCGCCGGCGCCCAAAGCTCCACCGTATCTATGGCAATCAACGTAATTGTCCAGCACGAAGGCCAGCACGAAGACGGCGCTCACCGTTGTATGACAATGGGCAATGAACCTACCATTGTTGTAGGATTCAGTGTATTGACATCCTCGAGCGAAAGGCGCGCACGTGCCCCAAGACCATCCGACCGATAATCCCATCCTCAATGCCGCGAGGCGCGAGCTGGCGAAACGTGCGAAAGCGACCGCTCCCCTGTGCACGGCAAACGACGCCTACAACGGACCCGCCCACATCGTCTCGATCAACACGTCGGTACACAAGGGCACTCGCAAGTCGCCCGTCGCCGATGGACGCGACACCGTTATAGAGCAATTTGGCCTCGCCTCCGATGCGCACGCCGGACATTGGCACCGTCAGGTTTCCTTTTTAGCCGCGGAGTCCATCCAGACGGCGCAGGCACGCGGGCTCGACGTACACGAGGGTGACTTTGGGGAGAACTTCACAACCCGGGGCATCAACCTGCTCTCGCTCCCTTTGGGCACACAGCTCAAGCTTGGAAGCGACGTGCTCGTCGAAATCAGCCAAATCGGCAAGGTCTGCCACACCCGTTGCGCCATCTACTATCTCGCCGGCGACTGCATCTTTCCCCACGAGGGCGTTTTCGGCGTGGTACTAAAGGGCGGAGAGGTCAACGCCGGTGACGAAATCCAGGTAGTCAAGCTCGGCGACGGCACCTGTTCGTTCACCCCCGCCGAGGCCCTCGAAGAGATTGAGCAGGCTCGCCAGAAGGGCACGCTGTAGTTATAAAACCCCACGTTGAGATGGCTTTTACAGCCCAAAACTCCTCTCAAACAGAGCTCTGTAACGTTAAAGTTGAACTCTATGGTTTCTCAACAATTCATCATAACTGCAGGTCAAAGCCAAAGCCTCAAGTTCAACTTGACCCTTTGGAACCTTTAAGGTTCAAGTTGAGGTCGAAAGCAGTAGTAGAATACCGTTCGAACCATAACCTACGATTGATTGCAGAGGGACTGGATGCAGCATTCGAATCATCGCACCGCAGCGTTCATTGCGTCGAAGCCGGCTCGTATCATCACGAGCGCCGTGCTCGCCGTTGCGCTGACGGCCACGCCGATGCTCTCCCCCGTTGCGGCGTATGCCGCCTCGCAGGCAACGCAGGACCAGCTTTCCGCAGCCCAGCAGAAGATCGAAGCCGCCACGAGCGCCTACAACGACGCCCGCACCAAACTCGATGACCTGCAAAAGCAGATTGACTCCAATGAGGCAAGCATCGAGGAAATCGAGGCCAAGCTTCCCGAGCAGCAGGCCAAGGCAAGCTCCGCCATGCGCGATCTGTACAAGTATCAGAAGGGCACCAATCCCATCGTGAGCTTCCTGGTCAACGCGCAGAGCCTGGGTGAGTTCATCACGACCTGCAAATACACCAACCAGATCACGAGCTCGAGCGTCGACGAGATCGAACAGCTCAATAACATGCAAACCGAACTCGAGCAGAACAAAGCCGAGCTCCAGCAAGCCAAGTCTCAGCTTGAGGCAGAGCAGAAAAACGCCGAGGATGCGCTGGCACAGGCCCAGCAGCTCCGCAGCGAGGCACAGGCAAAAGCCGAGCAGGAAAATTCCGCCGAGCTTGCCAAGCTTGAGGCCGATAAGGCCGCTGCCGCCGAGAAGCTCTCGGGCGAGGGCGTAAGCGGCAGCAATTCCAGCAGCCAGGCCACCAACACCAACACCACCATCGACACCACGGTGAACAACGCCAATACCGGTAGCTCCGATTACGATTCGTTCATTAATGAGTGGACGAGCCGCATCGACAATTATCTCGCCGGCTCCCCCATGGCAGGCCAGGGCTATAACTTTGCCGTCGCCGCTTGGAATACCGGTGTCGACCCCCGTTGGTCCCCCGCCATCGCCTGCATCGAGAGCACCAAGGGTGCTTATTGCGCCAATTCTTACAACGCCTGGGGCTGGAGTGCCCGTGGCGGCGGTTGGCGCAGCTTTGGCAGCTGGAGCGAGGGCATCTCCGCTCACGTTGCCTATCTGGGCGCCAACTACGGCTCCACCCTTACCCCGGCAGCAGCCAAAAAGTACTGCCCGCCCACGTGGCAGGACTGGTACAACAAGGTTGCAACCCAGATGAACCGCATCTAAGATCAACGTCAAAGGGCCCCAATTGGGGCCCTTTTTCTTTTACGCGACGGAGGTATCGACGACGCCAGTCGCGTTTGCAATGGCAACAATGATAATCATTGCCAACAAGAGCACACCCATAGCCTTGAGCCAAAGCTTTGCAAGCTTTTTACCGCGGTATCTATCGAGTAGCTCAAACCGCCGGCGAAGGCGGCGTTTGTCGAGCATCACAAAATGGATGAGCACTACGAGACCGTCGACGAAGATAAAATACTCAATCGCGAGAAACCACATCGGGTAGTTTTGGTTGGCGCCCGTAGGATGAAAAACGGCAAAATGGCTTCCGGCAAAGAAAACAAGTAGCGAAAGATAGACGAATGCGTTCCAAATGCGCCCAACGGTGTCGGGAATGCGGGAGAGTAAATTCGGGCGCTCAGGCACCAACGGCAATCCACCCTGAGACTGATCCGTGGGGAGCACGGGCGCAGGGCACACGGCTCGCCGCTCCGGAGGCTCTTGAAAGGAAGCAGCATTCGGCGCGGACGACGCATACGATGCGCGTGCAGCGTGCCCTAGCGCCTTCGCGCTTGCAAAGCGCTTGTCCGGATCGAGCGCCATCGCCATGCAAATAACATCGGCAAGCGAGGCGGGGACGTCACGTGCCTCGCATTGCTCGCGTATGTTCCGACCTGGCTTGGGATCGGCCCCCGTCAGACAAAAGAACAGCAGGGCACCGAGCGCATAGACATCGCTGCGCACGCTCGTCTGGCCAAAACCATACTGCTCGGGCGGCGCATAGGGACGCGTGCCAAACTTAACGGTATCGGCATCGGCTCCCTCGCGCCACACGCGAGCGATTCCCAAATCGATAATCACCAGCGATGAAAACGTCATGCCTGTATCGGGCGTATAGTTTGCGCCCGACACGATGATATTCGAGGGCTTTAGGTCGCGATGGATCACCGGAGCGGCCATCTCCCCCGCCGACGCAAAGCCGGCATGGAGCTCCGCAACTGCATCACAAAGGGCGCCAAACAGCTCACAAGCATAATCGGGCGTCGCACCCAAACGCCCCACCAGGGCCCCGAGCGTTTCGCCTTCGATGTATTCCATGACCACGCAAAGCTCGTCGCCCACGCGGCGGCAATCGACAATCCGAGGCAAGTGCTCGTAACGTCGCCCAGCATGCTGGGCCGCAAACAGGCGTTCATACGCCCCGCCAATCTGGGCCGACGCGTCGATGCGCTTGCGAACAAAGGGGCCAAGAGATCCTCCGCCGGAGCCCTCAAAGTACACGAGCTCGGTCGTCTCGACGTCGGAGTGCTTGAGCACACGGTCTACGCGATAACTGTCATCACGCTCAAGTGACGCCAGGTGTCCGGCGAGCGCAGCAGTCAGCTCATCATCGGAATATGTTGGGCTCTGAGTATCCATAGCGTCCATAATAACGCAGGGCACGGACGCCCCATGACGCCCGTGCCCTGCACGTTCTAAATATCGTGAACACCGCTTCCGCCGGCAGCTAGCTGTTAGCTCACCGTCTCTTCACCAAAGCGATACAGCTCCTCGTTCACCTTTTGCAGGCTGCAGCCACGATCGATACAGAAAATGATGATGGCGTCACGGCGGTCCTTGCAGTTGAGGACATTGACGCCCGCCGCCGTCAAGGCGCGGTTGGTCTCCTTGAGCGTCAGCGCCATGGCAAAGGCAATCTGCAGCACCTTATTGCGGCTCGGATGCCGCGCACCGGTAAAGATCTGATAGCCAAACGTCTCGTTGAGGTCGGCCATACGCACCACGCGCGAACGCTCCAGCCCCTTTTCTTCCAAAAGCTGTTTCAGATACCCCGAAAGCGACGGGGCGGTAAAGTCGTGCTCTTTGATATAGCCCTCGATACTCGGAGCATCGAGCAGCTCGTTGAGCAACTCTTCGGTTAGCTTCTTATCGGGCATATGGCCTCACCCCCCAGCTCGCATAGTAACCATGTTTTTAATTCTAGTTAAAAACCGCTCACGTCAGAACGTTCCCAGCTGGCAACCTGGTCGGGAGATACCGTGCTCATCGCTTCGAACTTCCAGGTGCCGCCCGCTTTGAGATGGTTGGTGTTCGCAAGAGCCGTTCCCACCTGATTGCCGTCTGCGTCATACAGAACATACTCAATCTGAATGTAGCTTTGCTCTTTATCCGTATTATTGGTCAATGTGCCAGTGATCTTATACGCGAACTGATTAGACGCATCCCCGGCCTCATCCGAAACCGTATAGGGTTCTTGTGCCTCTTTTTGCTCCTCGACTTGCTGAGTCTGTTCGGCAGGCTTTGCTGCATCACCCGTAGACGAATCAGACGAGTTACCGCCCATAGAACCTACGACGCCGGCAACAACAAGCACCACGATGACACCCAGAATGATCTTGCCGATCGGCTTCTTTCCCTCTTTTGCCATTATGCATCCTTCCCACGATCCGGCTACCGTGCCGGCACACAGCACATCGTAGGAGGCAGCGAGTTCAAATTCATTAGCTGGGAGCTAATGTCGCGACACAACTTGCCATCCGACGCTCATTGAGTCTTTTTTCCTTCACCGAACTCATACCTTTGTTGTTGACTATTAAACATTTAGACGTAAACTGCTTTGTTACCTTGTCAACATCTGAAAGGAACCTCATTGGGAAAAGACGTACTGGTGCAGCAACTCGTCGACTCATTCGACAGCTGGCCCGCCAAAAATTCCGGTTGCGGATCGTCCCGCATGACACAAGAGCTCTATCCTTTTGACAAGCTCTTCTCTCCCATCAAAATTAACAAGCTCACCGTCAAAAACCACATTGTCATGGCACCGATGGGCAATATCGACATGTGCGAGGAAACTGGCCGCCCCAGTGGCATGATGCTGCAGTACTTTTTCGCCCGCGCCAAAGGCGGCTGCGGCCTCATCACAACAGGACTCGTGCCGGTAAGCCACGGCATCGATACCACGGTCACCGAGCTGGACAAGCTCACCTATTTCCCGCGCATCGATCGAAGCCGAACCGTTATGGCAGGCTGGCGCGACCTTGCCCAAGGTGTCCATGCCTTCGGATCGCGCATTTTTGTCCAGCTTACGGCCGGACTCGGCCGCGTGGGCAACCCGCAATGCCTCATCACGCAAAAGAAGTTTCCGGTCTCGGCGAGTTTCTTGCCTAACTACTACATCCCCGCCATTCCATGCATGCGCCTCTCGGACCAAAAGCTGCGCCGTATCGTAAACAATATCGGCCAAGCGGCGGCCGATGCTCATGCCATGGGCATCGATGGCGTCTATTTGCACGGGCACGAGGGTTATCTTATCGAGCAGCTCGGAAACCCCGCCTTTAACCATCGCAAGCTCGGACGTTATGCCGATTGGCGTCAGTTTGGCCTCGATATGATCAAAGAAATCCGTCGCCGCGTTGGGCCCGACTACCCCATCATGTACCGCATCGACCTTTCGCTTGCACTCGAGGAAACCTATGACGAGCAGGTCATGAATTCGACCTATCTGGGACGCATGCGCGGCGGCCGCACAGTCGAACAGACCCTGGGTTATATGGAAGAGCTCGTGGCGGCGGGAGTAGACATCTTTGACGTCGACCTTGGTTGCTATGACAACTGGTGGATGCCCCACCCGCCTGCGAGCATGCCCGCAGGCTGCTTCGTTCCCGTGGCGCGCGCCGTTCGAGAGCGCTTTGCCGCCGACAATATCCGCTCCAATGCCGGCCTTCCCGTACCCGTTGTCGCGGTGGGTAAGTTGGGCTACCCCGACATTGCCGAACGCGCCCTTCGCAATGGCGACGCCGATATGATCATGCTCGGACGCCCGCTGCTTGCGGATCCCGAGTGGCCTAACAAGGCGTACGCCGGTCGCGTGACAGATATTCGCCCCTGCATCGGATGCCAGGAAGGATGCCTCAACGAGTTTGTCGAAGGGGGCCATCCGCAGTGTGCCGTCAATCCACGCTGCAGCTTTGAATACCTCATGCCCCAGACACCCGCTCCCGCCAAAGAACCCAAACGCATAGCGGTGATAGGAGCCGGACCCGCTGGGATGGTCTGTGCGCTAATCGCCGCGCGTCGTGGCCACGACGTAAAGCTCATCGATGCCGAAGATGAACTTGGAGGAAAACTCCTCTCCGCCAGCGCCGCCCGGATCAAGTTCGACCTCGATAACTACCGATCATATCTTGTTCGACAGGTGCGCGAGCAGGCAGAAAAACCCAACGGGAACCTGACACTCGAACTTGGACGGGCAGCACGCGCCGAAGATCTTGCAAAAGCAGGCTTCGACGCAATCGTGTGCGCGACAGGCACTTCCAATGCAATACCGCCCATCCCCGGTCTTACGGAGCTTGCAGCATCGGGTCATGCCGTGCTGGCAACGCAGCTACTGCGCCAACCCGCGCTGCTTGGCAACGCCAAAACCGTCACCATCATTGGCGGAGGGGCCGTGGGCTGCGAGGTTGCCCAATGGCTCACCGTCGAACACGGCATACCACAGGTCAGCGTAATTGAAATGCTGCCTCACATGATGCAGGGCGCCTGCACGGCAAATCGCGGCCACCTACTCCATACGCTCAGGGGACGCAATGTGCGGCTCCTCAATATGACACGCGTCGAGCGCGCGGAAGTCGGCGGCAAACGCGAGTCTGGAGCCCCATCGAGGTGTGCGCGTCTCCACTTGAGTCGCAACTGCCACAAAAACGTTCCCGACCCCTACGTCTCGTGGTCACCGGTCTTGCCCGAGAACGTCGAAAACCCGCTTGCACCCAAAATCGGCAACGACTGGAAGTCACTCGAGCTAACCTGCGACTTGGTAATCATTGCCTGCGGCGGACACCCCGACGACGCGCTGTTCTACAAACTGCAGCAGACGCACGCCGCTGACGAGCTGCATAACATCGGCGATGGGTTTGCGCCCGGCCGTGTGCTCGAAGCGGTCCGTGCGGCATACCGACTCGGCACCAATATCTAACACGAAAGGATGGGCTCACAGATGAACCTGACCTCCCAACAACAAGCCCTGCTCGATGGCGCCAAGGGCCCCGCCATGGCCAAAGTGGTCAAGACCCTCGTTATGTACGGCGAATGCTTTGGCGCCGAGCGTATGGTTCCCGTGACCGGCGCAAACGGTCATCTTGTCACAAGTTTTGGCCTCTCCATGCTCGGTCCAGTCTATGACCTTATGGATGAGCTGCTGAAAGACGGCGCCCTGTCCGGTCAGTCATTCTCGGTCGACCCGAGGCCCCTCGACCCCGCCGTCCCGGCCAACCCGCTGCAAAAGCTGCTGTTCAAGATTATGTATTCCAAACAAGACGATTATGAGGCACAGCTGCGCAGCATGGGTCTATTGGACAACGATGCTTTCACCTGCACCTGCTACCAGCCCGAGGTTGGCAATCGACCTCGGCGTGGCGACATCCTAAGCTGGGCAGAAAGCAGCGCCGTGGTCTTTGCCAACTCCGTGCTGGGCGCTCGCTGCAATCGCAACTCCGGCATCATCGAGATGTTCGGCTCAATTGCCGGCTTTGTCCCGGAATTCGGCCTGCTCACCGATGAGGGCCGCAAGGCGACCTGGATCATCGAAGTCGACTGTAAGCGCAAGCCCGAAGCGCAAGTGCTTGGCAGCGCCATTGGCATGAAGGTGATGGAAGACGTCCCTTACATTAAAGGCCTCGACCGCTGGCTTGGCCGCGAACTCACACCCGGCACGCAGGACTACCTTAAGGACATGGGCGCCGCCAGCGCATCGAACGGCGCTGTCGGGCTCTACCACGTGGACGGCATCACGCCCGAGGCCGTCGAACAAGGCGAACACCTCATAGCACCAGACGCCCAAATCTATCGCATTGACGACGCCGAGCTGGAACGCATCCGCTCGAGCTACCCCGTTATGTGGAAGAACCCGGGCGCGCGCCCCAAGCTTGCCTTCATCGGCTGCCCCCACCTCTCGTCTGCACAACTCGCCCATTGGGCAGACGCCATCTGCGATGGGCTGAGCGCCTCCGGCAAGTGCCGCGTGCAAGTACCCACCGTACTGACCGCCGCCCCATCCGTGGCAGACGCCTTCCGCAAGACTGCGGCATACAGACGCCTCTCGACTACCGGTGCCGTCGTCTCGAGCATCTGCCCGCTTATGTACACCAACAACCCGCTGTGCGGCATCATGCCCATCATCACCAACTCCAACAAGTTGCGTACGTACTCGGCATCGCGCTACTACACCGACGACGAGGTGCTCGCCTACGTCACCACCGGAAAACCAATCAAATAGGAAGGCGACTCCTCATGGAAAAAATCTTTCACGGCCGCGTCGTTGTCCCCGGAACTGCCCACGCCAAGGCACTTGTCTCTCACGGAGGGCTCAACACACTCGCATCGTTTCAGAAGGCACTGATGTTTGGCGACAAAAAGGCCACGTGTTCCGACCAAAACAATCCCGACTTGTACGGCAAACCTTTGGCGGGATGTGCCTTGTGTCTTCCGCAGACTATCGGCTCCACCACAGGCGGCATGGTGCTCTTCTGCGCCACCAAAATGGGGCGCCAACCCGCATGCCTGCTGTTTTCCAAACCCATTGACAGCCTTGCCGCCGCTGGCGCGATCCTCTCGGGTGTATGGACCGACACCCCCATGCCCACCATTGACAACCTGGGCGATGAGTTTCTCGATGCTGTGTCGACGGGAGACGCCATCACCGTGACCGAAGACGGCACGGTCATCGTCGGCTAAGGCTATCCGACCCGCCGCCCGCAAATGAACAACGTGTTTCGCCATTTCCCACGCGCGGTGCGGGCGATAATCTTGACGTATTCGATATACAACACGAAAGGAGTCCCACCATGGGAGCATCGGTATCGGTCGCACAGGGCGCGCCTCTTGATGCAGGCACCTACAAGGCAGACGAGGCAGCCGTCGAGCGCTTTTGCGAATTGCTGCGCATCCCCACCGTTTCGCGTGAGAACATCGCCGAGCGCGATGATGAGCCCTTCAGCCAGTGGATTCCCACGCTTCAGCGACTTTATCCGCATTTCTTTAAAGTCGCCGAGCTCACACGCGTCGACGACTTTGGCATGCTCCTGCGTTGGCCTGGCGCCGATTCCGCCTTGGACCCCATCGTCATGATGGCGCATCAGGACGTCGTGCCCGTCGAGGGCCAAGACTGGAAGCACGATCCCTTTGGAGCCGAGATCTTCGACGGCGAGATCTGGGCCCGCGGATCACTCGACACCAAGTGCATCGTCTCGGCTTTCTTCGAGGCCGCCGAGCATTTGATTGCCCAGGGCTTCGTTCCCCCGCGCGATGTCTGGTTCTTCTCGAGCGATGGCGAGGAAATCGCCGCACCTACTGCAACCCATGCAGTGCAGTGGCTTCGCGAGCATAACATCCATCCCTACATGGTGCTCGATGAGGGTGGTGCCGTGGCAACCGACGCCCCGCTCGGCGTCACCGAACCCGTTGCCATGGTAGGCGTGTCCGAGAAGGGCCACGTCGACCTTACCGTCACGGCGCGCGCCGACGGCGGCCATGCCTCTACGCCTGCGGCAAACGATGCCTGCCGTCTTCTCTGCCGTGTATGCGAGACTATCTCGGCCAACCCCGGCAAGCCGCAGCTCACGCCCGCCGTCGAGGCCACACTGACCGAGTTGGGTGCCCGTAGCAGCGCGACGTATCAGGCAATCTTTGGCAACCTGTGGCTCACGCGCCCCGCGGTTACCAAGATTATGGCCGCCAGCCCCGAGACCTCGGCCATGCTGCGCACAACCTATGCGCTCACGCAGCTCGAAGGCTCCAATGCGCACAATGTGCTGCCACCAGTTGCTCGCGCCAACTTCAACGTGCGCATCGCTCCGTTCGAGACCATCGCCGATGCCGTTGAGCGCGCCCGCAAGCTCGCCGCCCAGCAGTGCCGCGCCTCGGGCGTAAGCCCCGACCATGTCACCGTCGAAATCAACGAGGCGATTCCCTACACCGAGCCCGCGCCCATCTCGACTTACGAAGACGATGCCGCCTTCAACTACATCCATCGCTGCGTGTCGGGTGTCTATCCCGAGGCCGGCTTTGCTCCCTACGTGCAGAACTCCTGTACCGACTCGCGCGAGTTCAACGAGATCTGCGGTCGCGTCTACCGCTTCTGCGGCTTTATCTACTCGGGCGAGGCGCGCAAGCTCATCCATGCCGCCAACGAACGCATCGGCGTCGACGTCTACAAGCGCGGCATCGAATTCTATGTGGCGTTTCTCGCCAACCTTGAACAACTGTAGAACGGGGGCCGATAGCACCCTCTCCGCTTTTACCGACCAGGAGAACCAGCATGACCCAACCAAATCTTAAGCGGGCGGCCCGGCTCGACACCAAGGCCGTCGCCCTCGCCTCCCTACCCTTTATGGGCATGATCAGCTTTTGGCAGGTCTACGACGGCATCGTTCCCAAGATGCTCACAGGGACCTTTGGCCTATCCAACTCGCTCACCGGCGCGATCATGGCCATCGATAATGTCTTTGGCCTGTTCCTGCTTCCGCTCTTTGGCATCCTCTCGGACCGCTGCGCAAGCAAACTCGGGCGTCGAACGCCCTTTATCTTGGGCGGCTCCGCGGTGGCAATGCTCTCCGTCCCGCTCATCGCGATCGCCAACAACATGGGCAGCCTACCTCTGCTCATTGGCGCGATTATCCTCACGCTTTTTGCAATATGCGCCTACCGCACCATGACGGTTGCCATTGTGGCCGATATTACGCCTCGCCCACTTCGAACCAAGGCGGACTCAATCGAAAAGATCGTCGGCTATGCGGGAACGGGCCTTATGCTCGTCGCCATCTCGGTCATGGTTCCCAAGGCCGACAAACCCGATTATCTCCCGCTCTTTATCTTGCAGGCCGTCTTTATCCTCGTGTCGGCCGTTGTCTACGGCGTCTTTGTCCGTGAGCCCGCCCTCGTCGAAAAGATGCGCGAGAAATCGCTGTCCATGGGCATCGACGAGGATCAGATTGACAAAGATGACTCCCCCGAGGCCGGCGGTAAAAATCGCATTGCAGACGCCGGCGTACGCCGCTCCATCATCATGCTGCTCGCCGCAACGTTTTTCTATTACATGAGCTATAACGCCATGACCACCAATATCAGCCGTTATGCCGATATGTTCTACGGCATGGAGGGCGGTTCCTATGCCATCATCAATATCGTGACGATTGCAGGCGCGCTGCTAAGCTACGTACCCCTGGCAAATCTTTCGCTCAAAATCGGCCGTAAAAAGGTCGCCCTGGGCACCGCCGTCATCATGGTTTTATGCCCCGCGCTTCTTTGGCTGGCACCCGGTTTCTCGCCCGTGCTGTACGGCGTCTTTTTGTTGATGGGCGTTGCGCTGGGCGGCGTGGACCTGTGCGTGTACACGATGATTCTGGAGTGCTGCAGCTCCCAAAGCGTGGGTCGCTACTCCGGTTACTACTACACCGTGAGCATGGCGGCTCAGGTGGCGACACCGATTCTCTCCGGCATCGTTATGGACGTGGCGCCGTCGATGCTCTTCGCCTACATCACGGCAATGGGCATGTTTATGGCCGCGAGCATTGCCGCCGCCAAGCACGGCGATGCCATCTTGATCGACGAGGTCGCTCGCCGCGAGGCAGCAAAGTAGGAGACCGAATTAACTACCGTGCGAAAGGGGTCGGATGGGCAAAGCGCCCATCCGACCCCTTTTTCGTTTCATCCTCAAGAAGCTTGTCGAAGCCTACCCCACCGTGATGGATTCCCCAGTAAAGGTGCTGATGAGCAGCAGGATAAAGAACGCCAAGTAACTGATGCTCAGCGGGTACGCAATAATCAGGAAGACGACCCAGCCGACATTGGTGTTACCGTCGGCACGGCGTTGCTCGCGATTGCGGCAGAGCCAAATCGTCACGCCAATGGCCACAATCAACAGCACAAGTGCCGCTGCCGCCAGTCCAGCAAGCGCAAACATCACGCCAATGCTCACAGCAATAACCGGGAGCAGCAGCAAGCCGCACCCGCACCCACCCGGACTATACACGGCAGACTGTCGACGTCGTTCCATCGTCACTCCAAGTCAAGCAATCGTTTGTAGACATCGAGTCCTTTGAGCAGGACTTCCTCGTCAAAGAGCATGGTATCGGTGTGAAGGGCACTCATCGCATAGGCTGGGCAGCCATCAGCGTCAATCGGGTTTTCTTGCCCCTCTGGCACACCCGTGCCCAGCAAGAAGAACACACCCGGCAGATGGCGCTGATAGAAAGCGAAGTCCTCGGCAATCAGCAAAGGCTCATCCACGAGCTGCAGCTCGGGCAAAGCAGGCGCGACATTGGCAAATAGCTCGGGGTCGTTGTCAACCGGCGGATAGCCCTCGGCAAAGTCGAGATCGTACGTGCAGCCCGTTGCAGCGCATGCCTCATCAAGCACGCGGTGCACGCCCTCGCGTGCACGGTCGAACATGTCGTCTGTAAACACACGCAGGCTGCCGGCAACATGGGCCTCCCCCGCCACCGCATTGCAGACGGTGCCGGCCTGCAGCAGGCCGAACTTACCAATGCAGGGCTCGTCGGCACCCAACTCGTCCATCAATTCGCGCTCGGCGACCAAGAACTTGGCAGCCGCCAGCGCCGCATCGTGTGATTCGTTTACGGGAACGCCGTAAGTCTTGGCGATATGGATACTTGTCCCGTGAATGCGCACGTGCGTCTCACTCGAGCGCGCCAGCAATGGACCGGAGCAGCTCACCAAAGTGTTTGCAGGCAGGTCGGGCCATACGTGGAACCCGAAGATGCGATCTGCCCCGTAGCGCTCGAACACGCCGCTCTCGCACACCGTCTTGGCGCCACCGGTCGTTTCCTCGGCCGGCTGGAACACAAAGAGCACGTTGCGCCTCATGGCGCCCGGCTGCTCGCGAATCGTACGGTCGACATACGTCGCGGCGGCAAGTGCCATGGCCATGTGTCCATCATGTCCGCAAGCGTGCATCTTGCCGGGATGGATCGAGGCAAAGGCCGCTCCCGTCGCCTCCGCGATGGGCAGCGCATCCATATCGGCGCGAATCGCCGTGGCACGCGCGGCACCAACGCCAGCGTCGAAGAAAGCGCAGACGCAGCTGGGACACGGATGGGTCACCTCGCAAGCGAGCGGCGCCAACACGCCCTCGATATAGGCGATAGTCTGCGGAAGATCGAAATCGAGCTCCGGAATGCGATGGAGATCGCGGCGATAGCGACGGAGTTCTTGGAGCTCGGTCATAGAGAATCCCTTCGTGAGGCACATCTGTTGCAACTTATTGTGATACAGGATTGTGGCACACATGTTTCCAGCATATTGCTGCATTTTTTAAACGTTATATACGAATACTCTTGTTTGGTAAAGTGCAACGTGATAGGGTCGTTACCACTTGATAGAGGCGCGGGCACGAAGAGCCGCGGGCGAGCCGGCAGGCTTTGACCCCGTGGGGAGGCGAAACCCGCCGAACTGGGTTTTTCGGGCACGAACAACCTGGTGGGCCTGCGGGAAACACCCACAGGACTGTCTGCAGCAATGCGGGAGCGCTATCCGGACATTGGGTCCACGCTATGCGGATTCGATGCGCAGATGGCGCCGTCTGGATAGCGAGGTTTACGGGACATGGCATTGACCCCCAACGAGGCATATGCGGCCAAGCAGCCGTTTGTGGACAAGGAGACACTCGAGCATATCGTCGAGCAGTTCCCCACGCCGTTTCATCTATACGACGAGGCGGGCATCCGCCGCAACATGCAAGAAGTGCGCGACGCCTTTGCATGGAACCCGGGCTTTAAGGAATACTTTGCCGTCAAGGCCAACCCCAACCCGGCGCTCATCTCCATTCTCAACGAATACGGCTGCGGCTGCGATTGCTCGAGCTATACCGAGCTCATGATCGCCCGCTCGCTGGGCATCACGGGACACGACATCATGTTCTCGTCCAACGACACGCCAGCTGCCGACTTTGAGCTCGCCGACAAGCTGGGCGCCATCGTCAACTTTGACGACATCAGCCACATCGAGTTCTTTGAGCGTGTTGCGGGGCCCATCCCCAAAACGGTCAGCTGCCGCTTTAATCCGGGCGGCCTGTTCCAGCTCTCCAATGGCATCATGGATAACCCCGGCGATTCCAAGTACGGCATGACCACCGAGCAGCTCTTCGAGGCGTTCCGCATGCTCAAGGCCAAGGGCGCCGAGGACTTTGGCATCCACGCATTCCTTGCCAGCAACACCGTCACCAACGACTACTACCCCAAGCTCGCGCGCATCCTCTTTGAGCTTGCCGTGCGCTTGGAGCGCGAGACCGACGCGCATGTCGCCTTCATCAATCTGTCCGGCGGCGTCGGCATCCCCTATCTGCCCGAGCAGCAGGCCAACGACATTCACGCCATCGGCGAGGGAGTACACGCGGCATACGACGAGATCCTGGTTCCCGCCGGCATGGGCGATGTGGCCATCTGCACCGAGATGGGCCGCTTTATGATGGGCCCCTACGGCTGTCTGGTCACCAAGGCCATCCACGAGAAGCAGATCTACAAGGACTATATCGGTGTCGATGCAAGCGCCGTCGATTTGATTCGCCCTGCCATGTATGGCGCCTACCACCACATTACAGTGATGGGTCAGCCGGGCGGCGCCGACAAGGCCACGGCGCCCGTCACGGACACCTATGACATCACGGGCAACCTATGCGAGAACAACGACAAGTTCGCTATCGATCGCAAGCTACCGCATATCGACATGGGTGACCTGCTTGTAATCCACGATACCGGTGCGCATGGCTACTCCATGGGCTACAACTACAACGGACGGCTGCGCTCGGCCGAGGTCCTGCTGCGCCCCGATGGCGCGGCCGACCTCATCCGCCGCGCCGAGCGCCCGGGCGATTACTTTGCCACGCTCGACGTGCTGCCGTGCGGCCGAGAGCTGCTGGCCAAGTCGCGCGCCGAAAGTGCCCGCCGTCGCGCTCAGGACGAGCGCCTAGCAGTCGCCGCCCAATGGAACAAACGCGTCCAGATCGCGGAGGCGAAGGAGAAGAACATGGACATCCGCAATCTCGAGGGCTCAATCGTCGCCCTGGTTACGCCGTTTAAAAAGGACAGCAGTGTCGACTTTGACGCGCTCGAGCGCCTTATCGATTTCCACTTGCAAAATGGCACCGACGCCATTCTCACCCTGGGCACCACCGGTGAGAGCGCCACGATGACCGATGACGAGGACAACTCCGTCGTCGCCGCCGTGGTCAAGCATGTTGCAGGACGCGTCCCCGTCATCGCCGGCTCGGGCTCCAACTCCACGCAGACCATGCTCACCAAGTCGCTTACTTACCAGGGCTTGGGAGCCGACGGCCTGCTGCTCATTACCCCCTACTACAACAAGTCCAACGAAGAGGGTATCTATCAGCACTTTAAGGCCGTCGCCGATGCCGTTGACATCCCCTGCATCCTGTACAACATCCCCGGCCGCTGCGGCTGCGGTATCAGCGAGCGCAACGTAGAGCGCTTGGCCGCGCACCCCAACATCATGGGCATCAAGGAGGCCTCGGGCAACGTCGCCTACGCGGCCAAGATCGCCCACCTGCTGTCAGACGACTTCCGCATGTACTCGGGCGAGGACGCGCTTACCGTGCCGCTCATGAGCCTGGGCGCCTCGGGCACCATCAGCGTGTGGGCAGACGTTCAGCCGCAGCTCGTGCATGACATGTGCCGCGCCTATTTGGACGGTGACGTGGCACGTGCCCGCGATATCCAAATTGCCGGCCAGCCGCTCATCAATGCCCTCTTTAGTGAGGTCAACCCCATCCCCGTCAAAGAGGCGCTCGCTCAGATGGATATGATCGAGGCAAACTACCGCATGCCGCTGTGCCCCATGGCAGACGACACGCGCTCTGCACTTACCGATGCCCTGAAGGGAGCTGGTCTGCTTGATTAAGACTGTCATTATGGGAACGGGCCGCATGGGCTCGCTCATCCGCACCACCGCCGAGGGCGTTGTCGACGCCGCCGGTCAACCCGTTTTTGATATCGTGGCCCAGATTGGCTTCGATTTGAGCGAACTCGAGAACGCACCGGCTGCCGATGTGATTATCGACTTCTCGAACGTCGTGACCTTCGAAGCCGTCGTCGCCTATGTCGAGCGCACGGGCGCGGCGCTGGTCTCGGGCACCACAGGCTACACCCCCGAGCAGATGGATCGTCTGCGCGAGCTGGGCCAGAACACCCGCGTTATGCACGCGGGCAATTATTCCATCGGCATCGCAGCCCTGCGTCATCTAGTGGCCCAGGCCACGCGTGAGCTGCCCGGCTTTGACTGCGAAATTGTCGAGGCTCACCACAACCAAAAGGTCGACGCCCCCAGTGGCACCGCCAAGCTGCTGCTCGACGCCGTCGTCGAAGCTGAACCCGAGGCAGGCTACCACCCCGTCTATGGCCGCGAGGGCATGTGCGGAGCGCGCGACCCCAAGGAGATCGGCATGCACTCGATGCGCGGCGGCACCGTAGCTGGCGTACACGAGGTGGGTTTCTTTGGCCAGGACGAGGAAGTCACGCTCACCCACCGCGCCACGAGCCGTCAGATCTTTGTCAACGGCGCCCTGGCAGCCGCGCAGAAGCTCGTCGTCCGCGAACCCGGCTTCTATACGTTCGACCAGGTCATGTTTGCCTAACCAGGTATCAACCGAATCCACCCAAAGGAGAGATAGCAAATGAGCAACGCAGCCGAGATGGATGCACAGGAGATTATCAACTACATCGCCACCGCGCCCAAAAAGACGCCCGTCAAGCTGTACGTGCGCGAGAAGCCGGGCATGAAGGTTGCCTGGGGCGACGCACATGTCTACGGCGGTCGTCGTGGCAAGACCGTCTTTGGTGACTGGGATGAGCTTAAAGCCATCTTGGACGCCAACGCCGATTCCATCGATTACTACGATGTGGAGAACGACTGTCGCAACTCCGCCGTGCCCATGCTCGACCTTAAGGGCATCAACGCCCGCATCGAGCCGGGCGCGATCATCCGCGACCGCGTCGAGATTGGCGACCGTGCCGTCATCATGATGGGCGCCATCATCAACATCGGCTCCGTTATCGGCGAGGGTTCCATGATCGATATGGGCGCCGTGCTGGGCGGCCGCGCCACCGTGGGCAAGAACTGCCATATCGGCGCCGGCACCGTGCTGGCAGGCGTTGTGGAGCCCGCCAGCGCCACGCCCGTCATCATCGAAGACGATGTCATGATCGGCGCCAACGCCGTGGTCTTGGAGGGCGTGCGCGTGGGCAAGGGCGCCGTCGTGGCTGCCGGTGCCGTGTGCGTCGAGGACGTCCCCGCCGGCGCCGTCGTGGCCGGTGTCCCCGCCCGCGTCATCAAGATGCGCGACGAGAAGACCGACAGCAAGACCGGCCTGGAAGAGGGCTTACGTCAACTCTAGGGTTACGCGGTTTTCACCAAACCGCGTAACTAGTCGACGCTGCAAACGCCCCAGAGCGGCAATCTGACGTTCAATCGTCGGGCATGACCAAAAGGTCAATGCCCTCCTCTTTCACGTCACCTTGCTCGCTCTGGGGCGTTTTCGCTGACGTATGCCCAACCTGCGGCGCAATGTCAGCAACCAAGCCGAAAACAAAAAAGGCCGAAGTCCCGAAGGGCTTCGGCCTTTGCTTTCTCGCTGTAGGCGCAACGCAACTTATCGATTCTCGATGCTACCGATATTTTTGAGCTCGATGGAGATGAGGCCGTTAGGCTCATTGACGAACTCGATGTACTCGGAGTTGGAACCCATCTCGGCCGGGAAGCTGATCTCGATACCCGTGTCGGTACGGATCTTATGATTGCGCACCGCCGCGCGTTCGACCTGCTTGCGCTCCACGGGCACACGCTCAGGCACCTTCTCCTCGGTCAGTGCCGCGCGCACGCTCTCCTTGATGACCGGCTCGTCCTCAAAGACCTCATCGACGATATCCCAAGGCGGCAGCTCCTCGTCATCCTCGACTTTCTCGGCAACGGCAGCCTTAACCTTGGCGAGCGCCACGGCCGTATTGGCACCGTGCTCCTCGGCGACTTCCTCGACCACACGCGTCACGGTGTCGATGACCTCCTTGCCCGATACGCCCGTGTCGCACTGCAGCAGGCCATCGGGGATAAGCATACGGTCCTCGCCGGCAATCTTGCGCTTCTTGTCCACGTAGCCGATCTCCATGGTGCTCGCACGCACGATGGCATAGCTTGGAACCTTTTGCGAGGGGTTTGGCAGAATAGCGTAGTGGCGCGCGATGTCGTTGCGCACCTCCCCCTCCTCGCGGCCCACCTCGTGCATAAAAGCCTGCTTGGAGCCCAGCAGCATCACGGCAAACCAGCGGGCATCCTCATCGTCGTCAAAATCAGCCACGAGCACATCGGTAGACTCGGCTTTCTCGGCTTTGGTGAGCTCGGAGGAGATAAACTCCGCAATCTGCTGCGACAGGTCCACGAACTCGCGCTCGCCAAAGAAATAGCCCTTGAGCTCGCCGCCGAATGCGGAGTTCTCGGCAAACGTGGCGCGTTTATTGTCGGCCGAGGTGCGTGCGCGGCGCAGATGCGTGGTTACAAAATTGCGCACGGTACGGCTTTCGATATCGAGCTCGCGCTGGCTCATAACGTTGACGGCCGAGTCAAAGTCCAGGATATGCAGGATTGCGTGATTGATTTTCATATACGGCATTCCGTTCTAGATCGAATTGAGCACGAACCAGTATAGCGGTCGAGCCTGCCCCAAGCGTATCGAAGATTGGTGCATCGGGGACAGGTTGCTTTGCACCAATGGCTAGCGCAGGAGCTCGGACTGCCAAGCCTCGAGCTGTTCTGCCAAGCTCTTGCCGGCAGCGGGCATGTCGATCTGGGGACGTTTGGGCAGAAGCGCACATTTTAGGATTGCCGCGATGGTCTGCGAGACAAAGCGTCGCGTATCCTTGTCAAAGCCTTGCGCAGCCTGGAGCATCACGGGCAGGCTCTCGCGCAGATTCCCAGCGATATCCGCAAACCGCTCAGCACCCGTTGCCTCAAACACGGAGAACAACGCATCTACAAAACGCTCACGCTCGCCAGGCGACACTGCAAGCAGCATCTCGCGAATGGAGCCATCAACATATCGAGCACCGGCGGACAGGCGCTCACAGTACACGAAGTCGCGACCATCAACCACCCAGCTAAAGGGATTGTGCTGCAGCAGGCTGAACTCGGTGCTCTCAACGATGGCATAGTCCTCTTGTGTCTCGAACATCATGCCAAAGATCGACGACCGAGGTAGCGTCTTGTCGATTCGACCGGAAAGATCGGCAAAAGCGTCGCCGTTCAGAAACTCCTCGACGAAGCCCGGACCATCATGGGAATATGCCCGTTCAATTCGCTCACGAGCGACATCGGAGCACATCGCCGCACCGTACACCGCAAGGTTTCCACCCTTGGAATGACCTCCGCACAAAAGCGGCCCGTCGATCGCATCCGCCGCCTCGTCCACATAACGCGCCGCGGATTCCTGGGCCGGCACAGGACACCGGAACGCCATGTTAAAGTCCTCTTTCCAGCCCACAATCGTGCTGTCGGTCCCCCGGAAGGAAAGATAGCTAAACCCCGCCGGAAACCGGAACGCCATGGCTGCAAACTGCTCCGTCGCCACCACATCGCTCACGGCACGATAGCCGCAAACGTGCACGCCGCGGTATCTGGGATTTGCTGCCACGGCCTCCAACAAGGCCCTGCTCCCCTCTGGATCCCACAAGTCGTCAATCATGTCCCGATAGCACTCGGCACGCAGCAGCTCGCGTACGTCTAGGCCCTGCCAGTTCGTCAGCTCCGCCATATCACCCGGCAAACGCAAATAGGACAACCACGCAAAGACCAGGCTGTCCACCGCGCAGAACGGCCGCTCCTCAAACGGATCAAACGCCGTCTGAGCATAGGTCAAAAAATTAGGCGAATCCGACATGGCCCTCCCATCAACTATGGTGTATTGGGATGGTGCATTGGGGTCAGGTTACTTTGCACCAAAAGGCGCCCGGGCCGTGTGGACCCGGACGCCTTCATTGTAGCTTTTCGCTCTAGCGAGCTTGATTTAGCAGGAGAAATCGACGCTGTCGATGATGTCCTTGAGGGCCTTGGCGGAGACGGTGAGCTCATGCTGCTCGTCATCGTTCAGCGGCACGGGGACGCGGCAGACAACGCCGTCGCGGCCAACGACGGTCGGCATGGAGATGGCAAGATCGGACAGGCCATACTCGCCCACCATGAGCGAGGAGACAGGCAGAACGGTCTGCTCATCGCGCATAACGGCGGTGCAGATGCGCTTGACGGCCATGGCGACGCCATAGTAGGTGGCGTGCTTCTTCTCGATGATGGTGTAGGCGGAGTTCTTGACGTCCTCGGCGATGCGCTTCTCGGCAGCCTCATGCTCCAGGTGGCCGTGAAGCTCACAGAAGGTGTTCAGCGGAACGCCGGCAACCTGAGCGCTGGACCAAGCGACAAACTCGGAGTCACCGTGCTCGCCCATGACATAGGCCTGGACATCGCGCGGGTCAACCTCGACGTGGGCACCAAGCATCTGCTGCAGGCGGCCGGTGTCGAGCACGGTGCCGGAACCGATGACGTGGCCCTCGGGCAGGCCGGACATCTTGATGGCGGCGTAGGTCAGAACATCGACCGGGTTGGAGACGATTAACAGAATGCCGTCGAAGCCGGACTTCTTAATCTCGGGAATAATGGACTTGAAGATGCTGACGTTCTTGTTGACCAGGTCCAGGCGGGTCTCACCGGGCTTCTGGGCAGCGCCAGCAGTGACGACGATCATGGCGGCGTCGGCGACATCGGAATAATCGCCGGCGTAGATCTTCATCGGCTCGGCAAACGTCATGCCGTGCGCGATATCCAGGGCCTCACCCTCGGCACGGTTCTTGTCCACGTCGATGAGGACCATCTCGGAGAACAGACCACTCTGCATCAGTGCGAACGCCGAAGACGAACCGACGAAACCGCAGCCGACAATAGCGACCTTCTTCTCGTTAACCATTAGAAACTCCCATCTCTCTCCACAAACAAGCCGCCCGGGAACGACCCGAGCGGCTTGTCGTAATCCCAATACATCCAATCGGGACTTTGATTATGCCCCTATTCGCAGCCAAAAATCGACCGTTTACCGAAATTGTTTGCAGAATTCGTAAAATAACTGCACGAAATCGGTTTCGAACTATTGACGAGCCGAAAAGCTTTCTAATACAGGCCCGCCTCGCGAATGGCCTCGACAGCCAAAGCAATCTGATCGGGCGGCAGGACCAGCGCCATGCGCACATGCCCCTCGCCCGAAGGACCAAAGCTCGCGCCCGGCGTCACCACAACGCCGGCCTTCTCCATAAGCTCCTCGCAAAACGCCATGGAATCGGTGCGACCACCGGGGAGCTTGGCCCACACAAACATAGAGCCATGCGCGTTGGGTCGCTCCCAGCCCAGGCCCTCAAGACCGTCGCACAGGGCATCGCGGCGCTCCTGGTACTTCAGACGCTGCGCCTCGACCTCATCGCGCGGACCGTTCAGGCACGCGATGGCGGCCTTCTGGATCGGAAAGAACATACCAAAGTCAATCTGGCCGCGCAGCTTGGCAAAGGCAGAGACCACGTCCTCTCGGCCGACCAAAAAGCCGATGCGCGCACCGGTGACGTTAAACGACTTGGAGAGCGAGAAGAACTCGACGCCCACCTCGAGCGCGCCGGGATACTGCAAGAAGCTGCCGCCCGGCTCGCCGTCGAACACGATGTCCGAGTATGCGTTATCGTGAACGATCAACAGGTCGTGCTCGCGGGCGAAAGCGATGATCTCCTCGTAGATCTCGGGCGTGCCCACCGAGCCCACCGGGTTGGCGGGCAGCGACACGATCATGTACTTGGCACGGTCGGCCACCTCGGGATCGATGCCCGCCACATAGGGCAGGTAATTGTGCTCGGCAACCAGCGGATAGTACTCGAGCTTGGCATCGGCGATCTTGGCACCCGCCTCAAAGACCGGGTAGCACGGATCGGGAACCAAAATAGTGTCACCCGGATCGAGCAGGGCCAGGCCCAAATGGCCCACGCCCTCCTGCGTGCCGTTGCACGACTGCACCATGGACGGCGTAATGCCGGAGACACCAAAGCGACGCTCATAGTAATCGCACACGGCCTGCTTGAGTTCGGGCAGGTCGCGCAGGGCGTACTTCCACATCTCGGGATCTTGGGCTGCCTGCGTGAGCGCCTCGACCACGTGGTCGTACGGCTTAAAGTCGGGCGTGCCCACGCTCATGTTGTAAATGGTCTTGCCCTGAGCCTTCAGCGCGAGCAGTTTGTTGTTGAGCGAGGCGAAGACCTCCGCGCCAAAGCGGTCGAGACGCTGCGATGCCTGCATGGTGCCACCTTTCGATATGAAAAACGCGGCGCTCCGACAAGAGCGCCGCGCGATACGGGCCATCAGATTGCAAAAGTGTAACGCTTGCAACCCCCGTATTGGTTCAATTTAGCCAACCTTAGTCAATTGCATTGAGCGCGTCGATCTGCGCAAGCCACAAACGTGAGCTGGCGTCACTTGGCATACGCCAATCGCCGCGCGGGCTGAGCGTCACCGAGCCCACCTTGGGACCATCGGGCAGGCAGCTGCGCTTAAACTGCTGGGCAAAGAAGCGACGATAGAACGTACGTAGCCACGTGTGGACGGTCTTGGCGTCGTAGACGCCCTCGAAGCTCTTGAGCGCCATGCGGTAGATCTTGCCCGGCTCAAAGCCAAAACGCAGCAGGTAATAGAGGAAGTAATCGTGAAGCTCATACGGGCCCACCAAATCCTCGGTCTTCTGCGCAATCTCGCCGTCGCCCGTGGGCGGCAGAAGCTCGGGGGACACCGGCGTATCGAGGATATCGAGCAAGACCTCGGCAATGCGCCCGCCAAACACATCGGCCGCATAGCGTACCAGATGGCGCACAAGCGTCTTGGGCACGCTCGCGTTGACGGCGTACATGCTCATGTGGTCGCCGTTATAGGTAGCCCAGCCGAGCGCCAGCTCCGACAGGTCGCCCGTGCCAATGACAAAACCGCCAGCCTGGTTGGCCAGATCCATCAGAATCTGCGTACGCTCGCGGGCCTGGCTGTTCTCGTAGGTCACGTCTTGGACAGCCGGATCATGCTCAATGTCCTTGAAGTGCTGCTCCACGGCCGCGTGGATCGAAACCTCGCGGAAGCTCACGCCCAGGTCGCGGGCGAGCGACTCGGCATTCGACTTGGTGCGATGCGTCGTGCCGAAGCCGGGCATGGACACGGCAGTGATGCCTGTGCGCGGCAGCCCCAGTGCATCGAAGGCACGCACGGTCACAAGCAGGGCCAGCGTGGAGTCCAGGCCGCCCGAAAGACCAATGACTGCAGCCTTGGTACCTGTGTGGGCGAGGCGGGTCTTGAGGCCCGCGGTCTGCAGGTCGAGGATGGTCTCGCAGCGCTCAGCCAGGTCACCATGGTCGGCAGGCACGAAGGGCGCGCGGGGGAAGACACGGTCTATGCCGAGCGCATCGCGCAGGACAGGCTCTTCGGCGAGCGAGCCCTCAAACGAGAACTCGACGGTCACGGCCTCCGGCGCATCGTCCACGCGCGTCCATGTCGTCGAGCGACGGCGTTCAGCAACCAGGCGGTCAAGGTCAACGTTGGCGATGGCCATATCGCAGGTAAGCAGTTTGGTCGCGGCGAGCTTGGAGCCGTTTTCGTAGACGAGGTTCTCGCCCGCAAAGACCATGTCGGTCGTGGACTCGCCCTCGCTCGCGTCCGCGTAGGCATAGGCGCAATACAGGCGCGCGCTCTGGTTGGAAATGAGGCTGCGGCGGTAATCCGCCTTGCCGATAATCTCGTCCGAAGCCGACGGATTGAGGATCACCGTCGCACCGGCAAGCGCCATCTCGGTCGAAGGCGGCGCCGGTACCCACAGGTCCTCGCAAACCTCAACGCCCAGCACCATATCCTCGGCACCCTCATCACAGCAGCGGTAGACAAGCCCCGAACCCAGCGGAACCGGACCCTGACCGGCAAATTCAACCCACACGGGATCCGCAGGCGACGGAGCAAACCAGCGACGCTCATAGAACTCGCCATAGTTGGGCAGATACTTCTTAGCCGTGAGGCCCAAAAGCTCGCCCGCGCAGCACACGGCGGCGCAGTTGTAGATATTCTCGGCAACTGCAACGGGAAGACCGATGGTAAAGACAATCGGCAGCTCGCGGGTTTCATCGAGAATATGTGCCAGTGCGGTCTCGCAGGCATGCAGTAATGTGCGGTTATGGAACAGGTCGGCCGCGGTATAGCCGGTCAGGTTAAGCTCGGGCAGTACCAGCGCGCGAACGCCGCGCTCGGCAGCATCGCGAACAGCCGCCAGCGCAACCTCGGCATTGTCCTCGACATCGGCCACGCGAATCCGCGGCGACGCCGCCGCCACACGCAAAAAGCCATCAGACTGAGAAAGGTGAAGATTCATAAGAATGCTCCTGTGCGTAGACGCCATTCACAACAATTAGCTAGCCCTATTGTAGTTCAACCGCCGAGTGTAACCGCATCCCACCAACTTGGTGAGCTATTGATGAGTTGATGGTATCTGTTAAATGTCACGTACGATTCACATCTGGTGGGTACCCTGATGGCTGAATGAAACGAAGCAGATTTACACCGGGAGGGCCCCGTATGACAACCAAGTACACCGACGCGCCGCGCACGCGCGTCATGACACCGGCCGCGCTCAACAACGGCGTTCACGAAAACCATTCCATCGGACAGACCATGGCCATCGCGCCCAAAAAGGGCCTGTTCGACGACATTTCCATTCCCCAGATCGTCGCCGGCGCCGCAGCCGCCGCCACGAGCGTGGCGCTTGCTTCAAAGATCGGCATTGCCGGCTCGGTGATTGGTGCCGCTGTGAGCTCAGTCATCACTGTTGTGTCCTCGCAGGTCTACCGCCACTTTATCTCTGCCAGCGCCGAAGCAATCAAGGGCACGCATGCCGCTGTCGACTACCCTGCCGGCGCCTACGAGCCCGTTGAGCCCGATGTCGAGGAGCACCTAGGTGGCGCCGCGACCACGCAGGAGATGCGCCAGGTTGCGGGACGCGCGACCACGGCGCGCGTCGCCCCCAACAGCCTGCGCGCCAAGGCGGCAGCCGAGCGCAGCCAGACGCAAAAGAAGGTCATCGTCTTCTCGATCGCCATCGCCATCGTCGCGGTCATCGCCTGCGCCGGCGCCATCCTTATCACCACTGCCGGTGAGGGTCTGGGTGAGCGTCCCGAGCCAATCCTGTCGTCGCGCACGACCGAGAGCGATGCAAATGGCGACACCCAGTCGCAAGATCAGCAGGCACAGGCGGACGACACGCAAGACAGTTCCACCTCTGCCAATTCGTCCTCGAACACCCAAAACCAATCGCAGGGCACCGACTCCTCCACGGCCAACAGTGGCACGCCGTCCGGCACGACCGACTCAAGCCAAACGACTGACGGCTCTCAGCCGAGCACGGGCGACCAGACGAGCGACACCACGTCGGGAACGGGTGCAGCAGACAGTAGCAACACCAACAGCTCGAGCGGAACTGCGTCCGGCACGGCATCTGACAACTCGAGCCAAGGTACGGCATCGGGCAACTAAGCACATTTGCCTCTCATAGATAACCGACCTGTACAACGGGCGCGAATCGAAAGCGGTTCGCGCCCGTTTGCCTTGGGCGCCGCCATGGCGAACGCCATGCGATGGTAAGATGCTTTACATGTGTAAAGAGGAGATTTGCCATGAGCAAGACAATAGTTAGGCCCACGCTTTCGCTGGGCAACCACATCTATCTGTATCGCCTGCTGCGCGATGCGATTGGATGCGGCAAGCAAACGTTTATGACGCAGGTCGAGGAGGCACTCGCCGCTGGCGACATGACCGCTTATGACCTGGGCTTCGAGTCCACGCGCGAGCTGCTCGAGGAGCTCGACGACTGCATTAAGCTGACCGTCTTTAAGGGCGGCCGCCTGTATGCCACCGTCATCGCCAACGAGGCTTGGGATGCCGCCCTTGCCAAGGGCGAGGACAAGCCCAAGGCAGCCAAGGGCGCTAAGCAGTCCTACAAAAAGAAAAAGCGCGGTGAGAAGGACCTCAAGGCCGTGCGTCCCAAGCACGTTAAACGTCCCAAGCCAGAAACCATGGTTGAAGCCGCGCCGGAACCCGAGCCCGAGACAGAGATCGAAGTCGCTATTGAGGTAACGGCAGAAGCCGAAACCGAAATCGCCGCCACGACCGATCCCAAAGTCATATCCGAGCAGGAAGCCACTGTGGAGCTCAATGAAGCGCCCAAGTCGACAACCAAAGAAGCTGCTGACCAACCCGAGACGCCTACGTTCCAAAACAGCGATGTCTTTGGCAACGAGGCCGAGGACGATCAGTCCGACGAGCCCGCAGATCAAGACGCTACCGAGTCGGCGCCGGAGCCCGAGACGCCGCAGCCCGCCATCTCGCTCACGGTCGTCTATGACCCCGAGAACGCCAACGCCGGCATCACCACCATGGCATCCACGCCGGTCGAGACAAAGCCGAGCATCGAGAACGAGAACGCAACGCAGGTTGAGATTGAAACTGCAGCTGCAGACGCGCCCGTCACCGTGAAGCCCGCAGATTCCACAATCAAGCCGGAAACGACGCCGGAGCCCGCACCCGTCATCGAATCCGTGCCCACCTCTGCTTGCGACCAAATTCCCGCACCGGCACCGGCTCCGGCACCCGCAGCGGCCCCAACCCCCGCACCTGCAGCGCCCGCCATCCCCGAGGACTTCCCCGTCGATTTCGCAACCGAGGTCTTCTGCCCCGGCCCGCTTCTGCACCAGTTGTCGACCTATCTCCCCTACGGCGCCGACACGCTCGGCATCATCGGCGAGTACTACTGGATCGCCCGCGAGCTCGGTACCATCGAGGCCGCGCGAAACCGTGCAAGCTTCCCCCTGCACTATACGCAGGCCGGCGAGCGCCACGAAGTCACCGTGCGCATTCGCCGCAACACCACCGGTGGCCTCGGATCCACCTGGGCCATCGATAAAGTCGAAGAACCCGAGCAGTAACGACAAACGGCTCAAATCCAAATCAGGATTTGAGCCGTTTTTATTTGTTGATGTTGCGTAACCAACAGCGAGCGGGCCGCAAGTGCCCCAGGTTGCCGTGAAAGAGGAGCGACGCGTACTTCGGTACGCGAGCGACGGCTTGAACGGCAAGATGGGGTGCTTGCGACCCGCGCAGCGTCGAGCAGTTACGCGGTTTGGAAAACCGCGTAACGATCTAGTCGCGCGTCAGCTTACGGTGGATACGATGCGGCTGGGCCGCGTCCTCGCCCAGGCGCTCGATGCGGTTGGCCTGATAGGCCTCGAAGTTGCCCTCGAACCAATACCAGTTGCCCGGGTTCTCGTCGGTGCCTTCCCACGCCAGAATGTGCGTGGCGACGCGGTCCAGGAACATACGGTCATGGCTAATGACCACCGAGCAGCCCGGGAACTCGAGCAGCGCCGCTTCGAGCGAGGACAGCGTCTCGACGTCGAGGTCGTTCGTAGGCTCGTCGAGGAGCAGCAGGTTGCCGCCCTGCTTGAGCGTGAGCGCCAGGTTCAGACGGTTGCGCTCGCCACCGGAAAGTACGCCAGCGCGCTTCTGCTGGTCCTGGCCCTTAAAGCCAAAGCTCGCCACATAAGCGCGGCTCGGAACCTCGGTCTCGCCGACCATCATGTGGTCCAGGCCGTCCGAGACGACCTCCCATAGGTTCTTATCGGGGTCGATGCCGGAGCGGTTCTGGTCGACATAGGAGATCTTGACGGTCTCGCCCACCTCAAGCTCGCCCGAAGTCAGCGGCTCCAGACCCACAATCGTCTTGAACAGCGTGGTCTTACCGACACCGTTGGGGCCGATGACGCCCACGATGCCGTTGCGCGGCAGGGTGAACGAAAGGTCATCGATGAGCACGCGGCCATCGAACTCCTTGTGCAGATGATGGGCCTCGAGCACCTTGTTGCCCAAACGCGGGCCCACAGGGATGCGGATGTCGGTCCAGTCGAGCTTCTGGCTTGCGCGGGCCTCGGCCTCCATCTCCTCGTAGCGAGCCAGACGGGCCTTGTTCTTGGCCTGACGGGCCTTGGGCGAGCTGCGCACCCACTCGAGCTCGGCCTCCATGCGCTTGGCGAGCTTGGCGTCGCGGTTGCCCTGTGCCTCGATACGGGCGGCCTTGGTCTCCAGATACGTGGAGTAGTTGCCCTTGTAGGGATAAAGGTGACCGCGGTCGACCTCGCAGATCCACTCGGCAACGTTATCCAGGAAGTAGCGATCGTGTGTGACGGCAAGCACCGCGCCCTGGTAGTTGTGCAGGAAGTGCTCGAGCCACAGGATCGACTCGGCGTCCAGGTGGTTCGTGGGCTCGTCGAGCAGCAGCAGGTCGGGAGCCTCGAGCAGCAGCTTGCACAGGGCCACGCGGCGGCGCTCGCCGCCGGAAAGCACGTTGACCGGCATGTCGGAATCGGGCAGCTGCAGGGCGTCCATGGCCTGGCCGAGCTTGGAATCGATATCCCAGCCGTCGGCGGCGTCGATCTCGTCCTGGAGCTTTCCCATCTCAGCCATGAGGGCGTCCATGTCGCAGTCCGGGTCGCACATCTCCTCGCCGATCTTATTGAAGCGATCGACCTTGGCGATTATATCGCCAAACGCCATGCGCACGTTCTCGATAACGGTCTTGTCGTCGTCGAGCGGCGGCTCCTGCTGCAGGATGCCCACGGTGTAGCCGGGGGTGAGCCTGGCATCGCCGTTGGAGACCTCCTCGATGCCGGCCATAATCTTGAGCAGGGTCGACTTGCCCATGCCGTTGGGGCCCACGACGCCGATCTTGGCACCGGGGTAGAAGCTCAGGGTCACGTCGTCAAGGATTACCTTGTCGCCATGGGCCTTACGAGCCTGATACATCTGGTAGATAAACTCCGCCATTTGCCTGTTTTATCCTTTCTACCTGCTGTTTCCCTATTCTTGTTTCGCCTAAGTGGAAACGAAATGGAAAAACCAGCTCTGAAACGTAACGAAAAAGGGGCATGGTTGCCCATACCCCCTAATACTACCTGGGAAAAGTTCCCCCGGAACATACTATGAACTGCGTACGCTAGTTTTCCGCAACCTTAGCGAGCGGCTCGCTGCGATTTGCGCCACAGCAGATACGAGTAGACGTAGACGGCTCCAACCGAACCAAACGCCAGAACCGCAATCACCGCGGCGACGACTTCACTCGAAAGCACGCTGCCTGCCACGCCCATCACAATCAGGCCAAAGCCCAGCACCATAAAGCAGGCGCCGCCAAAACGCTGCGTACGGCGCCAGTTCTCGGGATCGGCAAGCGCCCAGGGTGTCTTGATACCGAGCGTATAGTTCTGCTTCACACGCGGCAAGTAGTTGCCTACGCCGATGAACAGCAAACCGACAACACCGGAAATCAGCACGTTAACCGAACCGACCGCCGGCACCACGCCCCAGACCGTAAGCTCTCCCAGCCAGCTTATGGCGCACATGAACAAGGTGAAGGCGATTACGAAGCCCTGGTAGAACTTGCCCGAGGTTCGATATGCCTCACCTTTGGGGTCGATGCGCGGCACCACGCAGAACATTGCGAGAAGCGCCAGAGGCAGCACGCCGAGCGCGGAGGCCATCCAGCTAGGACCCCAACCGTCGACGGCGCCGTTCGCGCCCCAGTGCGTGGGAATCTGCGCAGGCAAGCTCGGCATCACCATGAGGTGCGCTACGACATTGGCGACGCACAGAGCGACCAGCGCAATCCACACGCGCGACGATACCCCCGTGGGGTGAATGCCCTTGTTTTCGTTATTCATCCTTATCACCTTCCGTGTTTGTAAAACCCATAAACCAGCCAATCAAATCCTGCATGACGGTGGTGTTTAAGCTGTATACGATGTTTTGGCCATGGCGCTCGTCGGTCACCAACCCGGCGTTTTTGAGCGTCGCCAAGTGATGGCTCAGCGACGGCTTACTGATATCGAAATGCTCGGCAAGCTCCCCCGCCGTGCAATTGCCCTCGCGCAGCAACTCCAAAATGCGCCGTCGCGTTGGATCGGCAAGCGCCTTAAAACCCTCTCCCGGCATAAGACCTCCTCTCATCATCTCTCATGACGCGCACACTATACTCGATATTTAGATGTTTGTCTAACTATCTAATACAGGAACATCTATAGAACATTCGTTCGTATTTAGCTACAATGGAAGTTGAAGCAGATGGGCCAGCTCCCTCTACCCGAGAAGGAGATGGACTATGAGTATTGACGATGTCCTGACGTTGTTATTGCTTGTAATCGCGGCTGTGGAGCTCGGCATCCACATTGGAGGTCGAATGAAATAGCCGCCCCCGCGTAATGCGAAGACGGCCACTTCTCACGCTACAAACGTGTTTGGGAGTTGGCCAACCCGCGGCAACGGGTGCCATCTGCTTCATCTTATGCGAATCACTGCCTCATTTCAACAAGCCCCTAGGGCTCAAATGGAATCGCGATAATACCTATAATGACGATAGCTAAAACACGATTCGCTTCCCCATCGGAGGATGTCTATGACCGAAACCACAGCCGCAACCCCCAACGAGACACGCGACACCAAGCTCGAGATCATCATGGGCCGCGAGGCACTCGACAAACTCGCCGCCGCCACGGTGCTGGTGCTCGGCTGCGGAGGTGTGGGCTCCAATTGCTGCGAGGCACTTGTCCGCGGCGGCATTGGTCATTTCGTCATTCTGGATAAGGACATCATCGCGCCCAGCAATATCAATCGCCAGGCCATCGCCTTTCAAAGCACCATCGGCAAGCGCAAGGTCGATGTTATGGAAGCCATGATCCACGACATCAATCCAGCCGCTACCGTCATCAAGCGCACCGAATACCTGTTGAGCGACAATATCGACGAATTTTTCGCGCGCGTTTTGGAGCAGACGGACGGCAAGCTCGACTACGTCGTCGACGCCATCGACACCATCTCGGCCAAGCTCACCATTGCCAAATATGCTCAGGACCACGACATTCGTTTGGTTAGCTCCATGGGCGGGGCCAACAAGCTCCATCCCGAGTGCCTCCGCTTTGCCGACATTTTCGATACGGTACGTGACCCCATGAGCCGCATCATGCGCAAAGAATGCAAGAAGCGCGGAATCAAGAGTCTACATGTACTGTTTAGCTGCGAGGAATCGGTTAAGACACAGCCCCGCGACCCTTCCAATATCCACGAGCGCACCGAGCTCGGAACCGCCAGCTTTATGCCGCCCATCATGGGCCAGATGATTGCCGGCGAGGTTATCCGCCAGATCAGTGGCCGCGGCACCGAGCGCGTGCGCGCCGATGGCCAGCGCTTGGACTAGCGGAGCGCGCCGAGATGGAGCCCCGGTTATTTGATGCACACTGCCATCTTGATTTAATGGCTCACCCGGACGCCGTTGCCGATGAGGCAACGGCGCTGGGCTTGGGTCTATTTGATTGCGGCGTCGATCCACGCGACTTTTCGGCCGCAAACGAGCGCGCTCGTCGCCACCCGGGCATCATCGCCGGCGTTGGGCTTCACCCCTGGTGGCTCGCCGATGGCCACTGCGGTTTTGCCGAAGTCAATCTGCTTTGCGAAGTTGCTGCCCAAGAACGCTACATCGGCGAAGTCGGACTCGACTTTTCCGCGCGCTTTGCTGGAAGTGAGCCGCTACAAATACAGGCACTTAACCGGCTCTGCGATGCGCTCGTGCAGCATCCTCTTACCGGGCGCGTGATATCAATTCACGCCGTTCGTTCGGCAGGAGCCGTACTGGACGTCCTCGAATCGCATGGACTACTCATCCCAAACCCCGACTCCCCCGCTATCATCTTCCACTGGTTTAGCGGCACTTCGGACGAACTCACCCGCGCGCGTAATGCGGGCTGCTATTTTTCCGTCAACGAACGCATGCTCGCGACCAAGCGCTGTCGCGAATACGCACGACAGATTCCACTCGACCGCCTACTGCTCGAGACCGATGCGCCGGCCGAGCCAAACACAGAAACAAGCACGCAGTCGCTCATCAGGTCGCTCACAAGGACCTCAGAACGCATCACCTCGCTCAAAAACTGCGACGCAAAGCGCATCGAGTCGATAGTTTTAACAAATGCGCGCTCTGTTTTTGACCTTCGCTAACCCCTGGTGTGCAAAAAATGCCAAATATGAGTACTGCTACCGGAATGGATACATTTCTTTTAACTTTCCAACCGCCAGAATAATCCTCGATTGTCCGCTAATTAAAGCTTTTACAGTCATTCATCCTGCGTTTTCACAAATCTTAACCCCCTCCAGACGCTCAAATCACGTCTGAAGGGGTTGATTTTGCTGCGACTAAATTAGTCACAGTACTCATATTTGGCATTTTTTGCACACCGGGTCCCGAGGAGGCGCCTGCACCTCCCCGGGACCGCTCGGCTATTCGACGATTGGTGCTCCGTGGCCCCAAGAACCTTCCATGCCGCACACGGTCGAGGCAAACCCGGCAGCAAAGTCGAGCGCGCGCTCGATGGCCTCGGCGCCATCTTCACCACGCTTGGCGGAATCGAGATAGCACATCAAAAACGAGGTAAGGAACGAGTCGCCCGCCCCCATGGTGTCCTTCATGTCCGTTACCGGTTTAGCCAGCTGGCGGTAATAACGATCGCCGTCGTAAGCAATGCAGCCCTCGGCGCCCGCCGTAGCCGACACAAAACGCGGACCCAGGCCCTTCACCCATGCCAGACGCTCGCGAACCTCATCCTCACTCGCAGCATCCGCCGCACTAAAGAAAGCGAAATCGACGTAGGGCGCAATCTGCTCGTAGTACTCGTCGGTAGAGTCGTCCGAAAAGTCAAAAGAGACCGTGACGCCCGCAGCCTTCAACTTGGGCAGCTCGCGCTCGGTAAAGCAATAGTTGCCCGAATGAACCACATCGAACTGCTTCATGTACGAAAGGTCAAAGCGATCGAGGACATAGCGCGCATCGCCACGGATACCGCCCTCGTTGGAGCCAAGGAAGACACGGTCACCGTCAACGACGGTCACGCGAGCCGCTCCGTTCTCGCCAATCATCTGCTCGCACTTGTCAAGCTCGATACCCTCATCCTCGAGGCTTGCAATGACATGCTCGGCAGCGGCATCATTGCCAAAAATGCCCATGTATGCGGAGCGTGCGGCACCGCATTTCTTGGCATAAACGGCGAAGTTCACCGCGTTGCCGCCAGGATACATGGTGTGGATATGCTCGTAGCGGTCGACGACGTTGTCGCCAAATCCGAGCGCGTTAACGTTAAATGCCATGGCCTTTGTCCCTTCTAGTACTCGACGACGCCCATATAGCGGCGGAAATCGGGATCGTGATCAAACACCTTGCCGCGTGCAGCACGCAGCTCGCAGTTCATGGCGTAGAACAGCACCGGGTCCAGATAGGCACGGACGCTCGCCGGCACGGCTTCCATACCGTACTCCTTGGCATCGAGCACCATCAGCGTATCGGTATGCGTCTTAAGGAACGCCAGGGCGCGCTCGTCCATAGCACGGCACTCGCTGGAGCCCATCTGCAGGAAGTAAAATACGCCATCCTGAGTAGCCTCGAAGGGGCCATGGAAGTACTCGGCAGAGTGGATGTAGCTGCAGTGCTGCCACTGCATCTCCATAAGAGAGCAGATAGCGAAACCGTAGGTCTGGCTAAAGTTGGGACCGCTGCCCAGAATATAGAAGAACTCGTGCTCCTGGCAAAGCTTGGCAAAGCGATCGCCCAGCTCGGCATTTACCTTCTCGCGTGCCGGGGGAAGAATCTTATCCATCTCGGCAATACCGGCATACATATCGGCAAGATCGGCGTAGCCCTCCTGCTGATCGAGCAGCTCTGCTGCAAGCGACAGCGAAATGCCAGCGGGGACCTCGGCCTGCGGCACGCCCTCGCCCCATGGGTAGACCCACGTGGTCCACTTGCCGGAGTCGATCTTGGATCCAGCGTTGTCGGTCTGGGCGATCACCGTAGCGCCGGCAGCAAGGGCAATCTCGCAGCCCTCGACGACCTCCGGGGTGTTGCCACTATGGCTACAAGCGATGACCAGGGACTTCTCGCCCAGACGACGCGGACGCATAATGTCGAATTCACGCGCGGTATAGATATACGAAGTGAAGGTGGTTGCCTCGCGCTGCAGAAGCTCATGAGCCGGGATCAAATCGATCATGGAGCCACCGCAAGCAATCCAGTAGACGCTGTCGAACTTGCCCTTCTCGGCAATTGCCTCTTTGATCAGATCGTGTGCGTTCATATCCAGTTCCTTTCTTGTTTGACCCGCAATCAATGACGTTGGTTGCGTAGCCGATGGTTGTTTTAGTCAATCAGATATTTCTCGAATGCGGCCATGTTCTTGGCATCTGCCGCCGCCGGGTCATCGTAGTAACGACCGTCCGTGATTTCCTGGCCCAGCATGCCGTCGAAACCATGGGCGTTGAGTGTGGCGACGAAGGCGTCCATATCGTGCTTGCCATCGCCCCACACCAGATGGCCATACGGGTCACCGTCGATAAAGTGCATCTCGTGAATTGCCCCATCACCAAAGGCGGCAAACCAGTCCTCGAGCGTCTCGCCTGCAACACCCATCGCGGTTGTATCAACCATGGGCTGTAAGTACGGACTCGCGACCTCGTCAATCATGCGCTTCGCATCGGAAACCGTCGTCACAAGGTTGCTCTCCTCGGGACGCAGGCTTTCCATCGTAAGCACCAGACCGTGCTCGCCGGCATACTCCGCCAGAATGGACAAGTGCTCGCGGCTGCGCTTCCAGGCTTCCTCGCGGTCCTCGTCCCAGTCGCCCCAGCCCGAGTTGACGGACATGCGGTCGCACCCAAGTACCTCGGCAAGCTCAATGCCGTGCTTAAAGTACGCCAAGCTGCGCTGTTCATGCAGCGGTTTGCGTGCGCAGTACTGCCAAGGATAGACAACATTCTCGGGACACAGAGTACGATACCTAAGCCCACGGTCTGCAGCCTTTTTCGCCAGGACCTCAGCTTCAAAGTAGCCCGTGTGGTCGAGCGTCACATGCGGCTCCGCACACCACAGCTCAATGGACTCAAAGCCCAAACGCTGCTGCACATCAAGGAAGTAATCGAGCGACCACATGATGTAGTGGATATTCATGCCCGCAATCTGTTCGCGGTGCAGCGTCGGTTTGGATTCAGACATCTTATGCCTCCTTATTTCGATCGAACACGATTTGTCCGTCCGACATCGTCATGTCAACCGCAAGATCGCGTGCGTCGCGATAATCGAGGTCGAACACATCCCGATCGAGCACGCAGATATCGGCAAGCTTGCCAACCTCAAGCGTACCCAGCTCGTCTTCGCGCATCAGATCGTACGCGCCCCCGGCAGTCCAAGCGCGCAAGAGCTCGACAAGCGTCAGCGTGTTGACCTCATTCACGGGCAGTCCGTCGGCGAAGAATCCGCCGCACGCACTGTAGATTGACTCGCCCAGGCTCGGAATCAGCAGCGGCAGATCCGTGCCGCAGCACACTGTGCATCCGGAATCTTCCATGCCGCGGCGATTCCAGCTGTGCAAAAGTCGCGTCTCGCCAATTTGTCGACGCATCATCGACAGGCAATCCTCACGCCGGTCCAGCGTCAGAATCTGCGGATAGACCTCGCAAATTCCACCTAACTTGCCAAACTCGACAAGATCGGTCGGGTCAGAGTTCTCGAGATCGGTAATCGCATGGCGGCGAAGCAACCGTCCATGCTCGTCTCGAGGCAGCGAGGCATAGAGCGCCACGGTGCGACGAACGGCGCCATCGCCCTGGCAATGCAAGGAATATCGGAAGCCGTCAGCATCAATTGCACGCAGCTCGTCCTCAATCAGATCCCACTCTGGCTCCTCGACGACCGTCTTGCCGGCAGCGCCCGCATCGGCCGAGTCCTCATAGGGGTCTATCATCTCGGCAAGCCCCGCCCATACGCCGCGATCGGTCATACGGTTGAAGCCAGAAAAACGAACGAACGGTCCCCGGAAGCGCTCTCGTGCCTCGCGGGCATATGCCAGATTTGCACCGGCACCCACCGGCTGCGACATCATAGAGACGCGAACCGTCAGCTCACCAGATTCCTCACGGCGAGCCATTTCGTCGGCAAAGCCGTAGTAGTCATCAAACGCCATTTCCTTGATGGCGGTAACGCCGCGCTCGTTAAGCATGCTCATGTAGTCCGAATACCCGGCACGCACCTCGGGCAGCGCGAGGAAATCGCTCATCATGCGCCAGATCTTCTCGGCATAGCACGCCTGGGGTGTAAAGCCGTATCGCGCACTGGCGGCAGCATTGAGAACGCAGGTCTCCGCACCCGGTGTAAAGCAGACGACAGGGATATCGCCAAAACAATCGTCAAACACAGCTGCCGTATTTGCGTTCTCGGCATCCGATGCCAACGTTTCGGGTAGGTTGTGGCCAAAAGCCGCCGCGCAATCCGGATGATCTTCTTTCCATGCACGCAAGAGCGACACAGCCTCTTTGGCATCAGCGATGCCGGACAGATCAGACCCCAACGTCCGCAGCGCCCAACCTGTATAGAAGGTATGCACATCGATCAGGCCGGGCATGACAGTGCGGTCGCCCAGGTCAACTACCTCGTCCGCCTGGGTCAAATACGAAGCTACCTCACACTTGGTGCCAACAGCCTCAATTCGATTGCCACGGACCGCTACGAAACCTTCAAACGGCAGGTCCCCCGTACCGGTAAAGACGCTCTTAGACGTCAGGACCGTCAAACGATCAGACATCACAACCACCTACACCGGAAGCATGCCAGAGATTGCCGTTACGATCACGCCAAAGACGACCATGAAAATGAAGAACTTCCAAATGGTCTTCCACCATTGGCCAAACGAAATCCTAGCCACGGCAAGACCGGCGACCGTCATGCCCGCCACGGGGCTGATGGTGTTGATGGTCTGGTTGGCAAACTGGAGCGCGGTGACGGCTGCCTCGGGATTGAGGCCCATGAGCTCGGTCAGAGGGCCCATAACGGGCATGGTGAGCGCCGCCAGGCCAGAACTCGAGGGAACCAGCAAAGAGAGCAGGCCAAGGACGATATACATAAACGTGGTGTAGACGGCGGCGGGTGCACCGGCAAGCGCGGTAGCGAGCGCCTGGAGGATGGTGTCGATGATCATGCCGCCCTCGGCGATGACCAGAATACCGCGAGCGATACCGATAACGATGGCAGCGTACGCAAAGTCGGCAAGACCCTTAACGAACTCCTCTGCGATCGTCTGCTGGTCAAGGCCGCCCAGGATACCGGCAAGCAAGCCCATGCCAAGGAACACAGCGGAAATCTCATTCATGTACCAGCCCTGGGTAACAAGACCCCAGACGATAATGCCCATACCGCAAGCAAAATCGATAAGCACGAGCTTCTGACGAATAGTGAACTCTTCCTCGATGGAGGCATCGGTCACGGAAAACTCAATACGCTTGAGCTTATCGTCCTCGTACACAATGGACGACTCGGGGTTTTTCTTGACGCGCATGGCGTAGCGCATGGCCCATGCGATACCGACGGCAGTGAAGATGACCCAAGAAACGGCGCGCAGCCACAGTTGCGGATTGCCCTCGATGCCAATGATGCCTTGGGCGATCAAAACATTAAACGGGTCGATGGTCGAAGCACAATATCCCAGGTTAGGACCAAGGAAGCAGATGATGAATGCCGTCATCGAGTCATAACCGATACCCATCATGATGGGAATGAAGATGGCATAGAACGGCAGGGCTTCCTCAGACATACCAAACGTAGTGCCGCAAATGGACAGCAACGTCATCGTGATGGGAATGATGAGGATGTCCTTGTTCTTGAGCTTTTTAATCACACGGCTCATGCCGGCATTCAAAGCGTTGGTCTTGGTGATGATTGCGAACGATCCGCCAATCAATAAGACGAACGCAACGACGTCGGCAGCCTCCTGGATGCCCTTGGTGGGCGCTTGCAGGACCGCGAAGATATCCTGGCCCAGATTGATGGTCTCGCCGGTCTCGGAATCGGTGTAGTTCTTATCGACCTGTTCATAGGTTCCAGCAACGGCGACTTCACGCTCGCCCGCTGCTGTCGAAATCGTTTTGCGCTGATACTGACCAGAGGGAACGATCCAAGTCAGGACCGCAAAGACAACGATCAGCAAGAACATGATCGTATAGACATGCGGTAATTTGAACTTAAAACGTCTGTTTGTCTTCTTCGCCTTCGTATCTGACATAGATACCTCCAAAGAACTCGAGACTGCATCGCATCTCGCTTCAACGTTTGCACAATGCAAACGTTCTATGACGTCCCATAGATTACCAGCAGCTTTTTCCTTCATCAAGATAATTTCAAACTGATTGCCGCAACGCGGTTGAACGGTTGTGTTCGCGCCGTGAACGGTATGGAAGCGCCCGGTGAGATGATCCACCGGGCGCTTCCATTCGCAATGTCCTAGATGTCAAAAACGTAGCGAGACCCAACGATCCGCTGACGACCGATGATAAACGGCCGTCGCTGCTCATCGAAAAAGAAGGCTTCCATATAAAACAAGGGTTCGCCAACGGGAACTGCCAACAGCCGAGCGACCTCGGGCGACGCGCACGCGATCTCGAGCGTGCACGGGTCGGTAAACGCGGGCGTGCGGCCCGTCCGGTTGCGCACGAACTCAAAAATGGATTGGTTAGATAGAGGTGCCGTTGATAGATAGGCGTTGTCCTCGTAAACGTATATGTTGTTCTCGAGCATGACGGGGACTCCATCGGCAGTACGTACACGCTCAACGCAAATCAAATCAGTTCCAACGGGAACACCAAAGAACTGCGCTTCGGTAGAATCTGCCGGCAGTATCTTTCTCGAAATGACGCACGCCCCCGGCTCCATTCCGTTAACGCGGCATGCGTCCGAAAAACTCTGGACGTCATCCTTCTGGCGAATCTTGCGCTTAAGCTTGGGGGCATTGACAAACGTGCCTTTCCCCTGCCGCTTCGTTAGATAGCCCTGCTGGACGAGCTCCTCAATAGCGCGTCGCACGGTAACGCGGCCAACTTTATAGCTCTCAGCCAATTCGAATTCGTTGGGTATCCGCGCGCCCGCCTTGTAGGCACCGGAGTTGATTTCGTTTTTAATGATATCAATAACCTGTTGGTACAGCGGTATCGCTGCTTTACCATCAGTTAGCCCTTCAGTCGGTGGCATATACCCTCTCCCAGCACAATTAAGTCTAAAACGGGCTTAAGGGCATTCAGCAAGTCCTTAAGCCCGCATTAGCATAAAGTATGCTTGCTGCCGCACCAAAATGTCGGGTATTTACTCATCAGACCCGAAAAACGCGCAACTACCTCACTCCTAAGAAAGCGCGAGCAGCTCCGGCAGCTGGTCGATAATCTTGTCCGCGGCATCCTGGCTAAAGCCAAAGCGCTCCTCGCGCTTGGCAATGACTGTCAGGCCGGCTCGCTTGCCGGCAGTGATGCCAGGCACCGAATCCTCGACGCAGCAGCAGCGATTCGCGGGCAGCCCCAGCAGGTCCAGCGCATGCAGGTAGATGTCGGGCTCGGGCTTGCTCTCCTTAAACTGCTCGCCGCTCACCACATACTCAAAGGCATCCGACAGCCCGCACGCATTGAGCACTTCCTCGATGCTATCCATGGGAGACGAGCTGGCAAGCGCCACGCGAACGCCACGGCGCGGCAGCTCTCGAATCGTATCCACGGCGCCTGGGTTAATCAAAGCCTGATAGTCGCGCGGACGCTCATGCGCCCACTCGTCCCAACGGGCCAACGCTTCCTCGCCAGTGAAATGCCCCTTACCGGCGCGCTCAAACCAATCGACCAGCATATGCAGGAAGAACTGATGCGAGGTACCGACCTGCCCATTCAACTCCTCTTGAGTCAGGCTAAGCCCAAGCTCCTTGGCAAAAGCTGCGGTCTCGCCCAGGTAGTAATACTCGGTATCGACAATGACACCGTCCATGTCAAAGATAACGGCGTCGAACGGAAATGCGGACACGGCACCCTCCCTAACAAAAGGGCGCCCGCAAGCGGACGCCCGAACCATGCATTATCGGCGATTCTAACCCAGCAGCTTATCCAGCGCCACCGCAATACCGTCTTCGTTGTTATTGGCGGTCACCATCTGGGCTACAGTCTTAACCTCATCGACGGCGTTGCCCATGGCAACACCGGTGCCGGCCCATTCAATCATGGACTTGTCGTTCTGGCCGTCGCCAAACGATACAACCTCGCTGGCATCGATGCCGAGCTTGGGCAGGGCACCCTCGAGCGCACGGGCTTTGTCAATACCGGGCGCCGTGTACTCAAAGTACCAGTCGGCCGTAAACATGCCCGAAAGCGTCTGCTTAAAGGGCGCATACATCTCCTCGTAATGCGCCTGCAGGTAGGCCGGATCGCCCGCCGTCAGCAGCTTGTCCACGGGATAAGCATCAGCGACCTCATGCAGGCTCTCCACCTCGCGAATCTTAAGATCGCACGCGTCGCGCTCATACTTGACGATGTTTTTCTGCGAGCCGTCAGGCAGCGTGATCATGCAATGGTACGAGTCCTCAACGTGCAGATCGCGACCGAGCGAAATCATAGGGATCACGTCAAAATTACGCAGGTGATCAATCAGGCGATGCAATTCGTCGGCAGGCATAGCCTGATCGAACAGCACTTCGTCGGTCTGGGCATCGACGACGTGAGCGCCGTTAAAGGCCACCAGCAAACCATCATGACTCTGAAGGTCGAGCTCCTGGGCCAGGGCGTGAAGACCCCATGCGGGACGACCCGAAGCCAAGATGAGCTTAATGCCCGACTCCTGCGCCGCGAGCAGCTTCTCGCGCGTACGCGGGCTAATGACCTTTTGGTCGTTGGTGAGCGTACCGTCGATATCCATTGCGATGGCTTTAATTGCCATATGTGCCTCCTTGCATCGTTTTTATCGCGCACTATCTTATCCGAGCCGGGGCACGTTCGCACAGCGCACATATGACGGTTGCAAAACCACCCCATTTGAAACAAAGGCAAAAAAGTACTTGCAAAGACGCGTTCCGACATATAAGTTGAAAAAAGACCGCCGTTGCGGTTTTAAGTAGATCGAGCATATGAAGTTTGAGTTTTAGCGTGTAAGAGAAGGAAGATCGGCAAAGTACAACCCCAAACGCAATGACAACTTAATGAGGTAACTGCCACATGTGAGGCACCCAGGGCATTGCTGTCTCGATTTTGAGCACGATGCCTTCCGCCTTGCATGGGCCGTTCCATCCCGCCCCTGCAGCAACTGCCTCACGGGCTCATTGAAAACCGCATAGCACCCCAACGTCAGCACATCACCCACGGCAAGCACATCACTCACGACAACCAACACATCAACAAACAGCACGAACATCAACCGATTGGAGAAGCTATGACAAACCACCACGCTGAAGACGGCGATAAGAAAAGCATTCTGGATGCCCGCATTGAGCGAGCATATGCAAACGAATATGACGCCGCCTTTGCCGCCGCGACCATCAAGAACTACGCGTCGCTACCGCTCGCGACGATCTTGGCCGACCACCCTCAACTGCTGAAGCGTTGCACAAAGATCATGGGCGACCCCGACATTCGCAAGCTGACAGACCCCTATGCCCCAAAACGCGACAACGATTCGTGCGTCCTTACCGTAGGCTGCCTAGCCCATATGCTTACGGCGCTCGACACGAAACTCAAGCTCGAATGGGAACCCGACGAGCGTCATGAACTCGAAAGCAAGCGGAACACCCTGCGCACCGCACTGTTCCTTCCGTTGGACGGCCTCAAGCGCTGCAACGTCGAGCTCAATACACAGGCGCGGCAAAAGCCCGGGACCACGGGGCAGAAAACTCCAAGACCCCATGCGGCCATCGTCGACCGCAACCGATATAACCGCATGACCGCGCACTTTTCCGCCGAGGGAGCGGCCATAAGGACGCTGATCGACCTGCTGTGCCTCCTGAGCATCAACGAGCTATTTGAGGGCTATCTCGCCCTTGTTCCCGCGACGGCACCCAAGTCGGTAGCAAAGATCATCGAGACCTGCAGACGCCAGTTTGAGCGCCATCGCAATGGCAACGAGATGAACGCCAGCATCGCGCAGTACTACGCGGCTCATTACAAAAATGACGGATGTGCCCCTGTCGAGCATCAGCTGCGGCTCGCCTACACCACGCCCGCCGCAACGCTCCATCGCTTTGGAGCCCTCGGCGCTTGCGAGCCGCACGAACAGGCAGCCTGTCCCACAACCGAGCTCGATCTCAGGCTTGGACGAACCCTGTAGCCCGCCAGCCCCTCCGCGGGCAACAATCCTATTCCACAACACAACCAACAGAAAGGAGTCCTCATGGACACCAATCATTCCCCCATCATCAGCCCCCTCACCATGCGTGAATCCGCCCGAGGTATCACGCTCACCAGCATTTACGATGAGATGCTCGCCCGTCGCGAGCTCTCCGTCATGGGAAACATCGAAACCCCGATGGCCCACGACCTATGCCAGCAGATCCGCCTGCTAGATGCCACCGACCCCAGCCGCCCCATCACCATATTTGTCGCCAGCGCTGGCGGAAGCGTGCGATCGGGTCTTGCGATCTATGACGCCATGCGCCTCGCATCGTGCCCCATCCGCACCGTCTGCCTGGAATTCGCCGCGTCCATGGGCGCCGTGATCTTTATGGGCGGCGACAATCGCCGTATGGCGCCCCATGCAGAGCTCATGATTCACGACCCGCTGATCCCCCAGGGGGCAGGCGGCTCGGCACTTGCGCTGCAGGAAACCAGCCGGCGTCTTATGCAGACCCGCAAGACCCTCACGCAAATCCTCTCGGACCGCAGCGGCCTCACGCCCAAGCGCATCCAGTCCCTCACTGCAAAAGACACCTACCTTTCGGCCGAGCGCGCCGTCGAGCTCGGCTTTGCCCACGAAATCCTCTCGACCACCAAGGAGGTCGCCCATGTCTAACCTCACCAGCCGCCTCGCCGCATCTGAGTCCGCATCGTCCACCATCCTCGCCAAGGATCGAACGCTTTCCTGCGACACCCGCCAAACGGGACTCAACAACAACGCACTTGTGATCGGCCCCTCGGGAGCCGGCAAGACCCGAAACGTCCTCAAGCCCAACCTGCTGCAAATGAACGCAAGCTACATCGTGCTCGACACCAAAGGCACGCTCTGTCGCGAAGTGGGACCCGTGCTGGCAGCCCACGGCTACCGCGTGCAATGTCTCAACTTCGCCGACCTCAACACCGTCCCGGCCCTTGCGCCCGGCATCGAGCGCTGCGGCTACAACCCCCTGAGGCACATTCGCCGCAAGGCGGACGGCAGGCCCAACCAGCAGGACATCCTCTCGGTGGCAAAGGCCATCTGCCCCATCGAGGACAACAACCAGCCTTTTTGGGATCATGCGGCGGCAAACCTGCTGTCGTGTCTTATCGCCTACGTCACCGAACAGCTACCCGCCGACGAGCAGACGATCAGCTCGGTCATCAAGCTGATCGAGCACCTGCAGGACGGTGCCACGGGTCGATTGTTTGACGACCTGATCACGACCGACCCCCAAAGCTATGCCCTCTCGCTATGGCGGCGCTACGCCATTACGCAAAATGCCGAGCGCATGCACGCGAGCATCGTCGGCATCCTTGCCGAAAAGGTCATGTGTCTGGGATTCGACGGTGCGGCACAGCTCTATCGTGAGTGCCATCAGGTGGACTTCGCTTCCATGGGACACACCCCCTGCGCCCTGTTTGTAACCGTGAGCGATATTGACCGCAATCTCGATCCGCTGACCGGCCTCTTTATTTCGCAGGCGTTTATGGGCCTCATTCGTGAGGCCGATAGGCAGCCCGACGGCAGCCTGCCCGTGCCCGTGCGCTTTATGCTCGATGACTTCGCAAATCTGCAGATCCCCCAGATGGACAACGTGCTCTCGATTATCCGAAGCCGCAACATCTGGGCAACGCTGCTGCTGCAGTCGACCAACCAGCTCGATGCGCTCTATGGCGAGGCACGCGCACGCTCCATCATGGGCAACTGTGACACGCATCTGGTGCTGGCGTTCCAGGATCCCGAGAGTGCCCGGGTGTTTTCCGACCGCGCCGACGCGCTGCCCAGCACGCTCATGGCGACGCCGATCGATCGCTCGTGGCTCTTTGTACGCGGTCGCACTCCCGAACAGGTCGAGCGCTTTAGGCTCGAAGACCATCCGCTCTACGGGGAGCTGCCCGAGGCGCAGCGAGGCCATGCGGAGGCCGAGATCTAGGCGCAGGGTTCTCGCAGCGCGCGACGCCCCGGCGATGCTCCACAAAGGCCGTGCGCCCCGGGACCACGGCAAAGCAAAGGGGCCCGCATCCGATAGGATACGGGCCCCTGACTATAAGGCGCGATGCGTTAACAGCAGCGACTACTTGCGATGCGCGCGATAGAACTCGATGAGCGCCTGGGTCGAAGCGTCCTGCTCGGCCTTGGCGGCATCGTCGTGGAAGGCAGGGGTGATCTGCTTGGCAAGCTGCTTGCCCAGCTCAACGCCCCACTGGTCGTAGGAGTCGATGCCCCAGACCGTGCCCTCGACAAACGTGATGTGCTCGTACAGTGCGATGAGCTCGCCGAGTGCGAACGGGGTCAGCGTGTCGCCAAAGATCGAGGTCGTCGGACGGTTACCCTCAAAGCAGCGAGCCGGGACGATCTGCTCGGGCGTGCCCTCGGCACGAACCTCGTCGGCCGTCTTACCAAAGGCGAGCGCCTTGGTCTGGGCCAGGAAGTTGCCCAGGAACAGCTCGTGGACATCCTGGCCGCTGTCGGTCGCAGGGTTGGCAGTGTTGGCGAAAGCGATAAAGTCGGCCGGGACCACCACAGTGCCCTGGTGCAGCAGCTGATAGAAGGCATGCTGGCCGTTGGTGCCGGGCTCGCCCCAGAAGATCTCACCGGTATCGGAGGTCACAGCGCTGCCGTCCCAGCGGACGTGCTTGCCGTTGGACTCCATGGTGAGCTGCTGCAGGTAGGCCGGGAAGCGGTGCAGATACTGGCAGTACGGAAGCACGGCGTGGCTCTTGGAACCGAAGAAGTTGACGTACCAGACATTGAGCAGGCCCATCAGCGCGACGGCGTTGTTCTCGAGCGGGGTGTTGCAGAAGTACTCGTCGATGGCGTGGAAGCCTTCGAGGAACTGCTGGAAGCGCTCGGGGCCGAGCACGACGATCAGCGACAGGCCCACGGCGGAGTCAACGGAATAGCGGCCGCCAACCCAGTTCCAGAAACCGAAGGCGTTGGCGGGGTCGATACCGAAGGCCTCGACCTTCTCGAGTGCGGTGGAAACGGCGACGAAGTGCTTTGCCACGGCCTCGGCGTTCTGCTCATCGGAGCCGTCGATGGCGCCCTGAGCCTTGAGCTGCTCGAGCATCCAGGTCTTGACCTCGCGAGCGTTGGTGAGGGTCTCGAGCGTGGTGAAGGTCTTGGAGACGATGATCACGAGCGTGGTCTCGGGGTCCAAACCCTTAAGCTTCTCGGCCTGGTCGTTGGGGTCGATGTTGGAGATGTAGCGGCAGTCGATACCGGCGTCAGCATAGGGACGCAGAGCCTCGTAAGCCATGACCGGGCCCAGATCGGAGCCGCCGATGCCGATGGACACCAGGTGCTCGATCTTCTTGCCGGTAACGCCCTTCCACTCACCGGAGCGCACGCGCTCGGCGAAGGCATACATGCGGTCGAGGACCTCGTGCACGTCGGCGACGACGTCCTGGCCGTCGACAATGAGCTGGCCCTTCTCGCTTGCCGGGCGACGAAGCGCGGTGTGCAGGACGGCGCGGTCCTCGGTGGTGTTGATGTGCTCGCCGGAGAACATGGCGTCGCGGCGCTCCTCGAGCTTCACCTCGCGGGCAAGATCGCACAGCAGCTTGACGGTCTCATCGGTCACCAGGTTCTTGGACAGGTCGAAGTGCAGGTCACCGGCGTCAAAGCTCAGCTTGTTCACGCGCTCCGCATCGGCAGCGAACCATGCCTTAAGGTCGATACCCTCGGCCTCGAGCTTCTCCTGATGGGCCTCGAGCGCCTTCCAAGCGGCGGTCGACGTAGCGTCGATAGGTGCGGCAACAGTTGCCATAAAGTCCTCCTCAACATACGGGCGCATACCTCCATGCGCCCGGATAATCAGATGACCCTATTCTAGCGCAGGTCAAGACCGTAATCAGCGAGCGTTGCCAATCCGCCCCTAAACGGCGACCGACCAAAAAGGGACAGGTTAATTTTGGCAGGTCAAACGCTTTACCTACCAAAATTAACCTGTCCCTTCCTGGCAGATATTAGGCCGCAGCGCAGACGCTACCGAGCAACTCACGCAAAGGAGACCCGATGCCCTCCAGCAGTTCGGGCGCGATAATGGCAAAAACGGGAACCTCGCCGGTGCCCACGACAGCAGGCACCTTGCCCTCCGAGACAATGCATCCATAAGGCACAAAGCCGTCTTCGCCGGCATCGAGCGCCGCCATGCGACGCGCGAGCTCGCGCGCAAAGCCGGCAGTATCGGCATCGCCAATCGCCAGGACAAAGTCCACGCCTTCGTCGGTCGCCAGGGCTACGGCCTCATCGACCAAATCGTCTCCCCCGTCGCCCCCGACCAAGCCGCAGCGAAAAAGCACGCGTTCGAGCAGAGCTCGATCAAGCGAGCCGAGCGCCGCCGAGACGAGCTCATCGTGCGTATGTTTGTCACCGCCCAACACGACCAGCGCCTTGGTGCCACCGTAGTGAGCGACCAATCGTCCGCACCAGCGAGCCACGTCTCCATCCGCAACAAGGCGCGTCGGCATACCAAACCCATAATTGACCATCTTTTCCACAACCCTTCCGTGCGTATAGGCGGTATCGATCGTTAGGCTCATGCTACGAAGCGAGCTTTTCCGAGCTGTTTCGCGCTCTTTAGGGCTGCGTTAAAAACCCGATGCAGCCGCACGACCATACCCGCCAAAAAGGGACAGGTTTTGACGGTGTCTGGTCGAGCGGGTATTATCGAACAGGTATTCGATAAGAACATGTGTTTGATGGGAGGACGCGTGGCGCACGAGCAGCACACCTACATCTGCATCGACCTCAAGACGTTTTATGCCAGCGTCGAGTGCGTGGACCGCGGGCTCGATCCACTCACCACCAACCTGGTCGTTGCCGACGAATCACGCGGACGCACGACCATCTGCCTCGCCATCACACAGGCCATGAAGGACCTCGGGATACACAATCGCTGCCGTCTGTTCGAAATTCCCGATGGCATCGACTACATCACGGCCGTACCGCGCATGCAGCATTACATGGAGGTGTCGGCGAAAATCTACGGTATCTATCTGGAATACGTCAGCCCCCAGGACGTGCACGTCTACTCCATCGATGAGTGCTTTATCGACGTGACGCCCTATCTGGACCTCTATCACACCGATGCGGAAGGGTTCGCCTGCACGCTGCGCGACGAGGTCCTCGCGCGCACCGGCATCACGGCGACGGTCGGCATCGGCCCCAACCTATTCCAGGCCAAGGTAGCGCTCGACATTACCGCCAAGCACGTACCCAGCCGCATCGGCATACTCGACGACGAGACCTTTCGCAAGGAGATCTGGCCCCATCGCCCCATCACCGACATCTGGGGCATCGGCCCCGGCGTGGCAGGCCGACTCGAAAAGTATGGCGTCTACGACCTGATGGGCGTCGCCGCCCTTGACGAAAACCTGCTCTACGACGAGCTCGGCGTCAATGCCGAATATCTTATCGATCACGCCTTCGGACGCGAGCCGACAACCATCGCCGATATCCAAGCCTATCGCCCGCAGGCAACTTCGACCACCACAGGACAGGTGCTCTCGAAGGGCTATGCCTACGAACAGGCCTATACCGTCTTGCGCGAGATGGTCGACAACGCCGTTTTAGACTTGGTCGATAAGCACGTGGTCTGCGACAGCATCTCGCTCTTTGTGGGCTACGCGAGCGAACGCGCCGACATACGCCGCCTCGACGCCAGCGGTACAGCGCAGTATGTGGACGGATGCGGGCACCTGCGCTCGAGCACATCGAGTATCGAACCCACCGCAACCGCCGGCCCCGAGCTCGCGCCCCGTGCGCCCAAGCCCGTCCAGCGCGATGACGAACGGCGTCGCCTGGTGCGCGAAGCGCAGGCAATCGATGGCATCTTTGTGGGAGAGCATGGCGGCAAACCGCGCGGTGGCTATGCCGCACTCTTTGCGCACTCTAACGCCTCGCGAAAGCTGCCCGAGCGTACCAATTCGTTTAAGAAGATCATGGGCTATTTCGATGAGCTCTGGGCGCAGACTGTCGATCCCAAACGACCGGTCAAGCGCATCAACCTGGGATTTGGCAACCTCATGCCCGAGGAATTTGCCACCATCGATCTGTTCAGCGATATCGAGGCCGATGAGCGCGAGCGCGACCTGGCGCGCGCCGTCCTGGCCGTGAAAGGCAAGTACGGCAAGAACGCGCTCGTCAAGGGATTAAGCTTTACCGCCGGCGCCACCGCGCGCGAACGCAACGAACAAGTTGGAGGACATCGTGCCTAAGTCCCAACAACAGCCGATGCGGCCACCGACACCTTTTGAACGCCTAGCGGACCCCGAGGGAAGACGTCGCTCCGCCGACCCAAAGCTCACCGCCAACGGCACCGTCCGTGCCGGCCGTGCCGCGCAGTTTATGCCCTTTGCCGCCCTCACGGGATACTACGAGCTCGTGCGTAAACAAGAGATCACCGCCGAGCCAAAATGCGAACTCACAGAAGAAAAAGCCCTCGAACTTTCGAAAAAGCTCGAGGGCCTCAAACGCGGCGACCTGGTGCGCGTCACCTATTACGATATGTACGGCTATCGTAGCCGCACGGGCATTCTCGACGAAGTATTACCCGCATTCAAGCTGCTCAAACTCAGGGATATCGCCATCAACTTCGACGATATCCAAGGCATCGAGCTGCGTGGTCGAGTCTAGCGACGAGAACGCTTGCGCAAGACGAGAGCAATGCCAAGCACTGCGGCAGCTGCAACCAGCAATCCCAAGACCAGCGTGAGGGTCGAGTCGCCAGCGCGAGGCAGCGAGCCGTCCTTCGGAGTCTTCTTAGCGGTCGTCGTGGCGGTGGTCGTGGTGCTGCTCGACTGGTCGTTGCCACCCGTCTGGCTGCCGCCAGGCTGATCGCCGCCACCCGGCTGCGAAGGATCGGTGGGTTCCGTCGGATCCGGAGTACCGGGATCAACCGGATTCTCCGAATTCTCCTTGCGCTGGATCCAGACCTGGCAACCATAGAACGGGTTGGCGGTACCAAGGCACAGACCCTGGTTGGTCACCGCAAAGGTGCGCAGACCATGGTTATACGGATCGTTAAAGCCATTAGTCGTCAGCGTCGTAAAGTTCACGCCGTCCTCGGTCACATACATATCAAAGCCGCGCTCGGCATCGCGCAGGTAACACATGCACGTAAGGACACTCTGCAACTTCTTGAGGTTCTCCTCGCTCAGCAGCTTATCGAGCGCATCCTGAATATCGCTCGGCAGCTCGGTGCCATAGGCATCCTCGTACTGCTGCTTAAGGCTCTCATAGCTATCGAGCATGTCCTGATACTGGTCGGCAAAGGACTTGAAGTACGCGATCTCGCCATCGATCTTCTGGACATAAGCGGCATCGTCCTCAAAGTCCTGGGACATCGTCGCGGCCTGATCGCAAAGACCGCCCGCGGCATCCTCCAGCGCATCGCTCAGATCGCCAAAGCCCTTAGCAACCTCGGTCTTCTCGTCATCGACATCGACGGTCTCGTTTGAATCATCGACCTCGGCAGCTTCGTTCGAATCATCGACCTCGACGGCCTCGTTTGAATCATCGTCCGCAAGCGTGTTCACGGGAACGATGGGGTCGTCAGGCGATTTCTTGTCGAGCAGGTGATCGAGCAGGTCCCTAAGGCGCTGAACCTGAGAGTCCCACTCCTCGGGCGTCATATCGATAATGTCGCCATTGGAGAACTGGCCGATCGGCTCAAGCAGGCTCGCGGTATCAAAGGTACCGATATACAGCTTGCCGTCGAACTTCTGCATGCGCCAAATGTACTGGTTCTCGTTTCGGCCAAAGCCCGAAGTCAGGCCGGAAATACCGCCCTCGGGGAACATGTCGGTGCGATCGCCAACGACGAGCTCCATGTTCTCGTCCTTGTCCATGCGATAGATGTTAACCGACTGCTCAAGATTGGCATTCACAAACGAGCAGTCAACGCCACCCATGCTGCTCTTGCCGCCCTCTTCGGTGTTGGATTTGTTGAACAGGATGCGCTCGAGGGCAATCTCCTCGTCGTTGTATTCACCGATATAGAGGTAGTCGTTGTAGACGATGAGATTGGCAGCGCCAGAACGGGTACGGGCAGGATCGATGCCAAAGCAGTACTTTGCACCGTCCGTCTTCTGATCGCCGACAATGGGAGTCCACGAATAGCTGCCGTCGGCATTCTTGTCGCCACGGACCATGGCAAACGACTGCATGGAATTATCATCGGGAGCGTTCTCGGGCGTACCGGTGCAGATGGTCGCATAGAGATGGCCATTGTACGAGACCATATCCCAAATGGCGCCGCCGTAGATGCTGTCCTTATAGCGAATCGCCGGATAGCCAAACAGTGTCTCCGAGTTGGCAATCTCGGTGAAGCTGTCCTGGCCCTTCGAGGGGTCAGACGACGTCAGGATTGTCGACACAAAATTACCGTTCGCGTCTTTACCCACATTACTGATGACGAGCTGGCCATCATGGACGCACATGCCGCGGATACCGGTAGAAATGCCCTGCTTGTAGGCAGCACCGTAATCCTGCATACTCGAAAGGCCCTGATAGACAACTTTGTACTCATCCGTCTTAGGATCGATCTCGTATACAGCAGGCAGGCCGCCTTTGCCGCCATTGGTCCTGACGCTGCCGCAGAAATAGAGCTTACCCTTATAGCTCACGGCATTGCGGAACAAAGGAGCGACGCCGTTGAGCGATTCAGAGAGCAGCAGCTTGGTCTCACCGGTCTTGGTATTGATCTTGACCAAGATGCCGCCGCTGTCCTTGTCGGCCGTGCCGTCCTCCTTCTGCTGTCCATAGAAGAAGGTGCCGTTAAACATGGCCTCCAGCGTCAGGCGCATGGTCTCGGCATCAAAGGAATCGCCCAGCGTGCCGTTCATGAGCGTCAGCGTGTTGCCCATCGCCGCATAGCAGGTGCCCACATAAAGCCAGTCACCATAGCTCGCAGCCGCCCAAGTGTAGCTCTGGCCGCGATCGCCTTCGTTGTTGGCCGTATTACCATCGGCGCCCGGAACGGCAACGGCACCGCCACCCTGGTAGTCGACGATGCCATCCGGCTGCGACGTTCCTACCGTAGGATGCGAGAGCTTTTCAAAGGAATACCCATTTCCCGCATTGTAGGTAACGGCACCCGAAGCGTCTTCGGCATGCGCCGGCAGCGGCGATACCAAGATAGCGGCAAGCGCTGCCACCAAGCCAAGTGCTCCCACTCGTCTCATAAGGCTATAACCTCCCCTGTCCTAAAGCCCAGCTTTAGCATTCTTCGTTTCTGCCCACGGTTAATTGCAATCTGAGCACGGCAATAATCAGCATATAAATATACACCTATAATTAAATATACACCTATAATTTTTTGGACGTGTTAATAGATGCTCGATTGGTAGCGAATTCCGCGCAAACCGTCACCAAACTCCACTTTTGCCGCATCTAAGGGTTATTTTTTACGCAAATTTTTGGATGCCGATAGTCACAATGAGCAGGAGGCCGGTATCCACCGGAGAGGGCAACGCCTACATTTTCATAACGTAATAGCCCGCGCCCCTCACCGCCGTCTCGAGTGTGTCGCGATCAACCGGGAGCTTCGAGCGTACGCGTGCTGTGTGGTCAGCGTACGTTACCGTTGCCCACACGCCGTCCAGCGCATTGAGGGCATTCGTCACATTCCGAGCGCAGCCGTCGCAGCTCATGCCGCCGATAAGCAACTCCTCACGATAGGGGTAGTGGGACTCGTCGGTGTCTGCCACCACAACCCTCTTGGCTTTCTTTCCGCTTGCGCCATCACTGCAGCAACTCTTCCCATGCGTCGACGCCGCAATACGGCGCAGCCCAAAGAACATACCAATGGCAATCACGCCCAGCACGATGATATTTGCTGGGTTGAGCAAGTCGCTCATACGCTCCCCTTCCTTACGGTCCATTTCAGAGATACCCCCGTGGGGTGTCCCATCTTACTCCAAACTCATGTCAGTTCAGTCAATTAGTTTCCCTCTTCAAACTTTTTAGTTGACCTAGGCTTACTTTCGTGTATAAGTTTTCCTAGGCTAACAGGAAAGGACGGCAATGGCGTCATGACTCGAACTATAGACATTCCAACGTTTCAGGCGGCGGTCGTTCGCAACTGCTCTCCCACGCTTGCGGGCATCAAGCCGGCATCGCTCTTTACCTATCCCGGCGTCTACGCCCATCAGGATGGTTCGGACGCGACCGCGTCAATCGCAGAACGCCGAGCACGCCTGCTCAACGTTATCGCCCAGTGCAACCGCGAGCTTAACTCGCTCGGCATCCATCTGAGCGTTTTGGTCTGGCGCCCCTGCGGGGCGCTCGTATACGCATATCGGCCCAATAGCCTCGCCACTCACCTTGCTGACCCGCGCGCCAAAACGGCACTCGCCAAGGAGGGCTACGACACCGGCAACCTCTCGGCATGTCTTGTGCACCTGGCATCGCGCATCACGCTCGCAAGCAATAACGCCGCGGAATGCGCATGCGGCCAAACCCGATGCGCATTGGACCATCAAGCGCGCTACGACAACGGCTGCACCTGCGAGTTTCCACACGAAATTGGCTACTTCCTGGGATATCCCTACGACGACGTGCACGAGTTCATCGCCCAACGTGGCGAGAACTACAAGATCTTTGGAGCCTGGAAGGTCTATACGAATGCCGAGCAGGCGCTTGCGACGTTTGATGCGTACCGTGCCTGCACCCAACACCTCACCTTTATCTATCAGCAGGGCTGCAGCTTGGCGCAACTTGTCCAGGCAACCCGATAGAGCATACAAAACGCGGCCGCACGCCGCACAACCGAAAGGAAAACATATGAGCAAGATCGCCGTCGTCTACTGGAGCGGTACAGGCAACACCGAGGCCATGGCAAACTTCGTTGCCGAGGGCGCAACCGGTGCCGGCGCCGAGACAGAGGTCATTTCCTGCGCCGACTTCTCCGCAGACAAGACCGCCAGCTATGACGCCATTGCCTTCGGCTGCCCAGCCATGGGCTCCGAGGAACTCGAGTACGATGAGTTCCAGCCGATGTGGGATGAGGTCAAGGAGACTCTCGACGACAAGAAGGTCGTCCTCTTTGGCTCCTATTCGTGGGCCGAGGGCGAGTGGATGGACAACTGGAAGGCCGATGCCGACGAGGCGGGCGTCAATGTCGTCGATTCCGTCATTTGCTACGATGCGCCCGACGATGAGGGCGAGACCGCTTGCAAGGCCCTCGGAGCCGAGCTCGCGTAACGAACCCAGGACCTCCAAAAGAGTCTGCATCAAAGCGTATCCTTATCCCTACAAAAGAGCGGGGGCTGGATTCAAGTCCAGCCCCCGCTCTTTTATAACGGCAGTTACATCAACCGGCTACGAGATATTGCCCAAGAACGCCTTGGTGCGCTCGCTCTTGGGGTGGTCGAAGACCTCGCTCGGCGTACCCTCTTCCACAATGACGCCGCCGTCCATAAAGACGACGCGGTCGGCGACGTCGCGGGCAAAGCCCATCTCGTGCGTCACGACGATCATGGTCATGCCATCGCGTGCCAGGTCGCGCATGACACCCAGAACGTCGCGAACCAGCTCGGGATCGAGCGCCGACGTGGCCTCGTCAAAGAGCATAACGTGAGGGTTCATCGACAGGGCGCGGGCGATGGCAACGCGCTGCTGCTGGCCGCCCGAGAGCTGGCTCGGCATAAAGTCGATACGCTCGGCAAGACCGACCTTGGTCAGCTCCTCGACGGCGATCTTCTCGGCCTCTTCCTTGCTGCGCTTGAGCACCTTTTGCTGCGCAAGCATGACGTTCTTTTTGACCGACAGGTGCGGGAACAGGTTGAACTGCTGAAACACCATGCCCAAGTGCGTACGCACCTTATTGAGGTCAACGCCCTTGGCGCACACATCCACGCCCTCGACGACAATCGAACCACTCGTAGGATGCTCCAGACGATTGATGCAGCGAAGCATCGTCGACTTGCCCGAGCCCGAAGGACCCAGAACTACGACGACCTCGCCCTTATGCACATCCAGATCGATATCGCGCAGGACCACGTTATCGCCAAAGGCCTTCTGGAGGTTCTTAATGCTGACGACGACCTCGTTCGAGTTATTGGTTTCGCTCATGATAGGACCTCCTTACAGACCGGCGATGTGATCGGCAGGCGTCGCGACAACCTGTCCGGCGCTCTTGGCGGGACGCTTCTTCTTGGTCTCGGTCGTACCCAAAAGCCTCGCCTCAAGACCGCTCACCAAGCGAGCGAGCGGCAGGGTGATGACCAGATAGAACAGGGCGGCAACCACGTACGGTGTAATGGAGCCCGTCGTGGCCACGATGGTACGGGCGTTCATGACGATTTCGACCACACCCACGGCGGCAAGCAGCGACGTATCCTTGTAAAGCAAGATAAACTCGCTGGTCAGCGTAGGCAAAACATTGCGGAACGTCTGCGGAATCATAACGTAGAGCAGCGTCTGGAAGGCATTCATGCCCAGAGAGCGAGCAGCCTCGTTTTGGCCCTTGGGGATCGATTGAATACCGGCACGGAAGATCTCGCACAGGTACGCAGACGAGTTCATGGCCATGACGATAACGCCCAAAACATAGTCGTCCACCTTGACGCCGGCCAACGGCAGACCGAAGAACGCGATATAGATCTGCAGGAACGCCGGCGTACCACGGATGATATTCACATAGATGCCGGCAAGGCAACGAAGGATGCGCGACTTGGAAATGCGCATGAGCGATAGGGCGAAACCGAAGGGAATTGCCAGCGGAAACGCCACAAGCACGATCGAAAGCGACATGAGGAAGCCCTTGAAGACGATCGGCAGGCTTTGGACCAAAATGACCGGGTTCAAGAACAGGCGCAGGAACATATTGGAGTTCCAAGCCTCGACCCACGGCTGCTCCTTAAGATCGGCCAAGAAGTTATCGAAGGCCGTCACACCCTTGATCTCCACCGACGGAATCTTGGAGATCTTCTTGGTCGAGCCATCGGCCAAAGTGTAGGTGCCGCTAAAGGCCTCATCGCCGCCCTCGACGGGGAAGGTCACGCCGTAAACCTCGACACGGAAAAAGCCGCCGGCAGGCGCCGTCTCGCCAAAATCAATCTTGAGCGTCTGGCCGTCAGCCTTGCACGTGGGCTTCATGGGCGTACGATCCATGAGGTCCTCGCCCGAGAGCATCGTCAATCGCGTGTCATCGGTACCAAACGTCGTGCCGTCGACAAACGTCAGCGAAAGACCGCTCAGCTCCTCATCGGCATCGGCTTGGACCTCCCAGGTAATGCGCGTCTCGGTACCGCCGACCACAGCGCTGCCCGAACCGGTGTTGGGTCGGGCGGTAATCTTTGCGGTCTCAAGCGCCTGGGCGGTCGTGGGCGCATATGCCCCCACACACACCAGCGCGAGCGCCACGGCCATGACGCAGACTAGCTTTTGGAGCAAGGCGGGCAGTGGAAAACGCTGCTCCACGGCCCCTTTGTTCAGTCGAGACAAGGTGGCTCCTATCGTAGAAGTTGCCGGCAAAACGAGACGGAAATGCTCTCCGTCAAGAGAAGCGCAAAGGCCCTCTCCGCCAAAGCGGAAAGGGCCCGCGAGCAATCAAGTAGCTATTTTACTTGATGTTGTACTTAGCCATGAGGGCGTCAACGGTACCGTCGTCGGTCAGGTCCTTGATGGCCTGGTTGATGTCGTCCTTGAGCTTGGTGTTGCCCTGGTTGATGGCGATGGCGTACTCCTCGCCGGTGCTGATCTGTTTAATGGTCTGGCAGGTGTTGAACTGCTCGGCGGTCAGCTGGCTGGCAACGGAGCGGTTGGTGACTACGGCGTCGCCCTTATCGGACTGCAGGGCGCTGAAGCACTCGGTGGCGTCCTTGTAGGGGACAATCTTGGCCTTGGGGAAGTTCTCCTGGGCAAAGGACTCGGCGGTCGAGCCAGACTGGACGATGATGGTAGCATCGGCGTTGTTGAGCTTCTCGCTGTAGTTATCGGCCGTGATGTCGGTGTTATCGACCTTGGTCACGATAGCCTGATCGTCCATGTAGTAGGAATCGGAGAAAGTGACTTCCTTCTCACGCTCGGGCGTGTCGGTGATAGCCGCGATGGAAACGTCATACTTGGCGCCCGAAGCGACGCCCGGAACCAGCGTGTCAAAGTCATTGTTGACATACTCGACATCCAGGCCCAGCTTGTCGCCGATAGCCTTGATGAGCTCAAGGTCAAAGCCCTGATAATCGCCGTTGTCATCTTTGTACTCAAACGGAGCGTACTCGGCAGAAGTGCCGACGGTCAGCGTACCGTCCTTGACGAGCGCGTACTCCTTGGAGCCGTCGACCTTCTCGACCTTAGCGTCGTCAGAGCTGCTGGAACCGGCATCAGAACCAGAGGTGGCGTTGGACGAGCCGCAGCCCGTCAGAGCGAGGGCGAGCGCCATAGCACCCGTGGCGGCAAATGCGCCAAGCTTCTTCAGCTTCATAATCAGTCTCCTTCCAATGACCCCACGTGATTCAGAGGTCTGCAAAAACTGAGGGTTATTATGCACCCGCTTGGAAGAATCTGCTATTAGAAAACTGATTGAAACAAACCCATAACGTGAATGTAGCACTCCAGTTTATGGCAGCCTTTACTGCTGCAATGACCTTAACAGTTTGATTTCAGCCGCATAACCTGCAAGTTCGTTCGGAGTCTCCAAAATAAACGGCAGCGAACGCAAACGGCCATTCGATACAATATTCTGTATAACCTGCATACCGCCACCAAATTCCTCGCTGCCAAGGTATCCCTTGCCGATGCACTCGTGACGATCTTTATGGGCGCCACAAGGGTTCTTCGAATCGTTGATGTGTACGGCATGCAAGCGATCGATACCCACCACGCGGTCGAACTCGTCGAGTACGCCGTCCAGATCATGGATGATGTCGTAGCCGGCATCGCTCACATGGCAGGTGTCCAAACAAACGCCCAGCTTATCGGACAGCTCTGGGCACTTGGCGGCAACGCCCTCGATAATGCACGCCAGCTCCTCAAAGCTGCGGCCCACCTCGGTACCCTTGCCGGCCATGGTCTCGAGCAGCACCGTCGTCTGCTGGCCCTCAAACATCACCTGGCACAGCGTGTCGACAATCATCTGAATGCCGACGTCTGCCCCCTGTCCTACATGCGCACCGGGATGAAAATTGTAGTAGTTGCCGGGCAGTGCTTCCATGCGCTGCAGATCCTCGGCCATGGCCTCCAGGGCAAACTCGCGCGCTCGCTCCTTAGCGGAGCAGGGGTTATAGGTATACGGGGCATGAGCCACGAGCGGGCCAAAGTCGTTTTGCTCCATAAGCTCGCGCAGGGCCGCCACATCATCCATGTCAAGGTCTTTTGCCTTGCCACCGCGCGGGTTGCGCGTAAAGAACGCAAAGGTATTGGCACCAATGGACAACGCCGTCTCCCCCATTGCCCGATAGCCCTTCGTCGTCGAAAGATGACATCCGATTGTCAGCATCTCCAGCTCCCCCTCATCAGTTGCGGTGAAATACGGTCTATTGGTGCCCTATTTTGGCGCAAACAGACCGTATTCCACCGCAAGTTATAAAAGGGGCATCAGGGGCGAAGGCCTCCAAGGCATTCCAGGCGCTGGCGCCATGCCCCCACGCCCTAAAGTTTCAAGCGAATCGCATCGATGATGTGTGCACAGCGCTGCGTGGCGGCAAGGGGCATGACGGGACTCTCGAGTTTCCCCACCTGAATAAGCTGCGTCGCATGCTGGATTTCGCCGTAGAAATCATCGATCTCAAACGGGGCATTTATTTCTAGCGTTCGACCGTCGGAGTACTTCACATGAGCGAGCTCGGGGCGATGGAGCCGCTCGATTTCCAACGAGCCCCGCTCACAGGCAATCGTTAAGCGGCTTTCATATGTTGCATTGCCGTCGCACACCATATGAATGGGTATACCGCCGACGCTCATATGGATCTCGTCGGCCCAATCGACGCGGCCGCCCGATACGTCACGCCAGCGAACTTCACGGGAAGAAACCTCGCACGCGCCCGCGAGCAAATCCTCAAACCAACCGACTGCATAGCAGCCCATATCATATAGACAGCCGCCCTGCAACGGATCAAGCAGATAGCCCGAAGGAGGCTCGCCGTAATCGAGCTTTTGCACGCTTTCAATCGAGACAATACGGCCAAGCTCACCCGACGCAAGCAAGTCCTTCACGCGAGTGCGCATCGGGCAAAACCGATTCTTCATCGCCTCCATAAACAGCACGCCGCGCTCGCGAGAGGTGGAAGCAATCGAGAGAGCCTCTTCCTCACTCAAAACGGCCGGCTTTTCGCACAGCACGGCCTTTCCGGCGCGCAGCGCGCGACAGGCCCAACGCGTATGCATGCCATGCGGAAGAGCCAAGTAGATTGCGTCGACATCGGGGTCGGCAATCAGCGCGTCATAAGCCGCATCGCCGTTATCATCGGCCGAGGCATGGCTATGCGCAGCATCGATCGAAAACGCTCGGGAAAATTCCTCGACATGTGCAGGAGTGCGGCCGGCCGCAGCCACCAGCCGTGCCCCGTCGACCTTCTTGAGCGACGAAGCAAATCGATGAGAGATGTGCCCAGCGCCCAAAATGCCCCAACGGACCTCACGCGAATCATTGCGTAAGCCTCGGTCACCCACGATAGCCTCCCATCAGTTGCGGCAAAAAAGTTCCTGCTATCGCCCTATTCTGCCGCAAACAGGGACTATTCCATCACAAGATATAAAAGGGTCATGAGGAGCGAGTTTTGCTGAAGACTTTAAGCATGACCGTTACGGGGCCAGGCTGGAAACGTCGGCGCACGTCATCGAGACGCTCGGGGATATCGATATGCTGTGGGCAGTGGCGCGCGCATTTGCCGCATTTGACGCAATTGCTCACCAGCTTGGCCTCGCTTGTGCGCACCGCGCTCGCCGTAAAGTACTGCGATAGACCCGTAAACCAGCTGTGCGCATAGCTCACGTTGTAGGCGGCAAAGCAGCCGGGAATATTGATGCCCTTGGGACATGGCATGCAGTAGCCGCATCCCGTGCAGGGCACGCGATTCGATTTTTCAAACTCATCCAGCACGTGCGCGATCGTGTCGAGCTGGTTGGCAGTCATCGAATCCGGCAGGGCCCGATCGGCCAACACCGCGTTCTCATCCACCTGCGCGATATCGGTCATACCCGAAAGCAGCATCGTCACCTGAGGATGATTCCAGACCCACGAAAGACCCCAGGCGGCAGGAGTGCGCAAATGCGGGTCACGGGCACTATCGAGCACAGCGCGGGCCCGTGGCGGCAGCTTGCCCGCTAAACGCCCGCCCAGCAGTGGCTCCATCACAAACACCGCGAGGCCTCGCTCGGCGGCGGCCATGAGCCCCGCTGTTCCCGCCTGATATCGCTCTCCAGCGTAATTGTACTGGATCTGGCAAAAGTCCCACTCATATGCATCGAGCATCGTCAGGAAATCCGCCGCGCTGCCGTGGTACGAAAAACCAATCTGGCGAATGCGCCCCGCCGCCTTTTGACGCGCGATCCAGTCCTCGATGCCCAACGCCACCACACGTTCCCACTGGGCGGGCGAGGTAATGTTGTGCATGAGGTAATAGTCGATATGGTCGGTCCGCAGGCGGCGCAGTTGCTCGTCGAAGAACCGGTCGAAATCCTCCGCGCATTTGCACGAAGCATGCGGCAGCTTGGTTGCGAGCAAAACCTGGTCGCGCAAGCCCAGGCGCTCAAGCGACGCACCCACACAAGCCTCGTTGCCGGGATAGAGATAGGCCGTGTCCAGGTAGTTAATCCCCTGCTCCACCGCACGGGAGATGATGGCGTCGGCAGTCTTCGCATCCGGGCGTCCCGGCGCACCGGGAAACCTCATGCAGCCCAGCCCCAACGCCGAGATACGGTTGCCGCTTTTGGGGTCAACGCGATATTGCACGGCCCCTCCCCTCCCATCGAAGCCTTGACAAGGCGAAACAAACCCGTCACGTCATCGAAACACATCGGAATCGCAATCGAGAACGTATCGTAACGCAGCAGAAATCAGGCCGTCACGGCACCGCTTTAACATCAGCAAAAAGCCCGATGAAAGGAGACGAGCGTGACCACACGCGAGGACGCCTACCCCTACCCCGGCGAGCAATACATCCTCTCGGTCGACCGCTATCAGATCGAAGTCATGGACCATCTAAACGAGCTTCCAGCCACGAGCGCCGTCATCTTCTGCACCTTCCCCAAGGTCCGCGATGGCGTCGGATACCCCGCCCGCGTCTTTGCGGTCTGCCCCGCAGTGTAACGTCCAGGCAAACGTTTCTTTTTTATAACAGCCGCCCCGCGCACCCATCAATCACCCCGGCAGCATACAATCCATCAGGCGCCCCTTACGCGGGCGCCTTTAATATGGGGAGATGATTCACATGCAGATCAACAAGGTTGCCTTTATCGGCAAGGGCGGCGTCGGCCTGCTCTACGGCAGCATGATTGCCAAGGCCCTCGGCAATGACGCCGTCGAATACGTTATGGATGACGCCCGTTTTGAGCGTCACGCGGGCGATGCGCTCACCGTCAACGGAAAGCCTTGCGATCTCACGTCCGTCCGCGCCAGCGAGGCAGCGCCCGCCGATCTGGTCATCCTGACGGTCAAGACCACCGGTCTCGACCAAGCACTCAAGACTATGGAGCGTGTCGTGGGACCCAACACGCTCATCGCCTCGCTGTGCAACGGCATTACGAGCGAGCAAAAGATTGCCGAACGCTTTGGCTGGAAGCATACCGTTCTTGGCATCTGCCAGGGCATGGACGCCGTGTTCCTCAACGGCGCGCTCACCTTTACCAATGCGGGCGAGATCCGCTTTGGTGCAGCCGCCGGCACCGACCCCGCGACCGTCGCCGCTATCGACGAGCTCTACACGCGTTGCGGCATCGCCCATACCGTCGAGAGCAACATTGCGCACCGCATGTGGGCCAAACTCATGCTCAACGACGGCATCAACCAGACCTGCATGGCTTACGGCGGGACCTACGGAAGCGCCACGGAGCCGGGCTCCGAGCAGCGCCGCTGTTTTGTCGCCGCCATGCGCGAGACGCTTGCGGTTGCCAACGCCGAGGGCGTTGAGCTGACCGAGGCAGACCTGACGCAAATGGTGCACCTCATCGAGGGAATCGACCCCGCCGGTATGCCCTCGATGGCGCAGGACCGCATCGCACAACGAAAAACCGAAGTCGAGGAGTTCGCGGGCACCATTTGCCGCCTGGCCGCCAAACACGATATCCAAGTGACGCAAAACGATTGGCTCTACCAGAGGATTCGCGAAATAGAAAGCAGCTGGTAGTGCTCGGCATACTGCAGCCAACAGATCCAATGGCAAAGCCGCCGCAAGGGGCACTCCCCTCGCGGCGGCTTCCTTTTTCATCTTTGGCCAAAAATCAGCTTCACAACGGTTAGAGCTGCGACTCCGACGCCTGGTCCTCATCGTCGCGACAAAGGACTACGCCCGCACTTCCCAGCAGCGCGGCCGCGATCAACGCGCCGACCACAATAGAGGCAGCCCCACAAAACCCCTGCACACCTGCGACGAGCGCGGCCGTAGGACCAAGGCAACCAAGCGTCAATGCAATGGCGGCAACGGCGATATCTCGAGCGTTCACAAGACCACTTCCTCCACGAGAAAGACCTTATTTCTCAAGAACCAGTGTGCCCCGCATCCATACGCCCAGCGTACCGCCACGGTAAGGGCTCTGTTAACTCAAACGCATACATAGAACGGACGTCCTTACGTTGCCCTAAAGCTCGGTAAAGACACCCGTCCGCCAAATATCCGTGATGCAGAAAAATTACCAACCGGTGTAGTAGTCGGTGGTTCCGGCAGCGCAGCCGGAGTCATAGACCTTGCAATCACCCTTGGAGCCCGTAAAGGTCGAGCCCTGGGCCATATCGCCCGCGGCAACAACGTAATAGCCGTCGGAATCGCGCCAGAAGCCCTCAGAATCCTGAGTCCATTCGCCCGTGCGATAGTGATAAAGCACATTGCTGCTGTAATAGGTCTCGCGGCGCCCGTTGTAGTTATTGACACCCGCAGAGCGCGTCAGGCCCGATCCGTTCGTGCAGGACGCGGCAGACGCGTAGGACGGAGTGTAACCGGCGTTGTAGTACGAAGCCTCGGCAGCCTCCGCCTCGGCGGCAGCCTCGAGCGCTTCGCGCTTGGCATCCTCAAGCGCAGTGCGCAGCTCATCGAGCTCGGTCGACTTGGCGTCGACCTCCCCCATCGTCAACAGGCTACCCGCACCGTCGATACAGCCCTGCAGCACAGCGCGCTCGTCATCGGTGGCATAGTCGCCATACATATTCATGATGATCTGAGCGCGCATCTCCAGGGAATCGCGTTTGGCCTCCATCGAGGCGTTCCACTCCTGCATGGAACCATAACCATCGCCGCGATAGTCAACGGGCTGTACCAGCGTCGTCTCGGACGGCGTAGATCCAACCGTATCGGACAATGTTGCGGCGTGGGCATCAGTTGCACCGGCGCCCGCCAAAAGTGCCACGGTCAGAGCGGCGGAAAGAGCGGCGGCTTTCGGTTTTCGTGAATCGATCCTCATGTAGCTGGAAACCTCCGTAGTGCGTTTTTGCTGCGTTTGAGCTGCGTGTGATTCGATCGCGCTGCATAGTACCCCGAGCAAATCGCGACCTGCGGTTTTACTCAAAAGGCGCACGTCAATTGCGTAAAACTCACATCCTCTCAACAGGAGTTTTCCACAACTCGAATGCATAAAGCGTGTCAAAAACCCTGTTTTTGCGCCCTCTCTATGCAAAAAAGGCGCCTGTGCAACTATTGTTCGCACAGGTGCCTTGAGCAGGCATTTTATGCAGTTATACCTATCGAGTCGCAAGGGGTCCTTGCACAAGTCGCCTTACTCGTCCAGCGCGGCGAAAGCCTGCTTCAGATCCCAAATGATATCCTCGGCGTTCTCGGTACCGATGGAAAGACGGATCGTGGAGGGCGTGATGTTCTGCTCGGCGAGCTCCTCGGCAGACAGCTGGGAGTGCGTGGTGGTAGCCGGGTGCACGACGAGCGACTTGACGTCGGCCACGTTGGCGAGCAGCGAGAACACCTGCAGATGATCAATGAACTTCCAAGCTGCCTCCTGGCCACCCTTAATCTCAAAGGTAAAGATCGAGGCACCGCCGTTGGGGAAGTACTTCTGATAGAGCTCGTGATCGGGGTGCTCAGGCAGGCTCGGGTGATTCACCTTGGCAACATGGCTGTCACCAGCCAGGAACTCAACGACCTTCTTGGTGTTCTCGACATGACGGTCAACGCGCAGCGACAGAGTCTCGGTGCCCTGGAGCAGGACCCAGGCGTTGAACGGGCTGATGCAGGCGCCCTCGTCACGCAGCAGGATGGCGCGGACATAGGTTGCGAAGGCGGCGGGACCGGCAGCCTCGGCAAACGAGACGCCATGGTAGGAGGGGTTGGGCTCGGCGATCTGCGCATACTTGCCGCTCGCCTTCCAATCGAAGTTACCGCCGTCGACGATCACACCGCCCAGCGAGGTGCCGTGGCCGCCGATGAACTTGGTTGCGGAGTGGACGACGATGTTGGCACCATGCTCCAGCGGACGGAACAGATACGGGGTGCCGAAGGTGTTGTCGACGACAACCGGTAAACCGTGCTTCTTGGCGATCTCGGAGATGGCGTCGATATTGGGGATGTCGGAGTTGGGGTTGCCGAGCGTCTCGAGATAGATGACCGTGGTGTTGTCCTTGATGGCCCCCTCGACCTCTTCCAGGTTATGGGCATCGACGAAGGTGGTCTCGACGCCAAACTGGGAGAGCGTATGCTCCAGCAAGTTGTAGGAGCCACCGTAGATAGTCTTCTGGGCAACCACATGGTCACCGGCCTGGGCAAGGGCCTGCAGGGTATAGGTGATGGCAGCAGCACCGGAGGCGACGGCAAGACCTGCCACGCCACCCTCGAGCGCGGCGATACGATCCTCGAAGACGCCCTGGGTGGAGTTGGTCAGACGGCCGTAGATGTTTCCGGCGTCGGCAAGACCAAAGCGGTCGGCGGCGTGCTGGGAGTTGCGGAACACATAGCTCGTGGTCTGGTAGATAGGCACGGCGCGGGAGTCGGATGCGGGATCGGCGCTCTCCTGGCCAACGTGAAGCTGCAGGGTATCGAAACCAAAGGTGTGCTCGGGGTTGTTGATGAACTGGCTCATGATGATCTCCTTGATCGAACAAAAGTAAATTAATTAGAGAGAAGTAAGTCGCTGTCTCCTGATCACGCCGACGGGCGCAAACAGGAGCCCGGCATTCGTCTTGGTAAGCAATTCATATGCGGGCCTCCTTTCGCATCCCGGTTTCGTGGTCGGTTTAATTACCTACCGCCTTTGTGTGTTTTGAATAGTACGAGCATTGTTTCGCTCGGTCAATCACTTAAAAGCGCTAACCTGTTATCGGTTTTGCAGATAACGCTCGAAAGGACGGCGCCGATGACCCTCCAGCAGCTTCGTTTTCTGATCGCCGTGGCAGAGTCCGGCTCAATCAACGCCGCAGCTCAGCGCCTCTATACCGCTCAGTCCAACATCTCAAACGCCGTCAAAAGCCTGGAGCAGGAACTCCACCTGGAGATCTTCACGCGCTCCAGCCGCGGCGTCACGCTCACCAACGACGGCACCGAGCTTTTGGGCTATGCGCGCCAGGTCGTAGAGCAGGCCGACATGCTCGAGGCGCGCTACGAGGACGGCGGCACCCCGCAAGCCCGCCTCGCCATTTCCGCCCAGCACTACGCCTTTTCGGTCGAGGCCTTTGTCAACGTGGTCGAGCGCTGCCGCGACAGCAAGTTCGAGTTCATCATGCGCGAGACCACCACATCGCAGATCATCGATGACGTCCGCGCATTTCGCAGCGATATCGGCATTCTGTATCTGGATGACTTTAACGCCCGCGTTCTGCAGAAAGCCTTCGCCGATGCCCGCGCAAGCTTCCATCCCCTCTTCGACGCGACGGTCCACGTCTTCGTTAGCGAGCGCCACCCGCTCGCACGCCGCCCTCAGCTGTCCCTTGCCGACCTTACACCCTATACGCGCTACAGCTTTGAGCAGGGAACCTCAAACTCCTTCTATTACGCCGAGGAACCTTTTAGCTATATCCCTTGCGACCGCAACATACGAATCTCGGACCGCGGAACACTTACTAACTTACTTATCACGTCGAACGGTTACACCCTGTCGACCGGTGTCCTCTCCAATGAAATGCAATGGGGTATGGCATCGATCCCGTTAGCAGACGCCCCAACGATGCACGTAGGCTATATCATGCACAACGAGCGCAAGCCCTCTTCCCTCTTGCAGCAATACCTCGACGAGCTCAACCGCATCATCCATGCCAACTAACCGTCGGAAGACGGGGTAGAAACCGTAGATTGCTAGCCCCCGGCGGGCATGGCGCTACAATGGTCACTCACACGAAACGTACCCAACGAAAGGAACCATGTGAAGGTCATCATCTATACCGACGGCTCGGCCCGATCAAATCCGGGACGCGGCGGCTACGGCGCCGTACTTAAATACACCAACCCCGCCGGCAAGACCTTTACCTCCGAGCTTTCGCGCGGTTACGCCAAGACCACCAACAACCGCATGGAGCTCATGGCCGTTATCGTGGCGCTCGAGGCACTCAACCGCCCTTGCGAGGTCGAAGTCCATTCCGACTCGCAGTACGTCGTCAACGCTTTCAATAAACATTGGATCGACGGCTGGAAAAAACGCGGATGGAAAACTGCCAACAAGCAGCCCGTCAAGAACCGCGACCTGTGGGAGCGCCTGCTTGCCGCCAAGAGTAAGCACAAGGTTGAGTTCATCTGGGTTAAGGGACATGCCGGCCACGAGCTCAACGAGCGCTGCGACGAGCTCGCCACCACGGCGGCCGACGGCAGCAACCTCGATATCGACACCGGCTTTAACGAGAGCGACCTGTAATAGCGTTTTCGCGCAGCTTTATATCCCCACGCGCTACACTCATCTTGTAGACCAAACAACGCAAGGGGGACGTATGCTGCGCATCGCGACCATTGGCACATCCATGATCACCGACGACTTTATCCAAGTCGTCAACGCCAACGACCAAGCCGCGTTTGTGGGCACGCTTTCACGCGACGCCAATCGCGGTACTGCCTTTACCGCCGAGCGCGGTGGTGAGCGAAACTTTACGTCGCTCGATGAGCTCGCGGCAGCCGCCGCCGTCGACGCCGTCTATATCGGCAGCCCTAACGCACTTCACTACGAGCAGGCCCTTGCCTGCATCGCCGGTGGCAAGCACGTCATCGTCGAGAAACCCTTCTGCGCCACCGAAGCGCAGGCGCTGGAAGTCTTCCGCGCTGCCGAGGCAGCAGGTGTCGTGGCTCTCGAGGCCATGCGTCCCCTCCACGATCCCGCCTTCCACGCCATCGAGGACGCCCTGGGCGAGATCGCCCCCATCCGCCGCGCCTCATTGCGCTTTGGCAAGTATTCCTCGCGCTACAACGAGATTCTCGCGGGACGCGCCACCAATATCTTCGACTGCAATATGGCATCGGGTTCCCTCATGGACATTGGCGTCTACGCCGTCGAGCCCATGGTCGAGATTTTCGGCATGCCTTCCGGCCTTACGAGCATGACTACTCTGCTCGACCCCACCACGCGACAGCTCACGCACGGCCCCATCGACGGCTGCGGTTCCATCCTCGCCAGCTATGGCGGAGGCCGCATCTCCGTCGAGCTCGCGCACTCCAAAATTACGAATGACCTGCTGCCCTCGCAGATCGAAGGCGAGCACGGCACTATCCAGATCGACCATCTGTCCACGCCCCGCAACGTCCGCATCGACTATCGCGGCGATGTCGTACGCGGCTCGGCGACCGAGGCACCGCGCGAACAGGGCGACGACGGCCGCGTGCTCGACCTGCCCAAATCGAGCAACACTATGGAATACGAACTCGCAGACTTTATCACCGCCATCGGCGGCATCGATAACGTCAAGGAAGAGATTTGGGAGACCCCGGCGGGACGTCACGAGCTTGGCCACTACCGCGATGTCACGCTCGTCTCACTGCGCATCATGGATGCCGTGCGCCAGCAGGCCGGCATTACCTTCCCGGCCGACGCAGGCAAGCAGGCATAGCGATGGGCCTCTTCGATACGTTCTTCTCCAGCGTCACCGGCGGCAGTCGAGAGCCTCAAAAACCATCAAACGTCGAGCTCGAGCTGCGCCGCAGGCTTACCGTACTCGCAAGCGACGAGGCCACTCAAGACACTCCCCTGCGCTATTTCCTGCGCTGGGCGGGGCAAGTCCAAGGCGTTGGTTTTCGCTTTACCAACACCAACCTCGCACAGGCACGCGCACTCACCGGCTGGGTGCGTAACATGGAAGACGGCTCAGTCGAGATGGAGATACAGGGAGATCCGGCAAACGTCCTATCTCATCTCGAGGCGCTTCATGCCTCCTACGAGCGCATGGGAACGCGTTTTCGCCTCGTAGACGCCCAGGCCCGAGCCCCACTTGCCAATGAAGACGGTTTCAGTCCTCATTATTAGTATTGTGTGCTAAATACGGTATCATTTACCTACGACCGTTAATAGAAAAGAGGCGAGGCGCATGGCGGTGCAAAGAAGGAATACCAGGCAGCGAAAGCTGGTTCTTGACGCCGTGCGCCAAAGCTATAACCATCCCACCGCCGACGAAATCTACAACGTCGTGCGCGCGCAGGATGACAAAATCAGCCGCGGTACGGTCTACCGCAATCTCAATCTCTTGGCCGACGCAGGCGAGATCCTCTCCATCAAGACGCCGGGCGGCAGCCGCTTCGATCGCACGATCGAGCCGCATGCGCATATCATCTGCACCTCGTGCAGCCGCGTCATCGACGTACCGCTCCCCTTCGATGCCCAGCTCGACGCCAAGGCGTCCGAGCAAATCGGCTGGCACGTCACGTCGCACTACACCATCTTCGAGGGTCTCTGCCCCGACTGTAGGTAGATGTTCGGAACATGCCTTAAAATCCACCTTTCCGCGCTTTGCAGCAAAAAATAGATTTCTAGGCATGTCCCAAATATCTACTCAGCGAGCAGGCGATGCAATTCCTCTTCGACCGTGCGCACGTAGCGGACGCGGTCGTTAATGCCACGCATAGAGGGGTTGCAGCTCTCCATCAGATAGGGATGGCCCACGACGTTGAGCATGTCGCGGTCGTTTTCGTTATCGCCAAACGCCATCATCTCATCGGGCGAAATACCCAGGGCGCGACCGTAATCGGCAAGCGCGGAGCCCTTGCCCGAACCAAAACCGATAAAGTCCGTCCATTCGGTTCCCGACGTCATCACGTCAACACGGTCGCTAAAGAGGCGCTCGAAATACTCCAGGGCCGCCGGCTGATTCACCTCGGGCGTCTGGAAGGCAATCTTAATGACGTCCTCTTCGATATCCTCGGGGCGGTCGACCACCGCCACATCGCAGTGGACCTCATAGCGCAAATGGTCGACGAACGCATCGTTGCCGCTCATGGTGTAGAGGTGACCCTCACATGAAAGGGTCACGTCGGCATGGGGATACGCAACCACGGCATTCGCGATATCCATAGCAAGGCTACGCTCCATGGAACGCTTGACAGCGGCACGTCCCTCGCTCATCACCAGGGCTCCGTTTTCGCATACATAGGCGAGCTCATCGGCCACCGGGGCAAACAGATAGCGCAAGCTCGCATATTGACGGCCGCTCGCCGGCATAAACACGATACCGCGACGATGCAGCTCATCGATAAGCTCAAAGGCCTCAGGACGCGGCTCGCGCTCCCCCGGATGCAGCAACGTGCCGTCCAAATCGCATGCAATCAGCTTGATTCCTTCAAGACCCATATGTTTCCCCCACAGCATCTCAACAACAGAAAGACGGACTTTGAATAGTTGCCTCTCAAAGTCCGTCTTACTTATACGCACGTTAACCACGCGCCTTCTTTACGATCGTAAAGTCTGGAGCCATACTCACAACGGCATCCGCCGCACTCGACGCAAAGCGCCGGTCCGAATCGAGTTCACGGGTAACCGTCGAGAGCCGAACGCCCTCGACGCCCCGGAGCATGCGGCCCAAAACAGGCTGTACCGGCGTATACATGCGCACGGTATGCTCGTCCGAATCGCCTCGGAAAAGCGGCGCATGCATATTGCCGATCTCCCAGCACGCATGCGCGAGCGCAATCGGGTCCATGCGGTCAACTTCGACCAAATAAACCTCGGCGCTGCGCAGGCGCACGACAACCGCCACGGGCACCACGCCCGAACGGTCGGCGGCGAGCACGTCGCCGTCGACAAGACGACCGCCGTCGGCAGTATCCAGCCGAACATCGACCGTGCGCCCCAGCTCCGTCACGCCCACAAACGCGCATACATCAGCCTGGTCCCAATCGAGCAGCAGCTCGTCAACTTCAAAGACGCCGCCCAGCTTCCGGCGAAGCAGGAGTTCATAGGACGGATCGTTGAGATTTCCCAAGCATGTCGTCGAAACCAAGCGCTCAGGCATACTCTAACCCTCGACCTCGACGAGCTCGATATCAAAGTTGAGGTCCTTGCCGGCCAGCTCGTGGTTGGCATCGAGCGTCACGGCCTCGGGCGTTACGTCGATGACCACAGCGGGGACGGGCATGCCGCTCGGCGTGGACAGGAAAAGCTTCATGCCCTTCTCGATCTGCTCGATGTTGGGAACCTGCTCGGCCGGGAAGGTAATAACCATCTCGGGATTGCGCTCGCCGTAGGCATCGGCAGCAGGAATGTGCACGGTCTTCTTCTCGCCCACTTGCATATCGACAACGGCGGCGTCGAAGCCCTTGATCATCTGACCGGCACCACAGGTGAACTCCAGCGGCTCGCCGCGATCGTAGGAGCTATCGAACTGCGTGCCGTCGTCGAGCGTGCCGCGATAATGAGTCTTGACCTTCTTGCCCTGGTTGGACATGGCAACCTCCGTGATAAGGGCGGCGCACAACGCGGGCCGCCGTGAACATATGGCGCTAACTATACCCTAGTCATACAATTCAATGACAGTTTGCAAAGAAACGCTGCAACCGGAGGAACCATGGCATATCCCGTATTTGACCTACACTGCGACACCGCCGACCGCATCGGCTGGGCCACGCTCGATCTCGACCTGCGCTTTACCGCCGGCACCGACGGTTATTTCCCCGGCGACGAAACGCATCCGCAAGATTTCGACCTCATCGAGGGCAACGCCTGCGCCATCTCGCTCGCAAAGATCGGCAACACGCCGTGGGCACAGTGCTTCGCCACGTTTGTCCCCGACGAGATTCCCACCGCCCACGCCGCGCGCTTCCAGGCGCAGATCATGGCGCACATGAGCGGCCAGGCAATGCTCAACCACGACCGTATGGTCAACGTGCGCAGCGCCGCTGACATTCGCCCTGCGCTCAAAGACGGCAAGGTCGCCTGCATCCACACCATCGAAAACGCCACGTTCTTTGCCGAGGACCCCGCACTGATCGAGGTGCTCAAGAGCCTGGGCGTACTCATGTCATCACTCAGCTGGAACGCGCAGGGACCGCTCGCGAGCGGCCACGACACCCACGCCGGCCTCACCGCCGCCGGCATCGAGGCACTTACGCAGATGGAGCACGCCGGCATGGTACTCGATGTCTCCCACCTCAACGACGAGTGCTTTGACGAGGTTGTCGCCCACGCCACGCGCCCCTTCGTCGCCAGCCACTCCAACTCCCGTGCAGTTTGCGGCGTTAAGCGCAACCTTACCGACGACCAGTTCCGCACCATTCGCGACATGGGTGGCATCGTCGGCCTCAACTACTGCAGCGAGTTCCTTTCCAACGACGCAACCGACAAGACCGCCGCAGACGTCACCTTCGACCAGCTAGCGGCACATATCGAACACTGGCTCGACCTGGGCGGCGAGGACGTCATCGCGCTCGGCGGCGACTGGGACGGTGCCACGGTGCCCGCTTTCCTCTCCGATGCCAGCATGATGCCCAAGTTCCAGAACATGCTTTCCAAGCATTTTGGCAAGACTGTGATGCAGAAGCTCTGCAGCGATAATGCCCTCGCCTTCTTTGAGCGTTATTAATTTCACACCCCTTGAGCGGGCCGGCATGCCGAACGGTCGACATGCCGGCCCGTCCCCAATCTGAAGGACCGCTTTTGACGCAGCAGTTTACGATTTCCGTATCCCGACCGGATGGGACGCCCATCCCCGTCATCGTTACCAAAAAGCGCGTCAAGAACTTCAACCTACGCGTCACATCGAGCGGCGAGGTCCACGCCAGCGCACCGCTCGGCGCCAGCCGCGAGCGTATCGAAGCGTTTGTGAAGCGCAACAGCGCCTGGATTATCAGCCGACTTGCCCAACGCGAGCAACGTCAGGCGACGACGCGAGAGCCGCTCAGTCCCTCGTCCATCATTGCGCTTTGGGGCAAACCCATCACCGTTCAGGATGCACTCGACCACAACTTTGAGCCCCCCGCACCGCGGCCCAAACAAGCCACGTTCGCAAGCTTTATGGGTACCGACGAGCCAAGTGGGTGCACGCAGGCAAAGCAGCGCACAGCCCTCGACGGCCTAACGCCCAAAGAACTCCAAACCCACATCGACCAGCTCTATACGTCCGAAGTCACATCGGCGCTGCGTGATATGGTGCACGCATACGAAATCGCAATGGGTGTCGCCGTGGCCCGCGTCTCCGTGCGCAGCATGAAAACGCGCTGGGGATCATGCACGCCCAAGACCGGAGCCATTCGCATCGCACGCGAACTTGCCGCCTATCCCATCGAGTGTCTCGACATGGTTGTCGCCCACGAGCTCGTCCACTTGCTCGAGCCAAGCCACAATCAGCGGTTTCACGCCCTGCTCGACACATACTGCCCCAACAATAGAGCACTGTCTCAGCGACTCAAGCAGCCACCCATAGAGACGTATTAGAACCGGTTAGCGCACGCGCTCGATCTCGACACCGCAGCTTGCCAGGGGAAGACCGACGGGCGCCCAAGGCTTATCGAGCTTAACGTGCACGCCAAGCAGCAGGGGGTAACGACGTAGCAGCATCTGGGCCACACCCTCGGCTGCAGCCTCGATGAGCTTAAACGTATGCTCTCGCAGATAGCCATCGACATCGTGGCACACCGAGCCGTAGTCAATCGAGGCGTCCAGGTTATCGTGCTCCCCCGCTGCACGCAGGTCGGCATAGAGCACCAAGGACACGATGAACTTCTGGCCCAGCGCGTTCTCTTCGGGATACACGCCGTGGTTAGCAAAAACCTCAAGACCTTCAACGGTGATGCGGTCGGCATGGCGCAGATCGTCATAGCTCACGTGGGGTACCGCCGTTGCGGTGGATATTTCGCCCCTTCCACGGCGGGCGAGCTCGGCGCCTTCAGTCTTGGTTGCATTCTCGGGCAGTTTCTTGTTGCTCATCGCGATCGTCTCCTTCGTTTAGAACCCCGACCGCGCAAACTAACTACACGCGAATCGACAGGTTCTTTTTATCATCGCTCCAGTTGCAAGCATTGCGCGCGGGGCATGCAAAGCAGGCGCGCGACGCTTTGTCGGCTGCATAGAGCAGACGCTCAAGCGGTTGGCTGTTCACGCGCAGCTTTCGATGGCCCAGAATGGCCGTCTTAATGGCTGCGGCATCGGCCGGCTCAAACGCCACATCATCGGGCATGCCGCCGAGAATCGCATCAGCGACGCGTTCGCTTGCAACATCATGGGATATACCCGATTCATACTGTTCATCTTTGCCGATATCGTGAAGAAGTGCCGTGGCGTAGATGACCTCGCGGTCAAATTCGAGCTGTTCCTCAAGATTCTTGATCCACATAATGCGAGCGACATCGAGCAGATGGTCAATACCGTGGCGGCAGAAGATGCGCCCCGATTCCAACTGTGCAATGTTGCCCAGGTGCCGACGGAACAGCCCGTTGGCACAAATGTAATCAATGCGAGGCATGGCACCAAAGGGAGTCAGGCCCGAAGCCATAAAGCCGCGACGCGACGTCCCCTCATCGGTCTTCGATGTAAAGTCGTTGACGACTCTCATAGTTAGCGTCCCAGCATCCTAAAGAAACGCTCCTCGAGCGCGGGATCGGTCTCAAAGACGCCGCGGCGAGCGAGCGTCACGGTCTTGGTGCCAGGCTTTTGCACGCCGCGCATGGTCATACACATATGCTCGGCTTCCATGAGCACAATCGCTCCCTGGGGAGCGAGATAATCCATGAGAGCGTCGGCAACCTGCGCACACAGCTGCTCCTGCAGCTGTAGACGGCGGGCATAAACCTCAACCGTGCGGGCGAGCTTGGAAAGCCCTGCGACACGGCCGTTGGGGATATAGCCAATGGCAGCCTTGCCGTAAAACGGCAGCAGATGATGCTCGCACAGCGAGTAAAACGTGATGTCGCGCTCGATAACCAAATCGTTCGAAGCGACGGCAAAGGTTTTGGACAGGTGCTCCTCGGCACTCTGGTCCATACCACCGGCGATCTCACCATACATACGGGCAACGCGCGCCGGGGTCTCCAGCAGGCCCTCACGAGTTGGGTCCTCGCCTATGCCCTCAAGCAACAGCTTAATGGCGGCCTCGACTTTTTCCTGATCGACCATCTGGGCCTCACTTTTCCGATTTTGCGTTCGCGCTATGGTACCACGCCCTTTGGCATCGGCCACAAGCTACATAGTATGGGTCGAATAGACCGGATCGTCCCGCCAAAGCTCCACAGCGTCGCAAAGCGCAACGCCCTCGCGCACAGCACGGGCGCGCGTGGCGTTCATATCAATCACGCGCTGATTGCTCGAGCCCCTAAAACGCAATGAGATATCGTACAGATCCTGAACAAACGGGCCATCCACCAACATATCGAGGCAGGCAAGGATACGGTCCGTCGCCTCGGTATGGTGACGACCACCCGGCATAAGCTCCTCGAGCACGTCGCCGGTAAAGCACCAAATGGTCTTGCCCGACCCCGCGGGATAGGCCGCACGCACGCGTTCGATAAAGTCAACAAGCCCCGCCTGATTCTCGGGCTCCATAGGCTCGCCGCCCAGAATCGTCAGGCCATCGATAAAGGGATGGTCGAGGCTCTCGATAATCTTGTCCTCGACGGCACAATCGAACGGCTCACCCGCAGCAAAGTCCCACGCGACAGAGTTAAAGCAGTTCTTGCACCCACGACGGCACCCGCTCACAAACAGAGAAGTACGAACGCCTTCCCCATCAGCAATGTCGAAATACTTAATGTTCGCGTAATTCATAGGTAACTCTCCCGGGAGGCCGGGACATATCATCCCGTCCTCAAACATTCTCGGCCTTCGGCCTGCGAAACTGCGGGCGGGACGATATGTCCCGGCCTCATGCAAAGGGTAACTCAATGAACGAAGCGAACATCGAGTATAGGGTTCGAGGTCCAATAAAAACCTTGTTGCAACTCAACCGCCATCGCAAGCAAAGCGTTGTTGCAAGTCAACTCATTTCCGCTTAGAACTTCGAGGAGTGAGCAGACCGCATGCCGTATCTCAGCTACGTCAACTTGGCTGAGCCGAGAGGGCCGCTTGGGCTTTTGCTCGATATGAGTTCCGCACGCAAAGAAGGCCACTTAATGTGGCCTTCGTCTTGCGCAGGACTGTCCGAAATAGCGAGCAAATGCCCAAGCGGCCCTCCCGGCTCAGCCCCGGAGCGGTATTAGAGATGCAGCACGCGGTCGCGGATCTCCTCGGTTCGGCCCTGGTTCCAGAACTGGGTACCGATGTAGCCGCACGTGCGACGGGCAACATTCATCTTCTCCTGATCGCGGTTGCCGCAGTTAGGGCACTCCCACACCAGCTTGCCGTCATCCTCGACAATCTTGATCTCACCGTCGTAGCCGCACACCTGGCAGTAGTCGCTCTTGGTGTTGAGCTCGGCGTACATGATGTTGTCGTAGATGTACTGCATCACGCGAATGACAGCCTTGAGGTTGTCCTGCATGTTGGGAACCTCGACGTAGGAGATGGCACCGCCCGGCGAAAGCTGCTGGAACATGCCCTCAAACTTAAGCTTATCGAAGGCGTCGATCTCCTCGGACACGTGGACGTGGTAGCTGTTGGTGATGTAGCCCTTGTCCGTCACGCCCGGGATGATGCCAAAACGACGCTGCAGGCACTTGGCGAACTTGTAGGTCGTCGACTCAAGCGGGGTACCGTACAGCGAGAAGTCAATATCGCTTTCGGCCTTCCACTCGGCGCACTTGTCGTTCATGCGCTGCATGACGGCCATGGCAAACGGCGTGCCCTCCTTCTCGGTGTGGCTGTGGCCCGTCATGTACTTGACGCACTCGTACAGGCCGGCATAACCCAGACTAATGGTGGAGTAACCGCCCACGAGCAGCTTGTCGATCGTCTCGCCCTTCTTCAGACGAGCGAGGGCGCCGTACTGCCACAGAATCGGTGCGGCGTCAGAAAGCGTACCCATCAGGCGCTCATGACGGCACAGCAGGGCACGGTGGCACAGCTCAAGGCGCTCGTCGAAGATCTTCCAGAACTTATCCATATCCTGGTGCGAGCTCAGCGCGACATCGGGCAGGTTGATGGTCACGACGCCCTGGTTAAAGCGACCATAGTACTTGGGCTTGTTCGGGTCGTAGTTCAGCGCGTTGGCAACGTTGTTAAAGCCGTTGCCCGAGCGGTCGGGCGTCAGGAAGCTGCGGCAACCCATGCAGGTATAGCAGTCGCCGTTGCCCGCGGTCTCGCCCTTCGACAGCTTGAGCTCGCGCATCTTCTTCTCAGAGATGTAGTCGGGCACCATACGCTTGGCGGTGCACTTCGCAGCCAGCTGAGTCAGGTAGAAGTACGGGGAGTCCTCGTAAACGTTATCGTCCTCGAGTACATAGATAAGCTTGGGGAACGCCGGGGTGATCCACACGCCGGCCTCGTTCTTAACGCCCTCATAGCGCTGACGGAGCGTCTCCTCCACGATCATGGCAAGGTCGTGCTTCTCCTGCGCCGAGCGAGCCTCGTTGAGATACATGAAGACCGTCACGAACGGCGCCTGGCCGTTGGTGGTCATAAGGGTCACGACCTGATACTGAATCGTCTGAACGCCGCGACGGATTTCGTCACGCAGGCGATCCTCAACAACCTCGCGGACCTTTTCGGGAGATGCGGAAACGCCGAGCTCCTCGAGCTCGCGGGCGACCTCGCCACGAATCTTTTGACGGCTCACTTCGACGAACGGGGCAAGATGGGTCAGCGAAATCGACTGGCCACCGTACTGGGAGGAAGCAACCTGGGCGATAATCTGCGTCGCGATGTTGCAGGCGGTCGAGAAGCTGTGCGGCTTCTCAATCAGCGTACCCGAGATAACAGTACCGTTCTGGAGCATATCCTCCAGGTTCACCAGGTCGCAGTTATGCATGTGCTGGGCAAAGTAGTCCGAATCATGGAAGTGAATCAAACCCTCATTGTGAGCATCCACAATCTCCTGGGGCAGCAGCACACGCTGGGTCAGGTCCTTGGAGATCTCGCCGGCCATGTAGTCACGCTGAACGGAATTGACGGTCGGGTTCTTGTTGGAGTTCTCCTGCTTGACCTCTTCGTTGTTGCACTCAATCAGCGACAGAATCTTGTCGTCGGTCGTGTTCTTCTGGCGCTTCAGGCTCTGAACATAGCGATAGATGATGTAATGGCGAGCGACCTCGTAGCAGTCGAGACGCATGATCTCGTCCTCGACCAGATCCTGGATCTCCTCGACCGACACGGTGTGGCCCGCGTTCTCGCATGCCTCGGCGACGTTTTGTGCCGCGTAAACCACCTGGCGGTCGGTAAGACGAGAGCTCTCCTCGACCTCCAAGTTTGCGGCGCGGATGGCATTGACGATCTTATCGATGTCAAAGACAACCTCGGTGCCGCTGCGCTTGATGATCTTCATCCTCTTGCCTCTTTCGCATCGTAGCCTCATCGCGCTTCAGAGCCAAACGATACCCGGCAGGGCTTGCCCCTGTCTTGCGGCGCCGTCGCGCAATCTGTGTTCTCGATAAACCATAAGCCTCCATGCGGACATTCCCTGGAGCCGATCAAGCGGCTCAAGGACACGTTCAAAAGAGGCAGTTAAGGTCTTCGTTCTCTGTCCGCCATCTATCATACGACAAAGACGCATCTATATCCTGTATTCTTTTTTTAGGTCAAACACAACATATAGTGTTTCAGCAGGTCAAAGCAATTAGTCATTTTGCAGACGCATTAAAAATGAGGGGTTCTTGGCAAGTCGGTAAAACGTTACCAACACGGCTACCTGCATGGCAGTTATAAAACCCCCTTAGTCAAGCCGCTGACAAATCCTACCAAAACCAAACCGCTCACGCCAAAAGAATCCAAAAGATTGTGCTTGACCAACATGTTGCGGTCACGGTCGGCCAGGACGTATGCAACCTGCCGGCACCTCTACGGGAACCTTGGATCAATATTTGCTGGCATATTTGACGGCGTGCTTGGTAGCAAAACAAAACAGCTCAGAGGACATAGCCTCTGAGCTGCGAACATTTGGTGGGCGTTAGAAGATTTGAACTTCTGACCTCTTCCGTGTCAGGGAAGCGCTCTCCCCCTGAGCTAAACGCCCAAATGGAGCGGACAACGGGGCTCGAACCCGCGACCCCAACCTTGGCAAGGTTGTGCTCTACCAACTGAGCCATGTCCGCTTACGAGGATTAATCTTACGTGATGCCCGCATCCTATGCAAGAACTTTTTTTGAAAAGTTTTGCGACGCTCTCGCGAGGGCATCAGTCGTCACGAAAGGCGCGAACAAACGCAGGCTCGCAGCGAGATGCCCCTACATCTCACCGAGCATGATCCAGGCAGAGCTGTCCTGCGCGAGCCTGCCGTCTGCAAGCGGTGATGAGGTGAGCAGGACCCTGCCCGCCGGCAGCTCCACGGGTGCTGCACCGAAGTTCGTCACACACGCCCAGCCGTTATCGCGACGATAGGCGATGACGCCGCCCTCAGCGCCCTCGGCACCATCCGCAAGACCGGTGCGCCCGTCAAGATCGAGCCACGCAAGATCGTTGGCGCACCCGCGCAGCTTGCGCCGCAGCCAGAGGGCGTCACGATAGAGCGCAAGCATCGATGTCGGGTCCACTTCTTCCCTATCGGCAGCATAATCGGAAAACCATGCAGGCTGCGGCAGATGGGGCGCCGCGTCGGCGTCTGCCGGCGAAAACCCAAACGATCCGCCATGCGCGGGATCGTCCGCCGCCACCCACGGCAGGGGCACACGACAGCCGTCGCGCCCCTTCTCACGCTTCGGTCCGTGCGTATTGGTCGCAGTAGGGTCTTCGAGTGCAGCCCACGGGATATCAGCCACCTCAAAAAGGCCGAGCTCCTCACCCTGATACACGTATGCCGAGCCCGGAAGCGCCAGCTCAAGCAAAAGGGCCGCCCGCGCGCGGCGCTCGCCGAGTTCACGGTCCTCGTCATAAGACGACCCGTCGCGCAAGAGCCAGTCGAGCGCAATCTGGTGGTAGCGCGTCGCCTTGATTTGCGGCAGGGCATAGCGTGTCGCCACGCGCGGCACGTCGTGGTTGGAGAGTACCCAGGTCGAGGCGGAATCGGATTCGACGGCTGCCTTCAAGCCCTTCTCGATTGCAGTGTGCATGTCATCATAGGTCCAAGTGGCCTTGGCAAACTCAAAGTTGAATGTCTGGCCAAGCTCGCTGGGACGCGCGTAGAGATACTGGCGCTCGGGCAGCACCCACGCCTCGGCAACGGCACTGCGCGGCGGATTATAGCGGTCGAACACGCGGCGCCACTCGCGATAGATCTCGTGGACCTCATTGCGGTCCCACAGCGGATGGGTGCCGTCGTCAACCATGTCATCGCCCTCGGCGAGATGCCACCGGTCGAGGTCATCGCGGTCGAGATCCTTGGCGAGACCCTGCGCCACATCAATGCGAAAGCCGTCGACGCCTCGATCGCTCCAAAACGCCAGGACGTCGCAAAAGAGCGCGTGAACCTCAGGGCATGACCAGTCAAAGTCCGGCTGCTCGGGCGTAAACATGTGCAGATACCACTGACCGTCCGCAACACGCGCCCATGCGGGGCCGCCAAAGTTGGCATTCCAATTGGTGGGAGGCAGCTCGCCATGCTCGCCGCGACCATCGCGGAAGATATAACGGGCGCGTTCGGGCGATCCGGGGCCGGCGGCAAGAGCGGCTTTGAACCAGGGGTGCTGGTTGGATGAATGGTTGGGCACGATGTCGACGATGACCTTGATGCCGCGCGCGTGAGCCGCAGCGATCATGTCATCGAAGTCGTCAAGCGAGCCGAGACGTGGGTCGACATCGCAGTAGTCCGCCACATCATAGCCGCCATCGACAAGAGGCGAAGGGTAAAACGGGCTCAGCCAGATGGCCTCGATACCCAGCCGCTCAAGATAGTCCATCTGCTGGGTAATGCCCGCGATATCGCCCAGACCCGAACCAGTCGAATCCTTAAACGAGCGCGGGTAGATCTGATAGATCGCGGCATCGGACATCCATGAGCGCGAAGAAGACTTTTCTGTAGCCATGGGGCGTATCTCCCTTGCAACGAGGTTATGCGAGATGCCCACGATGATACGCCCAAAGCGGACATTCGCGACAAACAACGCCACAGCCACGCCCCAAAACGATCGCTCCCTCGCGGGTTCGAGCCCAGGCGACGGGTACGAAAAAACCCGGCTACCGTAGTAGTCGGGCTGTTACGTTTGGAGCGGACAACGGGGCTCGAACCCGCGACCCCAACCTTGGCAAGGTTGTGCTCTACCAACTGAGCCATGTCCGCATATGTAAAACAAAACGGGCGCCGGAGCGCCCGGATGTTGCCTGGAGGCGAAGCCCGGATTCGAACCGGGGGTAAAGGCTTTGCAGGCCTCTGCCTTACCACTTGGCCACTTCGCCGAAAAAGAACCGCCTAAACGGTCCGGAAATGCAATGGAGCGGACAACGGGGCTCGAACCCGCGACCCCAACCTTGGCAAGGTTGTGCTCTACCAACTGAGCCATGTCCGCTTGCGGGTTATTAATTTACGCGAGTTGTCCAAAAGACGCAAGTACTTTTTTCAAAAAACTTGTCTGCCGCATGTTCTTAATAGCCAAACGCGCTAAAGCGATTGGCTAGGCACACGATTCCAGCGCTCCGCTAAACAGCTTCACCATCTGCACGCGCGTGCCGGCGCCGTCCGTACGACGAGCAACCTCCACGTTATCGACGAGCATACGCATAAGCTTGATACCACGGCCGCGTTCCTCAGATGCAACCGGCTCGCTCGTTTCATCGATAGAATAGCCGGCACCTCGATCAAGCACCTCAACCACAACGCGATCGCCATAGGCCTGAACCGTCAGGACGCACCCGATACCGCCCGCATGGTCATAGGCATTACCCAGCGCCTCCCCCGACGCCAATGCGACATCGTAGCGCTCGTCACGGCGCAACGGAAGCGATTCAAGGAGTTCGGCGATGCGATGTCGGTAGTATGGAAGATTCTCGATACCCTGACGGACCTCGACGCTCTTACTCCAGCGAGGCAGCTCCCCCACCGGAATGGCGGGAATAGACTCCCGTGCCGGCCCCGCGACATGAAGGATATCGACAAGACGAGCAATCTCCAAAAAGCGAACAACTTCACCTGATGCATTGACGAGCGAAAGCAGGCCTTCTCGCCTCATGAGCTCACGAGCGCGCGTAAGCAGGAATGCCAAGCCCGTCGAATCGATAAAGCTAACAGCCTGACAGTTGATGACAACACGACGCACGCCGCGGCCAATCAAAGCATCCAACCGCCGACGCAGCGCAGGCACCGTGGCGATGTCGATATCGCCTGGTGGCGTCAAAACCGCTATGTCATTCCACTCATTCATACGACCATGGTTCCCCAAAAAAGCCCACTCGATGCATTCGTTTCCCCAACCGTGCGGATTCAGCCCGTTCAGCGCCGTCTATGAACGACCCCGTAAAAACTCAAGGGACACCAATGCAATGTCATCGTCCAGCGCCGATTCGGTAAATCGGTCAAGCTCGCCCAAGACCTTGCCGCAAATGCCCGACACGCCCTCCCCCGAAACAGAAAGCAGAAGATCGCGCAAGCGCTGCTCGCCAAAGAACGCTCCGGTGCGGTCGCGGGCCTCAATCGTTCCATCCGTATACATGAAGAGCATGTCGCCGGGGGCGAACGTAAACACGCCTGTCTCGTACACCATACTCTCAAAGGCACCGATTACACCCGATTGGCATCCAAGTAGCTCGACCTCTCCCCCACGAGCCTCGCCGCCACCCAGTGGCATCGACTCTGGCCTGATGACCATGGTCGGAGGATGGCCCGCCGAACAATACGTTGCGCGTCCGGCTTTCAGGTCAATCTTGGCGATAAAGGCTGTCACGAACGTCTCGACCCTCGAAAAGCCCATGAGCATACTGTTAAGGGAGCGTGCCATGCGGGCCGGTCCAGCGCCCTCCCACGCATATGCCGTCAGGGCCGTCTTGACGAGCGCGGACATCGATGCGGCCTCAATGCCTTTGCCAGACACATCACCCAGAATCATGACGGCGCAGTCGTCGGGAAGACGGATGAGCGTATAGAAATCGCCGCCGACCAACGCCGAGTTCGTGGCCGACAGGTACACCGAATCGGTTGCGATACCCGGAACATCCCCCAGGGAATTTCTCATGCCGATCTGAAGTGTCTGAGCGATATGACGCTCCTCGCGCTTTTGAGATTCACCTTCGTAGATCAGTTCAAAGTCATGCGCCAAGTGCACCAAGTAGTCATATTCAAGGTCATCAATCGGCTCTTGGCTGCCATCACGAAGCAGTAGCGCGCGCGTCGTCGGGCTCTTCGCAACAGAAGCAGGAACAATTGCGTCGTTACTGTGCTTGCCATCACCCTTAGAGCGTGGTCGCCCCGCCTCGATGCCGGAGTCGACGTAGAGACCTTGACAAGGCAGACCATGCGCCCTAAGCCAGCCTCCCATAGGCATCGATTCGTCAACGCGAGTTATACGGACGTGTTTAAGGTCCTCGGCACTCGTACCGCCCAAAACAGATGCCTCAAAGCCATCAGGGCCAGCCCCCAGACGTGCCGCTGGCGCCGTCGTGGAAAAGAAAAGCTTCTCGGGATCGTCCGGCAAAGCAACGCGACTGCCGCCTTCAAAATCTATGACGTAGGAATCCAGACTGGCGTCATACTCAACAGGGCAAAAATGGCAGTTGAGCATATTGCAGATCTCGGACGATACCGCCTGGGTAGCCGCGACGGAATCGTCTAGAAAGGTAAACAACTCATCACGTAAGACATTGAGCGAGCGGCCAAGCTCGGCCGTGCGACGGGAGCGAAGACTCGATGCCATGCCGACCAGTTGGATAGACAAGTAATCGCAAATGACCTCGAGTACATTAACGTCATAGGCGAGCGGTGCCTGAGGGCGTTTCCAACCAACTTCCAGCACGCCAAGGATCTGCGTACCGTAAAAAACGGGAAGACAGATCTCGCTGCGGTACGGAGGCATATCCTGCATACGCAACAGGTGCTTAGAACGATTGTCCAGGTCCATAAACATACCGGAGGCGGCCTTATCACCCTCAAGGTCCTGTTGAATCGACAAGCGACAGGCACGCGACTCACGAAGAACATACGTCGGAATGCCAGCGCCATACGGCAAAAACTCAGGCAGGTAGCTGTCGTACAGCTCCTTGGAAACACCGCGAAGTTTAAAACCGCCGCTCTCCGAAAAATAGATAGCAGCACCCGAAGCATCGAGCGTTCCTACAAGCTGGTTCAAAACGGTATCAAGTAGGCTGGGCAGCTCATCGGAGCCCACGGTACTCATAATGACCGAGAGCGTGCCAGAGAGGCGCTTGTTCGCCACTCTAAGCTCCGAAAGAGCACGCTTGAGCTGACGGTCGTGCGAATACTGTTCTTCGATGCTATGGAGCGCCACCAGGACACGTGGCGCGCGGCGCCCAAAGATGCGTGGAGGCGTTACGGAGCCCGCACGAACCAAGACGGGGATAAAGGAGCCGTCACTCAGCTTGAGCATCAGTTCGTTCTCGGAGCCATCAGTTTCAAATGGCAGACGATGTTCCGTCGCACGTTCAAAAGCGGACGAGTACAGGACGTCTTTAACATCTCCACCGATGACGTCGGCGCGTTCCTCGCACATCAAACCAAGTAAGCGATTATTCACATGCAGAATGGTTCCGTCGAGCTCGCAGATGATGACAGCATCGCTCGTGATCTCGACTAGTTGGGCAACGTCTGCCCACTCGTTGCGTTCAAGCGTTTCCATCGTGGACCCCACCGTCTATCGGTAACAAAAAAGCCTCCGAAGAGGCTTCTCAAATGCGATGGTGTCGGAGGCGGGACTTGAACCCGCATGACCAAAAAGCGGTCACTAGCACCTCAAGCTAGCGCGTCTGCCAATTCCGCCACTCCGACATGCTATGTTGTTGATTCGCGGTTCGTTTTGTTAGACCCGCGCGTTCAACGAGGAAGATAATAACCTATGATTCGAGAACTGTGCAAGCACTTTTTTCAAAAAAGTTTACGAATTTGTAAATGCGCAGGTAAACTGACCTGTTCGGGCCGGAATGAGGTTGCTTTCCAACGCGTCCTCGGGCATGCGGCATTATTTTGCTCCGCGCTTCGCGCTACAAAATAATGCCGCCCCCTGCGGAATGCGTTGGAAAGCAACCTCATTCCGGCCCTAGGAGTATGTACTCCGGACACAGTTCTCAAACATGTTCTGGGGCTGATATATATTTGGTGGCTCGGCTTTGCCGAGCCCTTATATGGGGAGGCCGGAGCCAAAGCTCCGGCCTCACTCAATTTCTTATTAAATTAAGTGAGCGATCAGGGAATCGCACTCTCCCTGCCGAGTTACCCCAGGGCCCGCCCTGAAGTTATTTTTCAGAACACTCCGCACTGATATTTTCTGTATTGAAGACGTCGATGGTGCACCCGTATACCATTGACGTCGACACCATCAGATGCGGACCGCGCGGTGACCCCACATTCCGCTGGCGCCCACAGGGCTGCCCTCGTTTC
>NZ_JBBNLN010000007.1:0-118102 GCF_040092445.1 Collinsella sp. CLA-ER-H11 | reverse complement strand
CCAGAGCATGGGGGGCACGCCCGGTCCCGTTCCGAACCCGGAAGCTAAGCCCCATCGCGCCGAGAGTACTGCGGGGTCAGCCCGTGGGAGGCCAGGGCGCCGCTGACCGGTGGACGGCACCGAGCCGTACGCTTGAACTGAGAAGGGGGAGGCCTCGCGGCCTCCCCCTTTTTTGCGTTTATGGGGCGTAAATGACTCAATTACACCAGACGATCTTATCGTTTTTGGTATTGAGCCTTTATTTAAAGAAGATAAATCGAATAACAAGGGCAACTGCTATGGCCACAATGATCAAAAGCAGGATTGTCAGTCGATGCTGCTTGCGTCGTTTACTTGACGAAACGAAGATCGATTTTCCTTGTTTTGGCGTTTCGAGATAGCGAGCCGAATTCGTCAAGGTTTGCTTTGGTCGAGGACCTCTTTGTTGATGAGTGGCGGATGCTTTCATCGGCTCATCACTAGCTGCGCTGTTTTTAGATAATGGTGCGTCTTTCAGATATACGGGGTCTCCCGAGGCGACGCCCATATGTTTACGTCCCGTTTGGGCATCCTCGAGCGTTTGATATCGATTTCTCGTCACATACTCGGGCTCCGGATCATTAATGGGCTCTTGCGAGATGTGGGGGCGATGGAACCGTGGCGGCTGCGTGGAAGTATCTTCCCCCTGCGTCGGCATAAACATATTGTTCTGGTTTTGGTCGTCCATGATGCCCTTTAGCTCGTTACCAACAACGTGTACGCGCTCATTGTAAGCCCCTTGTTATTTGTAGCTGGGGACATACTCGGTATTTAAGCTCTGGTTCAAAGAACCTTAACCTTCCTAAAACCTGAGTCATACGCACTTAGATATGCTTATAGTACTGGACTCAAAAAACTTTATAGTCGATGTATATATGAGCACTGGGTGGGCATATATAAGAGCGTCAAAAGAAGTCCCAGTCACCTGGAAGATGACTCGGCAGTCCTATAAAGGAGTGGTAAACATGGCAAGCATGGTTCCTTATCGTTCGGTTTTTGGCGTTCGTCCCTCTGCAAGCTCGCTGTTCGATCTGTTTGATGATATGAGCGACCTAGCGAACAGCTCGATTGCCTCTAAGGCGTTCCCCGTTGACGTTGAGGATAAGGGCGATGGCTATGAGGTCAAGGCTTATCTGACCGGCGTCGCCAAGGACGATATCGATGTCGAGCTTAACGAGGGCCGTCTGTCCATTAGCGTGAATGTCGAGGAAGACGAGGAGAACGAGGGCAAGAACTTCCTGCAGAAGGAGTTCAGCTCGTACAGCGCGACGCGTGGCGTGTATCTTAAGGACGCTTCGAGCGAGGGCCTCTCGGCTAAGTACGCTGACGGCATCCTGACCGTTACGGTTCCCAAGATCGTCGAGAAGAAGAACGTTACGAAGATCTCCATCGAATAACTTCGTTGGTGTTCTTCGCTATTAAAAGACAACAAAAGGGGCTGGGAAGCGATTCTCGGCCCCTTTTGCTGTCTAGGACAGTCTATTGAATGGTTGCCGGTTGATACTGACTCGCAGGGCGTATCGAGAGTTTTCGCGATCCTTGGAGAAGGGTGGCGGAGCTGCCGAGCTCGTCATCCAGGGTTGCGGCCAGAGCTTTGGCATAGCTTTTGACGGTAAGGCTCGGACGATTGTTGTCTTGGCTGATGTGCATGGCAATGAGCTGTTCGGTGCGATCGGTAACAAGTTCGCGCGCGGCTTCGGCGGCTTGGTCGTTGGAGAGGTGTCCCCTTGCAGACAGGATGCGCTCCTGAAGAAAGCGGGGATATTCTCCCTCGCGCAGCATGGTCACATCGTGGTTGCTTTCGAGCGCGAGGACTCGACAATCTTCGAGGGTGTTCATGGCTTGGCTCGATAGCTCTCCGGTGTCGGTGGCAAAGCCGATGGAATCATCGAGGGTGTCGAATCGATAACCGACTGGATTGATGACATCGTGTGATGTTGAGTAGGTTTGCACGTGGATGCCGGCAATGGATAGGGCGTCGCCGGGATCGAATTCCTCGACAGGCAGATGCGAAAGATTTTCTTTGTTCGAAAGAGTGCCCCTGCTGGCAAAGAGGGGGCCGTGCCAGTGCTTGCACCAGACATCGAGGCCCTTGATGTGATCGCTATGCTCATGAGTAATGAGAAGAGCCGAGACGTTGTCTGCCGAGAGCCTCAGTTCTGCCATGCGCTTTAATGTCTCGCGGCGAGACAGTCCGTCATCGACCATAATGAGCCCCTGCGGGCCCTCGATGAGTGCGCAGTTGCCTTTAGAGCCACTGCCGAGGATATGAAGGTGCAGACGAGACATAAGATTCCAAAGGATACAATGGGTGCGGACGAATAGAGGAGGAAGCGAATGCCAACGGTATCACAGCATTACGGACACCATGCCGTGCCCGGGGCAGCCGATGAGACCCGAACGAGGCAGCAGGCTGCTCCTGTCGTGCTCATGGTATCAGGCGGCGCGGACTCGACGGCACTGCTTCTTATGGCGTGCACATCAAAGCTGGATATCCAAGACGGACGCGGTGTTGCCCCCATTGCTCGCGAGCGCCTGCATGTGCTGCATGTAAACCATCATCTGCGCGGCAAGGCGTCCGATGGCGACGAGGCCTTTGTGCGTGAGCTCTGCGCGCAATATGGTTTACCGCTGTGTGTGGAGCACGCTTATTTTGATGGGGAGTCGGGCAATATTGAGGCCGCGGCCCGCGAGGTGCGCTATGCCGCGGCGCGGAGGTATGTTCGCGAACTCTGCGCCCAGACGGGGGCGCCGCGAACGGCGGCTCGTATCTGCACCGCGCACACGTCTTCGGATCGCGCGGAAACGTTTTTGATGAACGCGATTAAGGGTTCGGGGCCCGCTGGTCTATCGAGCATTCCTCGCCGGAGGAATATCGTGGTGCGTCCCTTGCTCGACCTAACTCATGGCGAGCTCGTGGGCTATCTACAGGTACATGGTCAGCCGTGGCGTGAAGACGAGAGCAATGAGGATATCTCGTATCTGCGAAACTACGTGCGCCATCGAGTGATGCCGGTGGTGGCGCAGCGCAACGCGAGCGTCTGCAAGACGATTGGCGCCGCCTGTGAGATCTTAGGCGATGAGGACGCGTTTTTGTCTCAGCTTTCGGCACAGGCGTTTCGAAGCTGCCTGCGTAAGGAGGCGGCGGGCGCGCTGGTGCTCGATGCCAGGCGCCTTGCTGCGGCCGAGGTGGTAATCGCGCGGCGCATCGTGCGACTGGCGATTAAGCGCATCGATCCGGACGCTCGTCCAGAGATGCGACATGTGGAGCGAGTCCTTTCCTGCGTTGCCGAGGGCGCCGGCTCGGTCACGCTTTCGGCGGGGATTGACGCACGCATTGAGTTTGGCATGCTGGCGTTTAAGGCGCCGGCGGCTCGCGAGGGCCTGGTCGCGGACTGGGTTACCGTACCCGGTCGTTTGCCGTTGGGCGGGGGGCGCATGCTGGTCGCAGAGCCGATGGCCGTTGAGCCGGGATGCGATATCGTGCGCCGCGCCCGTGAGCTTGCGGCTGCCGGGGAAGTGACAGCTTTGGTAGACGCGGCTGCCCTGGGTTTTGCCGACAGCGATAGTGAGCGGATCCTGGCGGGCTCACGTGGCGAGATCCCTGCAGAGGCGCGATTGGCGCGCCTGTGGGTGGACGGTCCCGCACCGGGAGACGTGATGTGCCCGTTAGGAATGAGTGGCCGAAGCAAGAAGGTATCCGACTTGCTAGGCGAGGCTCGCATTCCCGTTTCCGAGCGCGCCGGCGTGCCCGTGGTGAGGACGGCGCCGGGGGGTGCCGTGGTGTGGGTCGCCGGAGTTCGCGCGGACGAGCGTTTTAAGTGCACGGCCGCAACGCGCGTGGCATATCTGCTCCGCGTGGTCGATGCGGAATAGCGTCCCACGCCTGCTATTCTGTGCGACGTTGACGGTATTCCCGCGCTGATGGCGCACGGGCTGGTAAATTTACCCCGTGCGCTGCTAGAATGTGTAGTTCGCGTCCATACGGCGGTGTGTGGGCGATAAGCACAAGAAAGGGTTGTCATGGCTTCTCAACATCCGGATATCGAGAAGGTTCTGTTCACGCAGGAGGATATCGACGGTATCGTCTCTCGCCTGGGCGAGGAGATTACGCGCGACTACGCGGGTAAGGATCTGGTGCTGATTGCGGTCCTGCGCGGCGCCGTGGTCTTTATGGGCGACCTGATGCGTAAGATCGAGCTGCCGACCAACATCGATTTCATGGCTGTTTCGAGCTACGGCGACGGTGTGAAGTCCTCGGGTATCGTGCGTATCATTAAGGACCTGGATATCGACATCCGCGGTCGCGACGTGCTGATCGTCGAGGACATTCTGGACTCGGGCCTGACGCTCAAGTATCTGATGAAGAACCTCGAGAGCCGCAAGCCCGCTTCTCTGGAGGTCGCCGCCTTCCTGTGGAAGGACGTTGAGGACCGCGTCTCGGCCATCACGCCCAAGTATGTTGGAACCCATTGCCCCGATGCCTTTGTGGTGGGCTACGGCCTCGACTATGCCGAGCGCTATCGCAACCTTCCGTATCTGGGCATTTTGAAACCGGAGGTTTATTCGTAAGATGCCCGACGACCGTAACGACAACAATTCCCAGACTCCCCGGGAGCCTAAAATCCCGGGGATGCCCGGAGGCAAGAAGCCCACGCGTACGGGCTGGCTGTATTTTATTTTGGCTTGCGCGCTTCTGGGCTACGCCTTCTTTAACATGGGCTCCGGCTTTGCCAATTCCAGCAATACCGTTAAGCTCGCGACGAGCGAGATGGTGGGCGCCATCAAGCAGGATCGCGTCGAAGATCTGACCTATACGGTTCAAGACGGAAGCGTGACGGGTCATTACTGGAAGACGAAGAAGGACAAGGGCGATACGAGCGAGCTCAAGAGCTTCTCCTCGACCTATGTCGGCTCCGATTCGCTTGCCGAGCTTATGGCGGAGCACCCCGATACCAAGTACATCGTCAACACCAACGATCCCGATTTTTGGGGCGACTTGGCGATGAGTGTGCTTCCGACGATCGCCCTTATCGCCATCATGTTCTACTTTATGCGCCAGATGATGGGCGCCAACAACAGGAACATGCAGTTTGGCAAGACCAACGCCAAGACCAACGAGGCCACGCGCCCCAAGGTCAAGTTTGAAGACGTTGCCGGCGTGGACGAGGCAGTCGAGGAGCTCGAGGAGATCCGTGACTTTTTGAGCGATCCGGATCGCTATCGCAAGCTGGGCGCCAAGATCCCGCGTGGCGTGTTGCTGGTTGGCCCTCCGGGCACCGGTAAAACGCTGCTGGCCAAGGCCGTTGCCGGCGAGGCGGGCGTGCCGTTCTTTAGCATCTCGGGCTCTGACTTTGTGGAGATGTTCGTGGGCGTCGGCGCCAGCCGCGTGCGCGACCTCTTTAAGGAGGCCAAGTCTCAGGCCCCGTCGATCATCTTCATCGATGAGATCGACGCCGTGGGACGTCAGCGCGGAGCCGGCTTGGGCGGCGGTCACGACGAGCGCGAGCAGACGCTCAACCAGCTGCTGGTCGAGATGGACGGTTTTGAGGAGAGCGAGTCGGTCATCCTGATCGCTGCGACCAACCGCCCTGACATTCTGGATCCGGCGCTGCTGCGTCCCGGCCGTTTTGACCGTCAGGTTACGGTCGACCGTCCGGACGTGAAGGGCCGCGAGCAGATCTTGCGCGTGCATGCCGAGAACAAGCCGATGGACGAGGACGTGAAGTTTGAGAAGCTCGCCCAGATGACCGTTGGCTTTACCGGCGCCGACCTGGCGAACTTGCTCAATGAGTCTGCACTGTTGGCTGCCCGCCGCCATCGTTCCGTGATCTCGATGGACGAGGTCGAGGAATCGATGGAGCGCGTGATTGCCGGACCGCAGCGCAAGGGTCGCGTGATGACCGAGGCCGAGCGCACCACGATTGCCTACCACGAGAGCGGTCACGCTTTGGTGGGCCATATCCTGGAGCACTCCGATCCGGTCCACAAGATCTCGATCGTCAGCCGCGGTCAGGCCCTGGGCTACACGCTGCAGCTTCCGCAGGAGGACCACTTCCTCAAGACCAAGAACGAGATGCTCGACGAGCTCGCCGTGTTCTTGGGCGGTCGCGTTGCCGAGGAGCTCATGTGCGACGACATCACGTCGGGCGCGAGCAACGATCTGGAGCGCGCGACCAAGATGGCGCGCGAGATGGTCACACGTCTGGGCATGAGCGAGGAGCTGGGCACGCAGGTCTTTGGCGAGGCGCAGCATCAGGTGTTCCTGGGCCGCGATTATGCCGATCATCAGGATTACTCCGAGGAGACGGCGCGTCGCATTGATATCGAGGTTCAGCGCATCATGCGCGAGGCCCATCGTCGTGCGGCCGAGATCCTGGATGCCCGTCGCGATCAGCTCGATCTGATGGCGAAGGTGCTGCTCGAGCGCGAGACCGTCGAGGGCGACGCCGTGAACGCCCTGCTCGATAACGAGTGGGACGCCTACCTTGAGCGCGAGGACGATATCCTGGCGGCCAAGGAGGAGCGCAACGCCAAGGCTGCCGGCATGCCGACCAAGAAGCGTGCGCCTCGCATGAGCGAGGAGGAGCTTGCGGCCGATGCCGCCGCATTTGCGCAGGCGGCCATGCAGGAGGATGCCGAAGTCGCATCCGATGATGCCGCCGATGACCGTGCCGTCAATGCCGGTGCCGACACCGACAAATAGTCTTTGTGGCGAAAGCCTCCGCGGGGAAACCTGCGGAGGCTTTTTCTTTTGAGCGATATGGGGCCGTCTGTTGATTGGGGACAGACTAAAATGAGCGTTTTCACGCATTTAAGTCTGTCCCCAATCAACATTGCTGCGGCACTTTGCTCGGCTAAAGCGTACAATAGCGCCTATGCGAAAGGGGAACAGATGATCAACGAAACTATGTATGCTCGCGGTGCGGAAAGCTCCATCATCCGTGAGATTTTTAGCTATGGCCTTGAGCGCAAGGCGCAGATCGGTGCGGAAAACGTATTTGATTTTTCGCTGGGCAATCCGAGCGTTCCGGCACCCGCTGCTGTGGCGGAGTCCATTAAGAAGGCCCTGGAGCTGCCGAGTGACCAGTTGCACGGCTACACCCCCGCTCCGGGCCTGCCGCAATGTCGAGCAGCCGTCGCCGAATCGCTCAACCGCCGCTTTGGAACGAACTATGAGGGTAAGGACGTCTTTATGACGGTGGGTGCCGCGGCTTCGCTCACCTGCACGCTCAACGCCGTTACGAACCCGGGCGACGAGGTTATTGTTATCGCCCCGTACTTTCCGGAGTATCGCGTTTGGATTGAGAAGGCCGGCTGTACGTGTGTTGAGGCGCTCGCCGATGAAGATACGTTCCAGCTGAGCGTGGACAACGTGCTCAAGGCGATTACCGATAAGACGACTGCCGTCATCATCGACTCGCCCAACAATCCGACTGGTGCCGTATATACACGCAACACGCTGACGCGACTGGCCAATGTTCTGCGCGAGGCCAACGCTCAGCGCGATCCCGAGAATCCGATTATGCTCATCTCGGATGAGCCGTACCGCGAGATCGTGTACGGTGCCGAGGTGCCTTGGGTGCCCTCGATCTACGAGCACACCATCGTGTGCTACTCGTATTCCAAGTCGCTGTCGCTGCCGGGTGAGCGCGTGGGGTGGATCTTGGTTCCCAACACCAATCCGCAGGCTGCCCGTCTGATGCCGGCTGTTGCGGGCGCTGCCCGTACGCTGGGTTTTGTATGCGCACCGGCACTCTTCCAGCGCGTGATCATCGATTGCATCGATGAGCCGAGTGATGTCGGGGCCTATGCCCGCAACCGCACGGCGCTCACCGATGCTTTGACGGACTACGGCTATACCTATGTTGAGCCGGACGGTGCTTTCTACCTGTGGGTGAAGGCACTCGAGCCCGATGCGAATGCGTTTTGCGAGCGCGCAAAGAAGTATGAGTTGCTTGCGGTTCCCTCGGACAGCTTTGGTATGCCGGGTTGGTTCCGCCTGGGCTATTGCGTGAGCTACGAAACGATTGTCAATTCGCTACCCGCTTGGAAACAGTTGACGGACGAGTATCGTTAAAAGTAAAGCGCTCTGCCTACAATGTTTTACGTGAAACGGGGTTTGGTGTTAAGCCGGACCCCGTTGTCATGGACGTTGTGTCTTTGGGATGGAGTGGTTTTACGACTATCGAAGGCTATGCGTACAATGAATATAAGCGACGGCCGTGCCAGATAAGGAGACCTGATGCCCTACCTGCTTTCTTGTGACATTCATACCCATACGATGTTCTCTGCGCATGCATATTCGACCATTGAGGAGAATGTGTACTGGGCGGCAGAGCGTGGTCTGCAGGTGCTCGGATCTGCCGACCATTTGAGCTCTATGGTTACGGCTTGCCCCAATGACCTGCGCAGTTACCAGTTCTTTATCAACCAGGATATCTGGCCGCGCATTTGGAGCGGCGTGCTGGTGCTGCGTGGTGCCGAGGCCGATATCGTTTCGCTGGACGGAAGCCTGTTTGGCGAGGACACTCCTGTCACGCTCGATATTGCCGGCGATTCGTACAGCCGTCAGCATTCGTTGTTCGATTTGGTTACGCGAAATTTGGATTATTTGGTTGCGAGCGTGCATAATCCGCAGATTGCTGAAGGCGCGACGCTGGCCCAGACGACCGAGATGTATATCAATGCCCTGGAGCACCCCAAGGTGTTCATGCTGGGTCACACGGGGCGTTCGGGCGTGCCGTTCGATATCGACGAGGTGCTGTTGGCAGCTAAGGCCAAGCACAAGATTATCGAGATCAACAACCATAGTCTTGAACACGGTGTTGACACTGAGCATTGGGCCGTATGCCGCAAGATCGCCGAGCGCTGCGCCGAGCTGGGCGTGGGCATTGGCGTGTCAACCGATGCCCACATTGGCATGGCCATTGGCAAGCTCGATCACGCGCGCAAGATGCTCGACGAGATTCACTTCCCGCTGGATTTGATCGTGACGCGCGACCGCGAGACGCTGCTGCGCGAGATGGCGGCAGCCGGCGTGTGCGATCTGCGCAATGGGATGTAGCGGAGTTTATAAACCAAGCGAAGGGGGCGGCCCAGGCGGGTCGCCCCCTTTCTTGTGCCAAAAATCTACTGAGGTTGGTTAGCGGCGTTCGAGGACCGCTACGGTTTCGGTGTGGTCGGTGTGAGGGAACATGTCTACGGGCGTGATCTTGAGCAGGCGATAGCCTTCGTCGAGGAGCTGATGCAGGTCGCGCTCTTGAGTTACGGGGTTGCAGCTGATATAGGTGATGCGGTGCGGCTTAAGCGCGCAGGCAGCTTCGAGGAACTCGGGGGTAGAGCCGGCGCGCGGCGGATCGATGGAAAGGACATCGACCCGCTCGTTGTTATCGACGGCATCCAGGATGTAATCGGTGGCGTCGTCGGCCATAAACCAAGCGCTGCGGGTGAGGCCGTTGAGCTCGGCATTGCGACGTGCGTCGGCAATGCCCGCCGGGTTGCGCTCCACGCCGAGCAGCATAATGCCGATACCCTTGTTCTGGGCATCTTTAGCTGCGCAAAGACCTATGGTACCGCTGCCACAGTAGGCATCCATGAGCACATCGCCCTGGTGCAAATCCATGCCGTCGATAGCGAGCTGATAGAGCAGCTCGGTCTGTTGCGGGTTGGTCTGATAAAACGCGGTGGGGGAGATGTCGAATTCGCAGCCGAGCAGCTGGTCGCGCATGCATTCGGCGCCATACACGATGCGGGTTTCCTCGCCGAGGATGGCGTTGCCGGGACGTCCGTTGATGTTTTGGGCGACGGTGACGATGCGCGGATCGAGTGCGGCGACAGCCTCAAAGAACTCCTGCGCATGCGGCAAGTCGCGCTGAGCGGTCACGAGCGTGACCATGACCTGGTCGGTACGCCAACCGCAGCGGACGACGGCATAGCGGAGCAAGCCCAGATGCTTGTCCTCGTTAAAGGCGGGAATGTGCAGGCGCTCAGCTTCACGCGCGATGCCGTTAAGAATTTGTCGGGCGCCCGGTGCCTCGACGGGGCATTCGGGTACGGCAACGATCTTGTGCGTGCCGCGCTCAAAGAAACCGCAACGGACAGCGCCCTCCTTACCGGGAGCAAAGGGAGTGGCGGCCTTATGGCGAAAACCGCGCGGCGCAGGATATTTGCCCGGGTCGCCCAGGGTGACACCCATGCCACGAATAGGATCTACAGCAATGCCCTCACGCTCACAAAGCGAAGCAAAAAGCTCCTCCATAGCAGCCTGCTTGGCGGCGAGCTGCTTCTTATAAGGACGATTGAGCGCCGTACACCCACCGCAAGCTTTCATGATGGAACAAGGAGACTTGGGGTCCACAGCCTTACGCGCAGACGAAGCCAGATCTTTATGCAAGCGCTTGGAGCGAGTCTGAGATGCCTTATCTTCGTTCCGACGAGAGCCGGGACGCTTGGCCTTAGCCTTGCCCTTGGCCGACTTACCCTTCGCGTCCTGAGACGACTTGGATTTCTTAGAAGATTTTTTCTCCTCTGACCCCTCAGCCGCCTCGATCAAAGCACGACGAGCCTTACGCTCCGCACGAGATTCTGCCATGAATTAACCCCACTATTAAATAAAAGAAAAGTCCGAAGCAATTGTACCGTGCATTCAACGTGCCCGTTTGGAGAGGAGGCTATTTAAGGTTTCGAGCACGTTGTCTCCCGGCTGAGTGGCGCCCGGCGCGGAGTTTAATTTGTCGCGAGTTCCGCACGAACAGGAGGCCACTTAATGTGGCCTCCGTCGTGAGCAGGACTGTAGAGCAGCAAATTAAACTCCGCGCCGGGCGCCACTCAGCCGGGTGCTCCAACCTAGTGCTCCATGCGTGCTTTCCGTCTTGCGCAGGACTGTAGAGCAGGAAACTTAATTACGCGCCGCTCCCCGCCCACGCCGGGCAAACCCTCCCTTGTACTCCATCTCACTAAAGTGTATGATTCTGGACGTTACATGACTCACTTTACCTAACTAAAGTGCCATCAAGGGGGAATACCATGAACACCGATATGTCTCGTCGTCAGTTTGTTGGTCTAGCCGGCTCGCTTGCCACGGTGCTTGGCCTTGGTCTTGTCGGTTGCGGCGGTGGTGCCGGCAAGGGCTCCGCTGCTGGCTCTGCCGCGGCCAAGGATGTGAAGGGCGCTGCGGAGTCCAAGAAGCTCGTGGTGGGCTTTGATAAGTCCTATCCTCCGTACGGCTTTGTGGGCGACGATGGCGAGTACACCGGCTTTGATCTCGATCTGGCCAAGGCTGTTGCCGATAAGCAGGGCTGGGAGGTCAAATACGAGGCCATCGATTGGGATGCCAAGGACACGCTGCTCAACTCCGGCGCCATCAACTGCATCTGGAACGGCTTTACCATGGAGGGTCGCGAGGACGACTACACGTTCTCCGAGCCGTACATGCTCAACGAGCAGGTGCTGGTGGTCAAGAAGGATGCGGGTATCAAGAGCTGGGACGATCTTGCCGGCAAGACCGTGATTACCCAGACCGATTCCGCTGCGCAGGATGTGCTCGAGGGTGACCAGAAGGATCTGGCGGCGACGTTTGCCACGCTCGACACGATCGGCGAGTACAACACGGCCTTTATGCAGCTCGAGAGCGGCGCGGTCGATGCCGTGGCTTGCGACCTTTCGATTGCCCAGTATCAGCTTGCCGCCAAGCCCGATGCTTACACGCAGCTTGATGAGCCGCTGTCCAGCGAGCACTACGCCGTCGGCTTTAAGAAGGGCGACACCAAGTCGGCCGACGCCGTGACCGAGTCGCTCAAGGCGCTCTACGAGGACGGCACGGTTAAGGACCTGTGCGACAAGTATTCAAGCTATGGTCTATCTTTCGATAATTGGGTGCTCAAGTAATGTCTATTCAGGTCATGATGCAGATGCTTGGCCAGGGTTTCTTGGTCAGTTTGCAGTTGTTTGTGCTGACGCTGTTGGGATCGATTCCGCTGGGAATCCCCGTGGCGTTTATGCGCATGAGCAAAATTGCGCCGCTCCGCTGGATTGCGCGCATCTATATCTCGGTCATGCGCGGCACGCCGCTCATGCTGCAGATGTTTGCCATTTACTTTGCCCCGTATTACGTGTTCGGCATTTCGCTCACGCCCGATTCCAAGTGGACGGCGTGCGTTGTGGCGTTCATCATCAACTACGCCGGTTACTTTGCCGAGATCTATCGCTCGGGCCTGCAGTCCATTCCTCGCGGTCAATACGAGGCTGCCGAGGTGCTGGGCTACTCGCGCATGCAGACGTTTCTGTATATCGTGATGCCGCAGGTCGCCAAGCGTATTCTGCCTGCGATGGGCAACGAGATCATCACGCTGGTCAAGGACACGTCGCTGGCGTTTGCCATTGGCGTGGGTGAGATGTTCTCGACGGCCAAGGCGCTGGTCGCCTCGCAGGTGAGCATGGTGCCGTTTGCGATCGCGGCGCTAATCTACTGGGTCTTTAACTTCGTCGTCGAGATGCTGCTGGGCGCCGCCGAAAAGAAGCTGGACTATTATCATGACTAACTCAGTGATGAAAATCGAAAACGCGCGTAAGGCGTTTGGCGGCAATGAGGTGCTCAAGGATATCTCGCTTGAGGTGAAGCGCGGCGAGGTCGTGGCGATTATCGGGCCTTCGGGTGGCGGTAAGTCCACGCTGCTGCGCTGCGCCACGCTGCTCGAGACGCTCGACGGTGGATCGCTCTCGTTTGGCGACCTTGCCGTCGCGACGGATGCGGGTTCGGGCGCGGTGTACGCAAAGGGCGATGTTCCTAAACAGGCGCGCTCGCGGTTTGGTCTGGTGTTTCAGAACTACAATCTGTTCCCGCACTATACCGTGATGAAAAACATCACCGATGCTCCGATTCGCGTGCTCAAGCGTCCGCGCGAGCAGGCAGAGGCACGTGCATGCGAGTTGATCGCGCAGATGGGGCTTACGGGCAACGAGAACAAGGTTCCTTGTGAGCTTTCGGGCGGTCAGCAGCAGCGCGTGAGTATTGCCCGCGCCCTAGCGCTCGACCCGGAGATCCTGTTCTTTGACGAGCCAACCTCGGCACTCGATCCCGAGCTGACGGCCGAGGTGCTGCATGTCATTAAAGACCTTGCCGCGCAGAATATGACGATGGTGATCGTGACCCACGCGATGCAGTTTGCGCGCGATGTTGCCGACCGCGTGGTCTTTATGGATGGCGGCCGCATTGTCGAGGAGGGTCCTGCCGAGCAGGTCATCGACCATCCGCGTGAGCAGCGCACCCGTGAGTTCTTGAGCCGTATCGAGGGATAGGCTCAGGTATTTACTCAACTATTAATTGAGGCGAAGCCGTCGCAGGTCTTACGGTCTGTGGCGGCTTTTTGTTTGCATCGACGGGGTTCAATAATCGCCTCACAAGCTTGTCTCTTCCTCTCGCCGCCTGTATTCATACGTGCGCCGAAAGGTATGCATGGACGGCCGCCCGTGAGGGTAGGGTGGTGGCATAGGACATTTGGAGGGTGAGTCGGCTCGGTTGCCGACCATGCTGCTCCCGGGATGGCACCGACCGCGAACTCTCCCCGTTGGCGTCGCGCATTGCGCGCGGCCCTGCAAGGAGGTCATCATGGGTGCTCCCAAGACCGGTAACGTAAGGAACGTGGTGCTCGTAGGCCAAGGCGGGGTGGGCAAGACTTCACTCGCCGAGGCCATGCTCCACCTTTCCGGCAAGACCGCCCGCCTGGGCGGCCACGACGGCACCAAGCCCACGCTCGACTATGACCCCGAAGAGGTCAAGCGTTCATTCTCCATCTCGACGACCATTGCGCCTATCGACTGGAAGGGCGCGCGCATCAATGTGCTCGATGCCCCGTGCTACCCCGATTTTATCGGCGACGCCTTTGCCGCGATGAGCGTCTGCGAGACGGCTCTGTTTGTTGTCGACGCCGAGGCCGGCCCGCAGCCTACGACGGTTAAGCTCTGGTATGCCGCCGAGGACCTGCGCCTGGCGCGTGCGGTGTTCGTAAACCGCCTGTCGCGCTCCGAGGCCAGCTTTGCGACCACGATGGACCTGCTGCAAGAGCGCTTTGGCACGCGCCTGGGCGCCGTGACCCTTCCCTGGGGCGAGGGCGAGGACTTTGACGGCATCATCGACCTGGTGCGCATGAAGGCGCGCCATTGCAACGGCACCGAAGCCGTTGAGTCGGAGATTCCCGAGGAGTATCGTGCCCAGGCCGAGGAAGCCCATGACCATCTGTGCGAGCTGGTGGCCGAGGCTGACGACGAACTGATGATGAAGTACTTGGAAGGCGAGGAGACGCTGACGCAGGAGGAGCTTGAAGGCCTGCTGTCGAAGGCGATCGCCGAGCGCATCTTTGTGCCAGTCTTTGCGGGCGATTGCATTAAGGAGCAGGGCGTCAACTCGCTGATGGACGACATCGCCACATACTTCCCGGCGCCGACCGACTACGGCGAGATGCCGCTTATCGACGGCGATTCGCTCAAGATTTCGAGCGACGATGATCGTCCGGTGGCGTTTGTGTTTAAGACCCTGGCCGATCCGCAGCAGGGTCGCATCAGCTTTATTAAGGTGCTGACGGGTACGCTTGAGCCGGGCCTTGAGCTGGTCAACGCGCGCACGCGCAAGGGCGACCGTCTGGCTCACCTGTATGTGATGTGCGGCCGCGACATGACCGAGGTCGGTCACGCCTATGCCGGCGACATTATCGTGGCACCCAAGCTGGCGGCCGAGACGGGCGATACGCTCTCGATTACCGGCAAGGTCGAGGCTGCGGCGTTTAAGTTCCCCAACTCGCAGTACCGCATTGCCATCGAGGCCGAGAATCGCGGGGACGAAGAGAAGCTCTACACGTTTATCGAGAAGGCCTGCAAGGCCGATCCGACTATGAGCATCGACCGCGACGAGGAGACCGGCCAGACCATTATCTCCGCCGTGGGTGAGGCGCAGGTTTCGGTGCTGCTCAACCGTTTGGAGGACCGTACCAAGGTCGTGGCCAAGAGCGTGCCGATTCGCATTCCGTATCGCGAGACCATCCGCCGCACGGCGAGCGCCCAGGGCCGCCACAAGAAGCAGACCGGTGGTGCCGGTCAGTACGGCGACTGCTGGCTGCGCGTGGAGCCGCTTATTGGGCCCGACGGCACGAGCGACGGCTACGAGTTTGTGGATGAGGTCGTAGGCGGCCGCATTCCGCGCTCGCTGATTCCCGCCGTGGACAAGGGCGTCCAGGAGACCATGAAGGACGGCATCATTGCCGGCTACCCGCTCACGGGCATTCGCGTGGCTGTGTACGACGGCTCGTATCACAGCGTCGACTCCAACGAGATGGCGTTTCGCGCGGCGGCTCGCATCGGCCTGCGCAAGGCATGTGCCGATGCCGACCCAGTGGTGCTGGAGCCCATCGAGGAAATTACGGTGACTATCCCCGAGAGCTACGCCGGCGCCGTGATGGGCGACATCTCGGCCTCGCGCGGTCGCGTGACGGGCATGGAGACCGATGAGCGCGGCGATACCGTGGTCATTGCCCAGGCGCCGCTGGCAGAACTGACGGATTATTCGACGCGCCTACGCTCTATCACGCGCGGCACGGGCGACTTTACCATGAAGCCCGCTGGCTACGAGCAGGTGCCTTATGACGTTCAGGCCAAGCTGGTCGAGCGCTATGAGGAGGGTCGCGCCAAGTAGCGTGTGATTTTGCCTGCAATGTAGGTGCTGACGAAAAGGCCACCCTGGGTAACCGGGGCGGCCCTTTTTGATTCCTTGGGGACGGAGGAAAACGGATCATTTTTTGGGTTACGGGCAGCTTGGTCGGCCCTAAACTCCCGAGGTCTGGTTGCGGCCGGTGGCGTAGTCGATCTGCACATGCGGCTGCAGGTTGTAGCAGTACACGTGGAAGCAGAGGGTCTTGCCGTGGTCCTCGACCGATTGCGCCTCAAGGCGCACGCCACGGCAGACAAGTTCCTCTTCGTTATACATGGGCGTGACGCGGTAGAGCACATGGTTGCCCGTGTCGCGGATGTAGCCGAGAATCTGCTCCTCAAACGGCAGCATGCCCGTTTCGTTGAGATAGCGCGTGCCGGTGAGGAGATTTTTGCGGTTGGCGTTTTCGCCGCAGAGCGACCAGGCGATAAGGTGGCAGCGGTTGTAGAGGCTCTGGCCCGGAATAAAGTCGTAGCGCTGCTGGTGCCAACCGGCAGGATGGATACGCGAGATATCGCCGCGCTCGCCTTGACCGAGTGATTCGGGGCCCACGCAGGCGAGTGCTTTGCGGGTGCGGCCCAGGCTGTCGAGCTTGGAGAACTTCTTAAAGCAGCCCTCTTCTGTAGCGCGCTCGTATTCATCGAGCGTGAATGATGGCGTGCCGAGCGGGTGCGTGCTGTCGGCGCGAAGGGCAACGTAGGGGTTGCCGGCGTAGTCGGGAATGCTGCTGAGATAAACACCGCGGGCGCGGTTGAGGTCGGGGTTTTCGACCTCGTCGATGGGGGTGGCGGCACTGTCCGCGGAAACGTCGTCATCGGTGTCGGTCGCGGCGGAATCGGAGCCATCGCCAGAGTCCTGGCCGTTTTGAGGGTCCGGGGAGCTCGCCGTTCCCGATTCGAGCCGGGCAACCAGGTCTGCCTCGTCGTCGGTGCGGCTGGGGCTCTCGTTTTGTTTTTCGGCCAGAGCCGCCGCCTGCTCATCGCTTTGCGGCGACAGCAGCTTGGGCGCCCCGTCAAGCGATCCCGTAAACAGCGCAAACCCCAGCACCACGGCGGTGCCAATGGAAAGTATTTGCTTGTAGGCGGGCTTGCGCGACATTGAGGCTCCTGGAGGGACGGTTGGGAATCTACCAGTCTAGCAGGAGCCGGCAAGGGCCGTTCTGTCGAACAAATACTTAAGATTTGAGACAAACGCTACTGATTCATTTGTCCCGCGGTCTAGATCGAGGTGGAGTCGAGCCAGTTGAGCTTGCACTCGAGAATGCGCTGCTCGCCGGGTTCGCTGCTTCCGTCAAGTAGGGCGAGCAGCATCTCGGCTGCTTCGCGACCTTCTTGGTCGACGGGCTCGATGATGGTGGAGACGGTCGGTGTGGTGAGATTAGTCCAGTCTTCGCAGTTGAGTCCCAAAAGGCCGATTTGCTGCGGAAGCAGATGGGCCATTGGCTGGAGGGCCTTGTAGACACGGGGAAGTGCCCACTGATTTTGCACGAAGATAAGGGTTCGCTTGGCGGGATTGAACTTGAATTTAAAGTATTCGGTGAGCTCGTTGATTGACGGCTTGTTGTGATCGATGGGAATCGCTTTGTAGAGCTGCCCGTTCGCTGCCAGCGCCTCGGCATACCCCTGAAAACGCTCCATGCGGGTGCGCATTTCGGTCATGTTGGCGGCAATGGAAAAGAAATCTTCGTAGCCGGCGTCGAGGAGTGCCTGTGTGGCGTTGTACACGCCGTCGTAAAGGTTGGTTTTGATCCAGCTGGTACCTGGGCTATAGATGGCTGCATCGAAAAAGACGACCGGCTTGCCGGCGCGTCTAATGCGGTCATGCACGGCTTTGAAGTTTGCCGTGGGCTGGATGATAAAGCCATCGACGCCCAGCGAGAGCATCTTGTCGACGTACATGAGCTCGGTCTCGGGGTTAAAGTTGCTCGTGCAAACGACCGTCTGGTAGCCCGCGGGGAGCATGACCTGCTCCATGCCATTGAGAACGAGCCCCGCCCATTTGTTGGTGTTATCCAAAATGATGATGGCAATGACGTGGGTTTGCTTGCCGGTGAGCGTCTGCGCTTGGGCGTTGGGAACGTATCCGAGTTCCTTAATGACGCGCGCGATTTTGTTCTGCGTCTTCTCGCTAAGCTTTTCTCGTTTGTCGTTGAGGTAATACGAGACGCTTGCCGTCGAGGTTCCCGCCTCTCGAGCGACGTCTGCGATCGTAACGCGCTGTTTTGCCACAGCGACTCCTTCCGACAGATGAGCATTTTCCAACATGATGACTTTGAGTCTTGGTGAAGGATACGCTTCGGTGAGCGGCTTTTTCCTTTCATATGAGTATGCAACAAATGCGGCATACGGGTGGGGTCGAAATTTGTGACCGGCATGCGCATCTGCCGTCTACCGAGAAAATCAAATACTTCTTGACTTTTGAAATCGAGGGCAAAATCGCAGGATTCATTTTTGGTTAAACGCATAACTAAATCGCATAACCAACGCTCTGACCTGCGCGTTTACCGAAATAAGCTGGCATTAAGAAAAACGAGCACCTATATTGTTCTTGTCGAAAAGACAGCAAGTCCAAACGGCAGGGGATGCTCCGGAGGCCTCCGCAAACGGTGTCTTGCGCACGCAACTCTATGAAAAGAGGGAAGCAATGAAGATCGTAGGCGTTGCCGCCTGTACCGTGGGTATCGCCCACACGTATATGGCCCAGAAGGCGATTCAGGATGAATGCGCCGCCCGTGGCATCGAGTGCAAGGTCGAGGCTCAGGGTGGCCTGGGTATCGAGAATGAGCTCACGCAGGAAGACGTGGACTCCGCCGACCTGGTCTTGGAGTCCGTCGACGTGGGTGTCGAGAACGAGGACCGTTTTGAGCAGAAGATGGCCGAGGGCAAGTTCCTCAAGGTCGGTACTTCCGATGTGATCGCCGATCCGGTCAAGATCATCGACCAGGCTGTTGAGATTATCAAGGCGACGGGTGGCGCCGTTGACGCGCCCAAGGCCGAGGCCAAGGCAGAGAAGAAGGCCGTCTCCGCTGCCCCGCAGGCCCCGACACCGGCGTCCAAGCAGTCTATCTTTGCCGATCCTGGCAAGACGCTGCTCAATGCATTCAATACCGGCGTTTCCTATTTTATCCCCATTGTCGTTATCGGTGGCGTGTTCCTCGCCTTCTCGTTGGCATCCGGTACCGCCGGCGCCAACGGCATGGAGGTTACGAATCCGCTGATGGTGAGCCTTAACACCATCGGCATGGCCGGCATCTCCATGATGATCCCGGTGCTTGCGGCTTACATCTCCTACTCGATGGCCGGCAAGCCCGCGCTCGCCCCCGGTTTTGTCCTGGGCTACCTGGTCAACAACGCAGTCGTTACCCCTAACGGCAACAGCGTTTCGACCGGCTTCTTGGGCGCCATGATCATGGCAGTTATCTGCGGCTACTTTGTCCGCTGGATGAAGACCTGGAAGGTCAACAACACCATCCAGACCATCATGCCCATCCTGATTATCCCGATTCTGACCTCGCTTGTCCTGGGCATGGCCTATATCTACATCCTGGCCACGCCGCTTGGCTTTGTGATGGACTGGCTCACCGGCGTGCTCGGCAGCCTGCAGGGCGGTTCCGCAGTTGTCCTGGGTCTGGTCATTGGCGTTATGACCGCCTTCGATATGGGTGGTCCCATCAACAAGACCGCCTCGACCTTCACCATGGCCATCATGGCCTCCGGCATCTACGGTCCTAATGGTATGTTCCGCGTCGCCGTTGCCGTTCCCCCGATTGCCTGTGGCCTCGCTGCGCTCATCGCCAAGAACAAGTTTGATGACGCTGACCGTCAGATGGGCATCTCCGCGCTGTTCATGGGCTGCATCGGTATTACCGAGGGCGCTATCCCCTTCGCGGTCAAGGACCTCGGTCACACCCTTCCCGGCATTTGCATCGGCTCTGCCGTGGGCGCGGCGCTTGCCGCCTTCCAGGGTATCGACTGCTACGTCCCGCACGGTGGCTTTATCGTCGCCCTTGCCACCAACAACGTCGCGCTGTTCTGCCTGGACATCGTGATTGGCTCCGTGGTCGCCGCTGCAATCCTGATTGCCATGAAGCCCACGCTCGACAAGCAGGCCAAGTAAACCTTTAAGGACTCCGGTTGTGCGGAGGGATGGATTTGACTCCGCACAACCGCCCCTACACAACAAAATCCATCCGTACTGATAGGGCCCACATCTGGGTCCCAGGGAACTTTTGTCAAAAATCCTCTGGAGAAGGAGAACAAAATGTCCAACCTCACCATCCGTCAGGCCGTTCAGGGCATGCTCAAGCTGCAGGATAGCGGCGATCACGCAACCATGGTCGGCATTGGCCCCATGAGCCCCAACCTGATTCAGGCCGTGTTCGAGCTTGCCAAGGACGAGGATTTCCCGCCCATGTTTATCGCCAGCCGCAACCAGGTCGATATGGACGAGATGGGCGCCGGCTACGTCAACGGTTGGGACCAGACGCGCTTTGCCGCCGACATCAAGAAGGTTGCCGACGAGGTGGGTTACACCGGTCCGTACTACCTGTGCCGCGATCACGGCGGTCCGTGGCAGCGCGACGAGGAGCGTAACGCCCACCTGCCCGAGGACGAGGCCATGGAGCTCGCCCGCAAGTCCTTCGTCGCCGACATGGAGGCGGGCTTTGACCTGCTGATGGTCGACCCCACCAAGGACCCCTATCAGATCGGCAAGGTTATTCCGCTCGACGTGGTGCTTCGCCGCACGATTGATCTTATCGACTACCTTGAGCAGTACCGTCGCGAGCATAACCTGCCCGAGGTTGCCTATGAGGTCGGTACCGAGGAGACCAATGGCGGCTTGACCTCTACCGATAAGTACGAGGAGTTCATTTCTCAGCTGCAGCCCGAGCTCGAGAAGCGCGGCTGCCCCATGCCCACCTTTATCGTCGGCCAGACCGGTACGCTCACCCGTTGGACCGAGCAGGTCGGCCATTACAACTTCAAGAATGCCCGCGAGCTCGCCGACATGGCTAAGCGCTACGGCGTGGGCCTGAAGGAGCACAACGCCGACTATCTGGACGACGCGACGCTGCTCGAGCACATCCCGGCACACGTGACCGCCTCCAACGTTGCTCCGCAGTATGGCACCGAGGAGACCCGCGCCTATCTCAAGCTCTGCGCCACCGAGCAGATCCTGGTCGACAACGGTCTGTGCGATGATCCCTCCGACCTGTATCACACCCTGCTGGTCAAGGCTATCAAGACCGAGCGCTGGCGCAAGTGGATGACTGGCGACGACGTCAACCTGCAGGTCGACGACATTCTTGCCGACGATGAGCTCAGCCTGAAGATCCTGGATGTCTCCGGTCACTATGCGTTCAACGATCCTGAGGTCAAGGAGCAGGTCGAGAAGCTCTACCGCAACCTCGCCGCTCAGGACATCGACGGCAAGCGCTTTGTCATCGAGCACATCAAGCGCCCGATCAAGCAGTACGTCGTCGGTCTTAACCTCAAGGGCGTTACGACCCGCATCGAGGCCGCTCTTGCCGAGTAAGTAGCTTTTCCTACGCGACGCCGGGCTTGGGGCATGTCCCAGCTGCAGGCCCGGCACATGGGACAAAGGGGCAGTCCCTTTGTCCCATTCTTTTGAGTTTTAGCTTCCTTTGAAGGGGTTCACCATGAAGTTCTTTATCGATACCGCCAATCTGGACGAGATTGCCGAGGCCAAGAGCTGGGGCTGCCTGGCCGGTGTTACCACCAACCCGTCCCTGTACGCCAAGACCGGCGGCAAGCTTGCCGACTTTGAGCCGCATATGCTCAAGATTGCCGAGCTCTGCGAGGGCCTGCCCGTGTCCGCCGAGTCTACCGCTACCACTGCCGAGGGTATGATCGAGGAGGGCAAGCGCCTTGCCGCCCTCGCCCCCAACATCGTGGTCAAGCTTCCCGTGTGCGAGGCCGGCCTTGCCGCCTGCCGTGCGCTGGCCGATGCTGGCGTGCGCGTCAACATGACGCTCGTCTTCTCGCCGACGCAGGCCCTTATGGCCGCCAACGCCGGTGCTCGCTACATCAGCCCGTTTGTCGGTCGTTTCGACGACATCGCCGAGGACGGTATCTCGCAGCTCGACAACGTCGTGACCTGCATTAAGAACTACGACTGGACGGGCAAGAACGTCGACGACACCGTCGAGATCATCACCGCCTCGGTTCGTACGCCCAACCACGTAACCCAGGCCGCGCTGCTTGGCGCCGATATCGCGACCGTGCCCATGGCAGCCCTTAAGAAGTGCCTGCGCCATCCGCTGACCGATCAGGGCCTTGCCTCGTTCGAGGCCGACTGGCAGAAGGTCGTCGCTCAGGCTTAACGAGTGGATTGCCCCGGCATCGCGTCATCCGGTGCCGGGGTTGTTCTCAAGAGAGGAATTCGTATGACCAACCAGGAGCTGGCGAAGGTCGCCAATGAGGTCAGGAAGGGTGTCGTGACTGCGGTTCACGCGGCCAAGTCGGGACACCCGGGTGGATCGCTCGGTGCTGCCGACATCATGACGTATCTGTACTTTGAGGAAATGAATATCGATCCCGCCGACCCTCACAAGGCCGATCGCGATCGCTTTGTGCTCTCCAAGGGTCACGCGGCGCCGGGCCTGTATTCGGTGTTGGCAAATCGCGGCTATTTTCCCGTCGAAGAGCTCGAGACGCTCCGCCATATTGGCAGCCGACTGCAGGGCCATCCCAACATGAACGACGCCCCTGGCATCGATATGTCCACCGGATCGCTCGGTCAGGGCATCTCTGCTGCAGTTGGAATGGCGCTTGCCGCTAAGCACTGGGGCGACGGCTACCGTGTCTACACGTTGCTGGGCGACGGTGAGTGCGAGGAAGGCCAGGTGTGGGAGGCGGCCATGTTCGCCGGCAACCATGCACTCGACAATCTTGTTGCCGTCGTCGACCACAACGGCTTGCAGATTGACGGCACGATCGATGAGGTCAACTCGGCCATGCCGCTCGCTGACAAGTTCCGCGCCTTTAAGTGGCATGTGATCGAGCTCGCCGACGGTAACGACATGGCGCAGATTGCCGCCGCCTTTGCCGAGGCCCGCAAAGTGAGCGACTCGCCCGTGGCCATTATCGCCGAGACGGTGAAGGGCAAGGGCGTCTCCTTTATGGAAAGCCAGGTGGGCTGGCACGGCAAGGCACCCAACGATGAACAGTTTGAGCAGGCCATGGCCGAGCTCGCGGCAGCAGGGGAGGAGCTCTAATGGCAGACGTCAAGAAAGTCGCCACGCGCGTTAGCTATGGCGAGGCACTTGTCGAGCTGGGCAATGAGCGCGATGACTTTGTGGTTCTCGATGCCGACCTGGCCGCCGCCACGCAGACCGGTAAGTTTAAGGCTGCGCACCCTGAGCGCTTCTACGACGCCGGCATTGCCGAGAGCAACCTGATGGGGCTTGCCGCCGGCATTGCGACCACGGGTCACGTCGCCTTTGCGAGCACCTTTGCCATGTTCGCTGCCGGCCGCGCGTACGAGCAAGTGCGTAATTCCATCGGCTATCCGCACCTCAACGTCAAAATCGGTGCCACGCATGCGGGCATATCGGTCGGTGAAGACGGTGCCACGCATCAGTGCTGCGAGGACATCGCGCTCATGCGCACGATCCCGGGTATGACGGTGATTGTTCCCGCCGATGACATCGAGGCTCGCGCATGCGTGCGCGCCGCCTATGAGTTTGAGGGGCCGGTCTACATGCGTTTCGGACGCCTGGCAACACCGGTCATCAACGACTGCGAGGACTATGAGTTCAAGATTGGTCGCGGCGTGGTCGTGCGCGAGGGGTCCGATGTGACCATCATCGCTTGTGGCCTTATGGTCGCTGAGGCGCTTGAGGCTGCCGAGGCGCTCGCTGCCGATGGTATCGATGCCGAGGTCATCAATATGCACACGATCAAGCCGCTTGATGAGCGCCTGGTGGTTGCCAGCGCCAAGAAGACTGGTCGTGTGGTCACTGCCGAGGAGCATTCGATTATCGGTGGTCTTGGCGAGGCCGTGGCCTCGGTGCTCGCGGAGCAGCATCCGGTGCCGATGCGACGCGTCGGCGTGCGCGATGTGTATGGCGAGTCCGGCCCTGCGGTCGATTTGCTGCACAAGTACGGTTTGGACGCCGACGGCATCGAAGCTGCGGTTAGGTCCGTGTTGTAAGGAAGGTTTCCATGGGATTTGTATCTGCCAACCAAGTGACGATCGGGTATACCGCCGCCTCGCGCGAGGACGCCCTACATTATTTGTCCGAGCAGGCCATCGAGCTCGGTTTTGCCGATGACGCATCTGCCGTAGAGGCTGCCTTTATTGCTCGCGAGAACGAGGTCGAGACCGGCCTCGTCGCCGGTTTTGCCGTTCCGCATGCCAAAAGCGACGCGATCCACACGCCGGGCGTTGCCGTGCTTAAACTGGCCGAGCCCGTTGAATGGCCGAGCTTCGATGGGGTGCCCGTCGATGTTGCGCTCGCGCTGTACGTGCCCGCCGGCGAGGCTGGAACCACGCACCTGCGTTTGCTCTCCAAGGCTGCCGTGATGCTGATGGACGCCGGCTTCCGTGACAAGGTGCGCGCGAGCACCGATCCCGTTGAGATTGCGGAGCTCATCAATAGCGGACTCGAAGACTAGAACGGTCATCCCGTTCAATCAATTGATCCTTCTCCAAGGAAAAGGGCCGCGACACCATATAGGTGTCGCGGCCCTGTTTGCGTTTCCCCAGATAAAACCTGCCAAAATAAACCTGTCCCTTTTTGGTAGGTCAGTTAACGCAGTCCAGGTTGAGCATATGCGAGCGAGCGGGCTCCGGGTGCGGTAAGGTGACGTGAAACAAGCGGGCGCTGACCTTTTGGTCGCGCCCGTGAAGTTGAACGTCAGATTGCCGTGCCCGGGGCCCGCGCAGCGCCGAGCAGTTACGCCGTTTGTAAAACGGCGTAACCTAAAGGTTCATGTTGCCGTGAATGTAGGGGGTGACCTCGGGGGAGATATGGTCGCAGCCCAGCTCGCGCAGCGCGGACTCGATAACGGCGGGCAGCGGGGTCTTGCCCTTGTCGTCGACGGCGGCACCGCCGAGGGTGGCAATCTTGGCGACATCTGCGGGTGCGGCCTCGATATGCATGCAGCCGCCGACCAAGCGCGCGCGTACCTGTGCCAGATCAAGATCGTGCAGGTAATCCTCGCAGGCGCGAATCAGGGAGACCTTCTCGCGCGTAAGCTCCTCGCCCGTGGGGACGCGCGTGGCAAGACATGCTCCCGCCGGCAGGTTCCAAACGGGATAACCCCATGCGCGCAGCAGCTCGCGCTCTTCGTCCTTGGTAAAGCCGACCTCCATAAGGGGTGAGCGTACGCCGAGCTCTTCTGCCGCACGCATGCCGGGGCGGTAGTCACCGCGATCGCTTGCATTGCTGCCATCGATGACGGTGGGAAAGCCGAGCGACTTGGCGTGGTTGACGATGGCGGTAAAGCCGGCGTGCTTGCAGTGGTAGCAGCGATTGGCATCGTTGCAGGCTACTTGGGGGAGCTGCAGCTGATCAACCGAAAGATTGAGCACGGGGAGCTTAAAATGCGGCCCCTCATTGGCCTGCCCATCAACGGACTGCTCAAACGAAGCCTGCTCGGGCGTGCCGATGAGCGGCGTGGTGAGATGGACGAGGAGGGTATTGGTAGGCATGATGCGGGCGCATACGGCGGCCAAAAAGCTGCTGTCAACGCCGCCGGAAAACCCGATAGCCACGCGCCCGTATGCCAAAAGCAGCTGTTCGAGCGCCGATAGCTTGTCTTGAAGCTCCTCTGCGGGTGCCGTGGTGTCTAAAATCATGAAACGATCCTTATCGTTGAGTACTCGATCGAAAACTATAATCCTAATGCGTTACTTGCCATAAGACTTCTATCTGTGTAACGAAAGTGCAATATGCTATATACGTTATATACAAGTTTGTAAAGTGCGGTAGAGTGGCAGTAACACAATCCGGTGAGGGGGCCGATATGATCAAGGCTGTTATTTTTGACATGGACGGAACGCTGGTCGACACCGAGCGTTTGGGGATTAAGGCCTGGAAGGCAGGCGCCGCTGAGCTGGGGCTCGCGATTGATGAAGCGCTGATCCATCAGTTTATCGGCCGCACGCTGCCCGATGTCATGAACATCCTCGATAAGCATTATGGCAGCCACGAAACCACCGAGGCGATCTATCGTCGCCACAAGGAGATTCGCGACGAGATGGTCAAGACCGAACTGGAACTTAAGGCCGGCGCCGCCGAGTGCCTAGACGAGCTGCTGGCTGCGGGCTATCACGTGGGCCTAGCGACGTCGTCGCGCCTCGTTACGGCCGAGCGCAACCTTAAGATGGTCGGTCTTTTTGACAAGTTTGAAACGGTAACGTGTGGCGAGGACGTCGTGCACGGCAAGCCCAACCCCGAGATGTATCTGCTCGCCTGCGAGCGTGCGGGCTTTGCCCCCGGGGAGTGCGCCGTGGTCGAGGATTCGCGCAATGGTTGCGTCTCGGGCATCATGGCCGGCTGCCATGTCTTTGCCGTCCCCGATATCGTGCCGCTGCCGCAGGACGTGGTGGATGGCTGCGAGGCCGTGCTCGATACGTTGTTCGACCTGGTGGCGGCAATCAAGACTGTGCGCTAGAAAATTGCGGCGTTGAAACGAGCGATTGCTCACGTTTGCGCTCAAGCAAAAGGGGTCCGGCAATGGTCGGGCCCCTTTTGCTTGAGCGGCGACTTAGCATACTCGCGGGCGTGCTATAGATACGCACCGAGGTTGATGGCCGTGGCGTCGGTCTGGCTGCTTGCCTGGGTGCTGGCGCGTTCCAGTAGGAACGGACGTACCAGTTCTTGGCGGTTGATATCCTCGGCGGCGACTGCGGTGACGGTACGTGCTGCGGAGCCGACACGGATATGCTTGATCTTTGCCGGGGCCTTGTTCTCGATTTGCTCCATGAGCAATTGAACGCCCTTGCGGCCAATCTCGTAGCCCGGGGGCGCTACCGTAGTGAGCGGGACCGATCCGCTCCAAGCGAGTGGGTTGCCATCGCAGCCTGCTACGCGTACTTGCCCGGGGACAGAGATGCCCTTGTCGACCAGTGCCGAAACGACACCCGAGGCCAACACGTCGGTCAGGCCGACGACAAAATCGGGACGTTCGTCCGCGGGGCGCTCGGCGATTTGGGCACCGATGCCGTAGCCGTCGGCAGCGGTATTCCATTCGCCGGCGTCGATGACTTCGATCTTGATATCGGGGTGCAGGGCGAGCGCCTTATGAATGCCAAGGACGCGCAGGGTGAGTTGCATAAATGCTGCTCGGCCGACGACGACAATATGGTGCGCGCCGCGGGTGATGGCGAGTTCGGCAATGATGCGACCCTGGGCCTCGTTGTCGGCCGCTACGTAGTAGCCGGGCTCGGAACAGTGGATGTCCAGGTGGACGATCGGCACGGGCATCTTGGCCATGACGGGGTGCCAGTCGGGGGATGCCATGGGCTGAACCATGACGCCGGACATCTGGGTGCCCATAAAGTAGCGCAGGTAATGGTCCTCGAGAATATCGTCGTTATCGGCGTTGGCGATGAGCAAGTCGTAGCCGTGCTTACGGGCCTCGTTGTGGGCGCCGCTGGCGATTTGGAGCGAAAAGCCGTGATCGAGACGGGGGAGCACCAGGCCAAAGGACTTGGTGGCGCCGCCGGCGAGCTGACGGGCGCTTTGGTTGGGCAGGTAGCCAAGGCGATTGATGGTCTCGTTGATGAGCTTGAGGGTCTCGGGGCGCAACTTTTCGGGATGGTTGAGCGCGTTGGAAACCGTGCCCAGCGAAACCCCGGCCTCGCGCGCGACGTCGCTGATTTTTACCTTTGCCATAGCGGCCCCTTTGATGCGTTTCAAGTACAAGCCAGATTGTAGCATCCCAAACCTACCAAAAAGGGACAGGTTTATTTTGGCAGGTTTATCTGGGGAAACGCCGTTGCCAGCGCGACCACCACGAAGGGGGCAGGTACCTTTGTGGTGGTTTGGACCGGCTGGACGTGTGTGCATCGAGTGGTATCTAAGTTGAGATACCACTTCTGGTATATCAGCTTGCGTTTGCGTGAGTACAATACTCGAACGTTATGCGTCTCAGCGCCCCCTGTGCGTGGACGTTTTGCAGTCAAGCGGACGAAGGGATTTATCCTATGTGCGGAATTGTCGGCTACACCGGCTCTGATATTGCAAAGAACATCCTGGTCACGGGCCTCAAGCGTATGGAGTATCGCGGCTATGACTCCTCGGGCGTCGCGCTCGAGGTGGGCGAGGGCGCCGCGGCGCACCTCGATGTCATCCGCCGCGTGGGTAAGGTCGCGGGCTTGGAGAGCGAGCTTTCCAATATCGACAGCGACGCTACCTGCGGTATCGGCCACACCCGTTGGGCCACCCACGGCAAGCCCTCCGTCGTTAACGCTCACCCCCACACCAGCTGCGACGGTCGTATCGCCATCGTCCACAACGGCATCATCGAGAACTTCGCCGAGCTGCGCGAAGAGCTGGAGGGCCGCGGCCACCACTTTAAGAGCGAGACCGATACCGAGGTCTTCGCGCATCTGATCGAAGAGGCTTATGCCGAGACGCACGACCTGATGGCCTCCGTGCGCGAGGCTTGCACCCACGTGGTCGGTGCCTATGGTCTGGCCGCCGTGTGCGCTGACGAGCCCGGCGTGATCGCCGTGGCCCGCAAGGATTCCCCGATCGTGGTCGGCGCGGGCGAGACCGGCGCCTATGTCGCCTCCGACGTCATCGCGCTCATCGACGCAACCCGCGACGTCGTGGTGCTCGAGGACGGTCAGTTTGCCAAGCTCACGCCCGCAGGCGTCGAGTACACCGACGAGGCCGGCAACGTTATCGAGCCCAAGGTCACCCACATCGACTGGGACCTGGACATGGCAGAAAAGGGCGGTTATCCCGACTTTATGCTCAAGGAGATTCACGAGCAGCCGCGCGTCGTGCGCGACACGCTGGTCGGTCGTATGACGCCGGCCGGCGAGCTCGACATCGACGAGCTGGGCCTTTCGCTCGAGGAGCTCAACGACATCGACCGCGTCTACGTGATCGCTTGCGGCACCAGCTATCACGCTGGCCTCATTGCTAAGAATCTCATCGAGGGCTGGGCTCGCATCCCCACCGAGGTGGAGGCGGCCAGCGAGTTCCGTTATCGCAATCCCATCATCACGCCGACGACGCTCGTCGTGGCCGTGTCCCAGTCGGGCGAGACGGCCGATACCCTTGCCGCCATTCGAGACGCGCGCATTAAGGGTGCCAAGGTCTTCGGCATCACCAACGTGGTGGGCAGCCCCGTGGCGCGTGAGAGTGACGGCGTCATCTACACCAAGGCCAACAAGGAGATCGCGGTCGCCTCGACCAAGAGCTTCATCGGCCAGGTCGTGAGCCTCACGCTGCTGGCTTTGCTGTTGGCGCAGGTCAAGTACCGTCTGACCACCAAGCAGGCGCGCATGCTGTTCCGCGAGCTTTCCGATACGGCCGAGCAGATCCAGTGGATTTTGGATACCCAAACCGAGGCCGTGCATGAGGCCGCCCTGCTGTGCAAGGACGCGCAGTCCGCACTGTTCGTGGGTCGCGGCATGGGCGCCGCTATTTCCTACGAAGGTGCGCTCAAGCTCAAGGAGGTCAGCTACCTGCACGCCGAGGCCTACGCCGCCGGTGAGATGAAGCACGGCCCCATTGCCCTGATCGACCCGGGCTTCCCTGTCATCGCTGTGGCCACCAAGAGTGCCACCTACGACAAGACCGTGTCGAACCTCATGGAGTGCAAGGCGCGCGGCGCCAAGGTCATCGTCGTTGCCACCGAGGGCGACGAGGAGATCAACAAGATCGCCGACTGCATCATCCGCGTGCCAGCAGTCCGCGACGTGTTCAGCCCCATCACGGCGAGCGTCCCGCTGCAGCTGCTCGCCCGCGAGGTCGCCATCCTGCGCGGCTGCGATGTCGATCAGCCCCGAAACCTCGCCAAGAGCGTGACCGTGGAATAGTTGGTTCCGCCGTTCTAGCGACTAAGGCCCGGCTCCGCATCAAGACGGAGCCGGGCCTTTTCTGCATTTGCCCAGATAAAACCTGCCAAAATGAACCTGTCCCTTTTTGGCAGGTTAGCGGAGCTTGCTGGTCTCGAAGTACTCGGGGAACTGGTCCAGAACCTCGGTCTGGTTGCGGAACATCATGTGCAGGTGCTTGCTGACCAAAAAGCTCGCTTCGATGGGGTCGCGACCGGCGATAGCGCGGCGAATCTGCTTGTGCTCGTTCACGATGTCCTGATTGTCGAGAACCTGCGTGGCGGCGCGCAACCAGCGGAAGCGCTCCAGGTCGGCATTGGTCTCTTCGAGCCACGACCACACGGTACTGCGACATGCGATGCTAAAAATCATGTGATGCATGAGGTTGTCGCTCAAAAAGAAGCCGATGCGATCCTCTTCGGCCATGGCCTTTTCCTGCAGCGCGATGGCGCGGTCGAGCTGCTCGATGCCGGCCGACGTGGCGCGCGCACAGCACTCCACAATCACCTGCTTTTCCAGATGCTCGCGAATGTAGCAGGCACTCTCGGCAAGGGTGAGGTTGATGGGTGAGACGTAGGTACCGCTCTGGGGCACGGTGCGCACCAGGCCCTCTTGCGCCAGACGCACCAGTGCCTCGCGCACGGGCGTGCGACCCATGTCCAGGTCATCGCAAAGCTGCTTGACGCCCAGCTTTTCGCCCGGCTTGTAGTCCAGGTAGACGATTTTGCGTCGAATGGTGTGGTAGGACTGGTCCTGTAGGCTCGTTTCCTGCTCGCCGACGTGCATCGATTCTTCCATAGCGCCTCGCAACCGTTCTATCAAACTCATATGTCAGTTGTTAATTATGCCGCGAATCAGCTCTCCGCGGTGGGTAATTCGGCTGTTGCCTGAGAACTATTGCGGCATCTTAGTCTGTGTTTGCGCAAGGCTGCGCTCAATGTTGCCGTATCATAAGCCGTCGCAAACGTGAAATAGAAAGAAGGAATCCCATATGCAACTGGCAAATATCGTACGCGAGCGCTGGAAAGGCGTCTTGTTCTGCCTGATCATCGCCATTCCCGCGACGTTGCTCGGCAAACAGGTTGAGGTGGTCGGCGGGCCGGTGTTTGCCATTCTCTTTGGCATGGTCCTGGCGCTCGTCTTTCCCAAGAAACGTCGCGAACAGCTCGCCGCCGGCGTTACCTATACGTCCAAAAAAGTCTTGCAGTACGCGGTTATCCTGCTTGGCTTTGGCATGAACCTCTCCCAGATTCTGTCCAAGGGCGCCCAGTCGCTGCCGATTATCGTGGCGACAATCTCGACCTCGCTTGTCATCGCCTTTGTGCTCTGCCACGTTATGAACGTGCCGGGTAAGATCGCGACGCTTGTGGGTGTGGGTTCGTCGATTTGCGGCGGTTCGGCCATCGCCGCGACCGCACCCGTCATCGATGCCGACGATCGCGAGATTGCCCAGGCTATTTCGGTCATCTTCCTGTTTAACGTTATCGCGGCGCTCGTGTTTCCGACGCTCGGCGGCATGCTCGGGCTGACCAACGAGGGCTTTGGCCTGTTTGCCGGTACCGCCATCAACGACACCTCGTCCGTAACGGCTGCGGCGAGCGCTTGGGACAGCATGCATCCCGGCGCCAATGTGCTCGAGAGCGCCACGGTGGTCAAGCTCACCAGGACGCTGGCCATCATTCCCATCACGCTGGCGCTTGCTTGCTGGCAGATGCATCTGGCGCGCAAGGCCGGCGGTGACGCCAAAAGCACGTTCTCCCTTAAACGCGCGTTTCCCATGTTCGTGCTGTTCTTTGTGCTGGCGAGCGTGATCACTACGGTGCTTCAGCTTCCTGCATCCATTACGGCGCCCATCAAGGAGCTGTCGAAGTTCTTTATTGTGATGGCCATGGCGGCTATTGGTTTTAATACCGATATCGTCGAGCTGGTAAAAAAGGGCGGCAAGCCCATCGCATTGGGCTTTTGCTGCTGGATTGGCATTGCGTGCATGAGTTTGGGAATGCAACACGTGCTGGGAATCTGGTAGAGAAGTAGCTTGTTTGCGTGCTGCGTGCTGGTGAGCGCATTCTCACGGTGGAGCGATAGGAGCTCTTGCGGGTATGGCTTGTCCGCAGGTTTATAAGTCCCGAAGAGCTCTTATCGCCCCGCCAGGATGGCGATGCGGGGCAACACCTATACTCGCAGGACGGCGCTTTCTGCCCTATAGTGTTTGGTGAGCAATATCGTTCAATTTTGAAACACTCGGTCGTGCGACCGTCGGCGGTTGCACGTCGCTGCGGACAGGGGCAAATAATGGATAGCGATGCCAGGCTGAACATCTTGACCGAGGCCCTGGCTGCTGCCGGGGCCTCGGCATTGGCAATCGATGCGCGTGGGGACGTCGCGATCTCGACCATGAATGACGCGGCGCTCGAGCGGGATGTGGCGGCTTTTGTCGCTGAGCGCCTCGACCGTATAGGAGACGGCGCGCGTCTGGTTATGGGGCGTGCGGGTACGCGCCTGAGCCTGACCGTTCGCCCCACCGACAAAGAGGGCGGGGACCTTTGAGTCGTCGTGGTCCGCGAGGTGCGCGGCGCCGCGGCGCATGCGGGCATCGAGTGGCTCAACGCCGACGAGGTTGAGGCCCGCTACGAATCGAGCGCGTACGGCATCGTTGAGGGGGCGGCCTCGGTGGCTGCGCCGGTTGCCGAGAGCTATGCGCGCGGCGTGCCCCTTATGTTCGAGGGCGAGCTGGGAGCGGGTCAGGTTGAGATCGCCAAGCGCCTCTATCTGGATGGCCCTTTTGCCGATCAACCCTTTGTTTCCGTCGCGCTCGATGAACTCACCGAGCGCGGTTGGCGCCATGTGCTCAAAAGCGCCGAATCGCCGTTGTTCCAAACGGGGCTGACCCTTTGCATTGAGGGCTGGAATGCGGTTGGCCCCCAGCGCCTCCGCGAGCTGGTTTCCACGATGACCGACACCGCGTTGGCGACGCGCTGCCATGTGGTGCTGACGGCGAATGACATGCCGGGCGGCGGCGAAAGTGATCAAGCCGCCTTTGTGACCGAGCGCCTCGCCTGTGCGGTGAGCGTGGCGCCGGCAATCGCCGAGCAGGGAGCCGCGTCGACGAAGGCTGCGCGCTATTTGGAATATCTCGCTGATGCATTTGGGACGGCAGCGCCCACGCTGTCTGCCGCGGCGACGAAGACGCTCGATGCTTACCGCTGGCCGCGCAATTATCTGCAGCTCCGCGAGGTCTCGGAACGACTGTATATATTGGTGGGGGCGGGCACGGTGGACCGCGCTGTGGCGGAGGAAGTGCTCGCCCAAGAGGACGTGATTAAGACCGCAACCTTTGGCGCCCCGACGCTCGAAAGTGACCTGTATATCCTGCGACCGCTGGCCGATACCGAGCGAGATATCGCGCATCTGGTTGTAGACCATCTCCACGGCAACCGAACCCGTGCGGCGGAGGTGCTGGGCATAAGCCGTACAACGCTGTGGCGCTTGCTGAAGGACGATGACCGTTGAGCGAGGCGCCCGTGACCGCGCGCGACGCGTGTGCTACAGTCCAAAGCGTTATTGTTTCGATTTGGTTACGGCGTGCGAGGGCATATGGCTGAGACTTCAAAACCGAGCCGCAGAAGGCGGAGCGCCGCGCCGGTTAACCGACGCACGACATCGGTGACGTGGGGCAAAAACGCCTCGGGGTTTGATGGCTCGTTCAAGCGCACTAAATACGGCTATCCTTCGGCAAGCGCCCGCTTGGCAATGCAGGCAGAGTCCTCGCTGTTGGGCCGCAAACGCGTGGTGGGCTCAAAGCTCAAGCACGACGGAACGCTCGGCTACATCAGCCGCGGGGCGGCTCGCCGCAGCGGGCTCAATCCCGCCGGCTGGCATCGCTACGTGCCGATCGTGGCCGCCGTTGCAGTGATCGTCATCGCGCTCGCTGCGCTTGGCTACGCCGGCGGTGGCGCCAACTTGGACGCAATGTTTAAATCGCCCGAGCTCGCGCATGTAGGTACAGAAGTTGTCGAGGGCGCTCAGGCCCAGACGGGCGTCGCGCCCCAGCGCGGTATCGTTGCGGCGGCCTCCACCATCGCCGATGCGCAAAAGGACGAGGACGAACAGGGCGATGGCGCCGAAACGGCCCAGACGAACGAAACGACGACAACGGCGACGTCAATATAAGTTGCGAGTGGGGTAGCTAAAATAGCCCCGTCCCAAATTAGCTACCCCTGCTGACGTTCCTGTACTATTTCACGTACACCACGTTGTTGCGGCGCGGCTTTGCCTCGGGTAGCGTGTCCTCGGCATAGCCCAGAATGCAGTGACCGACACCGCGCAGGCTGCCGTCGGCGGGCAGGCCCCAGCTGGCCAGCAGCTCCAGGCCCTCGGGCGAGTCAAAGACCTCATGCGCGCGGTGAATCCAGCACGAATCGACACCCAGCGCATAGGCGGCGTTGAGCAAGTTGCCCATGGCGAGCGAGCCGTCTTCCAGATGTGTGGGCACGCTGCGGTCAACCAGCACCACCACAACGGTCTTGGCGCCATAGAAGGGGTCGCTGTTGCTGTCCATGACCTGGGCGTTGAGCTGTGAGAGACGCTCGACGGTCGCGGGGTCGGTGACGGCGACAAACGTCACCGGCTGGCGCCCCATGCCGCTCGGTGCATATTGGCCGGCTTCGATAATACGTGCAAGCTTTTCGGTCTCGACGGGACGATCGCTGTAGTTGCGGCAGCTGCGGCGGTGAATGAGTGCTTCGATAGTCTCCATGGTGTCTCCTTGCGGTGGCGTTGCAGATGCCCCGTTCATACCCGCCGGGCTTAAACGATAGACGGTCAATTGCCCGGCCAAAAGGATAGATTCCAATTGGGAAAGTAGGTTTGCATAAAAGTACCTTCAGAATGTGACAAACAAATGGGATGGTTAAACGTTTTATCCCGTCTACCCTGCGGTTTTTTACCACTTGCCTAAATGACGAACGCATAACCTCTGATAAAGGTTTTACTAAAGGAGTACCAACGTTTATCAATGCGCCGTGGTGGCGCCGGGCCAGGAGGTAACATCATGTTCCAGGCTGGAGATGTCGTCGAGACCGATTTCGAAGGATTTCTGAAGCTGCTGCGTTCCAAGACGCGCGCTTTCGTGTCGATTAACGATCACGAGTACTACATCACGCACACCGATGGCTATTGGCGTGTTCAGGATTGCGAGGCCCTTAACGACAAGGGCCACTTTACTGACTGCTCTGAGTTGGTCAACACGGTCTGCGAGGTCGTCGAGCTGCCGTGGATTGCCGGCAAGAGCCTGCATGACAGCTTCTCGGGCGCCACGGTCTATGAGGCCGTCGCCGCTTAACAGGCAATAAAACCCGATTTTCACGTGACCGCTGGCGCCGCCCCCGCGCCGGCGGTCTTTTTCTGCCGATAGGCCATAAAAGTGCACGCATTTGCGGAGAGGCTGTTGACGATAGTCAAAACTCGGACTAATCTAGAGACACAAAATTGGTCAAAAATCGGACGATTGAATGGTGGGATAGATGAATAGTGCGGTTACGCTGGTCGACTTCGACCGGTTGCTCAATGGACTCGACCATATCTATTCGGAGTTCTCGCGCGCCTGCGGTCTTTCGGACTGCGCTTACTGGATGCTCGTCGATACCAGCACGGCGGGCGGCAGTATTGCCGTAAGCCGTCTGACAAGCGAATGGTTCTACAGCAAGCAGACCATCAACTCGGCAATTAAAACCTTGACGGCGCGGGGCTTCGCAACGTTGGGGTTTGCTGAAGGCAGTCGTAAGAACAAGGTTGTGAGCCTGACCGAAGAGGGCAGGCGATTTGCCGAGCGTTATGCGCTGCCGGCACTCAAGGCCGAACAGCGAGCCTTTGGCGCGCTTGAGCCGTGTGAACAGCGCGAGATTATGCGCTTGATCGGCAAATTCTCTCAGGTGCTCAGCGATGAGTGCGATGCCTTTAAGCAGCATATCGCTGCCGAGAGCCAGGCCGAGAATCAGGGTGAGGGGGAGTCGTGCGACTGTTAATGAGGTTTTTGAAGCCCTATCGAGGGCTTGTCGCAGTGACGCTGCTGGTGCTGCTGGTGGATAACGTCGGTACGCTGTTGGTTCCCACGATGCTGGCGAACATGGTCAACACCGGTATTACCACGGGCGATATCGACTACATTTTACGCAACGGCCTATACATGTTTATCGCGACCAGCATGGCTAGCGGCGGCACGGTGCTGGGCTGCTATCTTTCGGCGCGCCTGGCCGCCAACGTGGCTTGCGATATCCGCAATGCCGTGTACGACAAATCGCTCGAGCTCGCGGCCAGCGATTTTGAGCGCTTTGGCACCGGATCGATGATCACGCGCTCGCTCAACGACATCAACGTGATTCAGCAGGCTATCTTGCAGACGATTCAGTTGGTGCTGCCGGTGCCGTTCTTGGCCGTCGCGGGCATCATTTTTGCTTGGTTCATCGATCCCGCCATGGGAACGCTGCTGGGCGTGGTGGTTGCGATCGTGCTGGTGGCGGCGGTCTTTACGGTTGCCAACGCGGCGCCGATTTTTATGCGCCTACAGGGCTTTATCGACCGCATGAACGTGGTGCTGCGCGAGAATATTGTGGGCGTGCGCGTCATCCGTGCGTTTAACAAGGAGCGCCACGAGGAACGGCGTCTGGACGAGGTGTTTAGCGAATACGCCGCCAACGCCATCAAAGTCAACCACCTGTTTGTGGGCCTCGACAGCTCAAGCTTCTTTTTGATGAACATCGCCGAGGTGGCGGTGCTGTGGGTGGGCGGCAACCGCGTAGGCGCCCACGCCATGCAGATTGCGAGTATCTCGGCGGTGCTTGAGTACGCAATCCTGATTCTGTTCTTTGTGATGATGGCGCAGATGGTGGTGCTGACGCTTCCGCGTGCTGCCGCGTGCCTGAACCGTGCGCAGCAGGTGTTGGAGATTGAGCCGAGCATCGTCGATGGCGAGCGCACGCTGGGTGACGGGGCGCCTGCCTCCGAGGACGATGCGGATGCTGTTGCCGTGTTCGATCATATGTCGTTTCGCTTTGACGATGCCGACGAGGACACCCTGTGCGACCTGAGCTTTGCCTGTCGTCGCGGTCAGACGACCGCAATCGTTGGCTCGACAGGCTCGGGCAAATCGACGGTGGCAAAGCTTCTGCTGCGCTTCCACGATGCCACCAAGGGCTCCATTCGCCTGAATGGTGTGGACCTGCGCGAGCTTACGCAAGGCGAAATCCGCGGGCGCATTGCCTATGTGCCGCAGAAGGCGTGGCTGTTCTCGGGCACGGTGGCGAGCAACCTTCGCTTTGGTAACGAAGGCGCGACCGAGGACGACATGCTTCACGCGCTTGAGGTTGCCCAGAGCACCTTTGTGCTCGATCAGCCGCAGGGGCTCGATACCCCGGTGGCGCAGGGCGGTACGAACTTCTCGGGTGGCCAGCGCCAGCGCCTGGCCATTGCTCGCGCGCTCATGAAGCGCGCCGACCTGTATATCTTCGACGACAGTTTTTCTGCTCTGGACTTTAAGACTGATGCCGCCCTGCGCCATGCGTTGCAAGACGAGACGCGTGACGCTGCGGTGCTCATCATCGCGCAGCGCATCTCGACGATTTTGCATGCCGACCAGATTGTCGTGCTCAAGGACGGAGAGGTTGTGGGCTTGGGCACGCATGGCGAGCTTATGGAAACCTGCGAGGTGTACCGCGCCATCGCGGAATCGCAGATGAAGGGAGGTGAGTAGCATGACCGAGGAGCTCAGGAAGCAGGCCAGCGTTGATGACGCCGTTGCCGCGGGACTGGTTGAGGAAACGGCTGCCGTAGCACCCGAGCTGGACGAGGCCGCCAAGGCTGCAGCCGAGCGCGAGGCTCGCCGCCAAGCGCTCTACGAGGAAAACGAACGCGCCGAGGACGAGCGCGCCCGCGCCGAGGCAGAGCGCATGCGCGATGTGGACGACGAGGACGAGGACGAGAAACCCCGCGACACCTGGGCGACGGTGCGCCGCCTGTGGAGCGAGGCTGCCGGCGACCATTGGCGCTTCTATATCGTGTTCGCGAGCATTGTGTTCTACGCCATCTTTAACACCGCTGCGCCGGCATATAGCGCCCGCGTGATCGATGAGCTGTGGGGCCACATTCAGGTGGCGTTTGCCAACGGGACCACCTTCAACATCACTTGGGAGAACTGCGGCAAGACCATCTTCGTCTACTTTATGATCTGGACTGCCGCTGCCTCGTTCTATGCGTTCCAGAGCTTTTTGATGTCGAGCGTCGCTGAGCGCCTCAATCTGCGCCTGCGCAACCGCATCGCGCAAAAGCTCAACCGTCTGCCGCTCGCCTACTTTGACGCGCATCGCCCCGGCGAAGTGGTCAGTCGCGCGACCAACGACTTGGACAAGATGTCCGAGAGTATGCAGCGCGGACTGCTGCAGCTGCTGGTGTCGATCGGCACCGTGGTGGGCGCCGTGAGCGTGATGTTCGTGTTTAGCGTGCCGCTCACGCTCGTCTTTTTGTTCTTTATGGCGCTGTCGCTGCTGATGACCAAAGTGGTCTCGCGTCGCACACATGACGTGACCGGCGAGCGCCAGGAGTGGGTGTCCAAAATCACGAGCGCGGTCGAGGAGGGCTACTCGGGCCGTCTGGTGATTCGCGCGTTTAACCGCGAGCGTCAGAGTTCTGCCGAGGTGCACGAGGCCTCGGGCGAGCTGGCGCGCGTGAGTACCAAGGCCGACTTTATGATCAACGCCGTCGGACCCGCGGTTCGCTTTATTGGTCGCCTGGCGCAGATCGTGATTGCGCTCGTGGGCTGCAGCATGCTGGTTGCCGGTCACATGACCGTCGGCGTGTTCCAGGCGTTCTTCCAGTTTATCTACGAGGCGTCCGAACCCATGACGCAGCTGTCGTTTACCTTCAACTCGCTGCAGAGCGCGCTGGCGAGTGCGGAGCGCGTGTTCGACCTGCTCGATGAGCCCGAGATGGAGGCCGATCCGCTGCCGGACGAGGCCGCCAAGCTGCCGGGTCGCGTGGAGGGCCGCGTCTCCTTTGAGCACGTGCGTTTTGGCTACTCGCCCGACAAGCCGCTTATGCACGACGTTTCGTTTACCGCCGAGCCGGGCCAGAAAATTGCCGTGGTGGGAACCACGGGCGCAGGCAAGACGACGCTCATCAACCTGCTCATGCGCTTCTACGAGATTGACGGCGGGCGTATTACGCTCGACGGCGTGGATACGAGCCGCATGGATCGCGGCGAGCTACGTCAGCAGTTTGGCATGGTGCTGCAAGACGCCTGGCTGTTCGACGGCACGATTGCCGAGAACATCGCCTACGGCTGCCCCGAGGCAACGCGCGAGGAGATCGTTGCGGCTGCCCGTGCTGCGCAGGTCGACTTCTTTGTGCGCACCATGCCGCAGGGCTACGACACGCGCGTGGCCAACGATGCCGAAAGCATCAGCCAGGGCCAGCGTCAGCTGCTGACCATCGCACGCGTGCTGCTCAACAACCCGGCGATTCTCATCCTGGACGAGGCGACGTCGAGCGTGGACACGCGCACCGAGCTTGCCATCGGCCGTGCCATGGACGCGCTTATGCGCGGGCGCACGAGCTTTGTGATCGCGCATCGCCTGTCGACGATCGTGGACGCCGACCTGATCTTGGTCATGGACCACGGCAACATTATCGAGCAGGGCACGCATAAGGAGCTGCTCGCGGCCGAGGGCGCTTATGCCGACCTCTATCTGAGTCAGTTCGCATAATGTGACAAAGGGACAGTCCCGCATGTCACATCAAAAAGAAAGGCGCGCCGGGGATGAATTCCCTGGCGCGCCTTCTTGCGTTGATGCCGATGTCGTTTTGTGCCGCTTGCGTTCCTAACGCTCGTCCACGAGCTTGGCGACGAAGGCTTTGAGCTCGGCCACCTCTCGCTCGAGTTCTTTGACGCGGCGGGCGTTCTCGGTGATGCCTTGGCGGTTGAGGGCACTCTGCTCGGCGGCGTCATCGGGCATGTACTCGCGATGCTGCTTGGCATCGAAGCTCTCCTCGAACACGCGGCAGCCGTTGCGTTTGATGATGCGTCCCGGCACGCCCACGACGGTGCAGTTGTCGGGCACGTCCTTGACGACAACCGAGTTGCCGCCGATCTTGACGTTGTTGCCGATGCGGATGTTGCCGAGCACCTTGGCACCCGTGCCCACGGTGACGTTGTTGCCCAGGGTGGGGTGGCGTTTGCCGGTCTCGTTGCCGGTACCGCCGAGCGTGACGCCCTGATAGAGCACGCAGTTGTCGCCCACAATGGTGGTCTCGCCGATGACGACGCCCATGGCATGGTCGATAAAGAAATGCTTGCCGATCTGTGCCGCGGGGTGAATCTCGACGCCGGTGATGTGGCGGGTGATTTGCGAGAGCACGCGGGCGAGCGAGCGATGTCCATGCTCCCACAGCCAGTGCTCGGGCACGTGGTTCCACTTGGCGTGCAGGCCAGGATAGGAAAGGAAGATGACCAGACCGTTTTGCGCGGCGGGGTCCTGCGCTTGGACGGTCTTGATGTCCTCGCGAATGGTATTGATAAAGCTCACCGGCCGCCCTCCCTTAGCGCCATGGCAATGCGATTCAATAAAGTATAGCGATTCGCTAGGGATTAGGAAGGACAATCTTGGCGGCATTGCGCGACAGGTGTCAGTTATGCAAACTTGCTGGTAATGGAGTCATGCTTTTGTGGGGTTGCGCACGAGGGGGCGCCGCAACCGTATACTGGTCAACTTGGACGTATCCGCGCCCACAACTGAGAGGTTTTACTTCATGGGTTTCATCAATTTTATCGCCGAGCTGCTCAAGGACCCGCGCACCGCGATCGCCAGCTGGATCGCCGCCGGCCCGCTTATGGCCTACGGCTGCGTGTTCCTGATCATCTTTATCGAGACGGGCGTGGTGTTCTTCCCGTTCCTTCCCGGCGATTCGCTGCTGTTTGCTTCGGGTTTCTTTGCCCACAACGGCGGCTTTAACATCGTGGCCCTTTTGGCCGTCGCATGGGCTGCTGCCATCCTGGGCGACCAGTGCAACTTTATGATCGGTCACTTCTTTGGCCGCAAGATCATCGCTTCGGGCAAGGTCAAGGCCATGACGCCCGAGCGCATTAAAAAGTCCGAGGACTTCTTGGACAAGTGGGGTCACCTGGCCATTTTCCTGGGTCGCTTCTTTCCGTTTATCCGCACCTTTGTGCCCTTTATCGCTGGCATGGGCGGCATGCACTGGCGCAACTTTGTCGTCTTTAACGTGCTGGGCGGCATTACCTGGTCGACGGTCTTTACGCTGCTGGGCTACTTCTTTGGCGGCATTCCTTTTGTACAGGAGCACTTTGAGCTGCTAATCGTTGGCATCGTTGCCGTGTCGATCATCCCGACCGTGGTCGGTCTGGTCAAGGCTAAGCTGGGCAAAAAGAACGCATAGCTCGAGCCAACGCGCAAACCGTACAGTTGAGGCCCGTCACTGCTTACGGTGGCGGGCCTCTTTAGCTTCGGTCAAATGAAAATACTTTAGTTAGTTAAAGAAAAACGTTTTATCAGACGCGTGCGGGGAGTACAATCTCGTGCATGCGAATCGACGTGCCATCGGCTTTGATGCTGCTCGCGTGTCCCGTCCGGCTCTACGCTCCGGGCGTGCGACGTTGCGACGCGGTCGGCCTCGGTCCTTGCGTGCGGGTTCGCGAGTATGCAACTGTGTATGTAAGGAGCGGCATATGACTGTCGAGAAGAAGGATATCGATTGGGGTAGCCTCGGCTTTGGCTACATGAAGACCGATTACAGCTACGAGGCCCATTGGAAGGACGGCGAGTGGGACGAGGGCGGCCTGACCACCGACCACACCCTGCATGTCTCCGAGTGCGGCGGCATCTTCCATTACTGCCAGGAGGTCTTTGAGGGCCTGAAAGCCTACACCGCCGAGGACGGCAGCATCGTCTGCTTCCGTCCCGACATGAACGCCGAGCGTATGTACAACTCTGCCCAGCGCCTTGAGATGCCCCCGTTCCCCAAGGACAAGTTCGTTGAGGCCGTCAAGCAGGTCGTTTCTGCCAACGCCGCCTGGGTTCCGCCCTTCGGCTCCGGCGCGACCCTGTACGTGCGTCCGTTTATGATCGGCTCCGGTGACGTGATCGGCGTGGCTCCCGCTCCTGAGTACACGTTCCGCATTCTCGTGACCCCGGTCGGTCCGTACTTTAAGGGTGGCCTCAAGCCCGTCAAGCTGCGCGTTTCCGAGTATGACCGTGCCGCACCGCACGGCACCGGCAACATCAAGGCCGGCCTCAACTACGCCATGTCCCTTAAGCCCACGATGGAGGCCCATCGCGAGGGCTATGCCGAGAACCTGTATCTCGACTCCGAGTCCCGCACCTATGTCGAGGAGACCGGTGGCGCCAACGTCCTGTTCGTGAAGGAGGACGGCACCCTCGTCGTTCCTCAGTCGCACACCGACTCCATCCTGCCCTCTATCACCCGTCGTTCGCTCGTTCAGGTTGCTCAGGACCTGGGTATGACCGTCGATCAGCGCCCCGTCGAATGGGCCGAGGTCAAGGCCGGCACCTTTGTGGAGTGCGGCCTGTGCGGCACCGCTGCCGTCATCTCCCCGGTTGGCGAGATCGACAACAAGGTTTACGGCGCCGACGAGACCGTGACCTTCCCGGCTGGCTACACCGAGATCGGTCCTGTGATGAAGAAGCTCCGCGAGACCCTGACTGGCATCCAGTCCGGTGCTGTCGAGGACAAGCACAACTGGGTTTACACCGTCGCGTAATTTGTCTTACCTATCCGGGCAGAGAGCAAGTTCCCTCCCGGCGCGTCCTCGGACATGCAAGAAGCCCTCGCTGCGCACTTCGTGCGGCGAGGGCTTCTTGCGTCCTGCGGAGTGCGCCGGAAAGGAGGGTCGCCCTTTTGTTTTGCTTCGCGCCATGTGGGGGCGGTGGCGACGTGCATTTTTGCGAGTATTCTGCAATCGAAGGCCCCTGCATACCGACCTCGGGCAAAAAATCGGGATTTCTCGATGTTTTCTACGGATGATGGGCGGGGTTATGGGCTGACAGCGGTTGATTTGCAGGGATATTCGCGGTCTTTGGCATTTATCGTGGCGCCCGAAGCTCTTGGTTATGTTGAATACTCCTAAAAATGCACGGCGCTTAGAGGGGGACCTTCGCGAAAAAGGAAACCGCCCCGTCGAAGTATGCATTCGACGGGGCGGTTTATGCATTTGGCCGATTAAGGATGCGCTGCCAAACTACTAGAACTTGACGGTCGGGGCCTGACGGGCTGCTTCAGCGGCCTCGAAGCCCTGGCGCTCCTTAAACTGGAAGATGCCGGCAAAGATGACAGCCGGGAACGTCTGAATGGCGTTGTTGTAGCTGAGCACGCAGTCGTTGTAGCTCTGGCGTGCATAGCTAATCTTGTTCTCGGTGTCCTCGAGCGATGCCTGCAGCTGCGTAAAGTTGGTGTTTGCCTTAAGATCGGGATAGGCCTCGGCCACAGCGAAGAGCTGGCGCAGTGCGCCGGTCAGCACGTTGTCGGCTTCCATCTTGGCCTCGGGCGTGGTGGCCTTGACGGCGGTGTTACGCGCGCTGATCACGGCGGAGAGCGTCTCCTGCTCGTGCTTGGCGTAGCCCTTGACGGTTTCGACCAGGTTGGGGATCAGGTCGTTACGGCGCTGCAGCTGCGTATCGATGTTCTGCCAGGCGTTATCGATGCGGTTACGCTTGGTGACCATGTTGTTGTAGATGCCGGCGATGGCGCAGACAATCACAATGACAACAACGATGCCGATGATGACGGTAATCATGATGTCTCCGTTTCGAATGGCCGCGGCGGCATGCGCCAGCTGCCGTTGGTATAACGCTACTAGTATACCCGCAACGTTTTACCGTGCCGAACTTTCCGGTAAGCGTTGTGTTTTCGGCGGGGTTGGCACCGGGGCAAAGCGCGCGAGGTACAGGTGTAAGATATGCGACAGATTGACGAGTGTTGTCTTTGTCCTGGGGATGGCGATAACAGTGGACCTTCGCATCAAGAAAACCTACCGCGCCCTGTTCGATGCCTTTACCGAGCTTCTCGAGGAGCATCGGTTTGAGGACCTGACGGTCGCCATGCTGTGCGACCGGGCCATGATTCGCCGCACGACGTTCTACAAGCACTTTCGCGACAAGAACGATTACTTTGCCTTTTATATCGATGAGCTCATGTCGGGCTTGCCGCAAAAACAGCCCGATGAGGCCGGCGCAGTGTCTGCCGAGGACGTGCGCGCGCTTCGGTACGCGATTTTGGACGATGCCATGGATTTGATTCTGGCGCACGAGCAGCTCATGGATAACATTTTGGCAAGCAGCATGTCGGGCATGTTGACCAACGTTATTTGCGACCGCATTGCCCGTTCCATCCGCGAGCGTGTGATGAACGTGCTTGCCGAGGATGCCCTGGCTCCCGTGTCACTCGAGACGACGTCTGAGTTTGTCGCCGGCGGTATTATTCGACTTTTCACGATATGGTGGGAATCGGGCCACGATCTTGAGCGTCGACCTGAGATAGCCGACGTGGTCGATGCGCTGTTTGAGCGGACCATGACACCGGTGCATCACTAGGAGTGGCGGAGAGAGGGGGATTCGAACCCCCGGAACGCTCTCGCGCTCAACGGTTTTCAAGACCGCCGCATTCAACCGCTCTGCCATCTCTCCGTGAGTCGTAATGATAGCATCGTTTTGAATTTGCAACAGGGAAGGCGAACGATGACGATCACCGAAATCGACGAGAAGTTCATGCGCGAGGCGTTGGCGGAGGCGCGAGCCGCCGCGGCGGTGGGCGAGGTGCCCATCGGAGCCGTAGTGGTGCGCGCGGGCGAGATTGTCGCGCGGGCGCACAATCGGCGCGAGCTCGATCAGGATCCTTCGGCTCATGCCGAGTTCGCGGCCCTGTGCGCTGCCTCTCGGTCGCTCGGTCGCTGGCGCCTTTCCGATTGCACGGTCTACGTGACGCTCGAGCCATGCTGCATGTGTGCGGGCCTTATGGTTAACGCGCGCGTGGGGCGCTGCGTGTATGGCGCGAGCGACGCCAAGGCGGGCGCGTTGGGATCCCTATACGATTTGAATGCCGATTCGCGCCTGAATCATCGGTTTAACGTGACGGCTGGGGTCCTGGCGGATGAATGCCGCGAGCTGCTGAGTAGCTATTTTGGCGGTCTGCGCGGAGCGGGCGGCGCTGATTGCGGTTGTGGGGCCGATCTTGAAGCACACGCCGCTCACGCCGCAGCGCTTGCAGGTGCCGGTGAGGATGCTGGCACGGCGGTTGACTTTGGTCCTGCGTGCCGCCGGCCCCGCCGTGTGCTGCTGGCGATCGACTCCTTTAAGGGCAGCGTGTCGAGTGCGCAGGCGGAGGCGGCGGTTGCCGAAGGCATGCGCCGTGTGTGGCCCGATGCCGAGGTGCGCGCATTGCCGCTGGCGGATGGCGGTGAGGGGACGCTCGATGCCGTTGCCGCCTGCGGTGGCGAGCTCTCAACCTGCGAGGTCGTAGGGCCCTTGGGCGACCGCGTGTCTGCCCGGATGCTGGTTGATGTCGAGCGCAAGTCCGCGGTCATCGAGATGGCCGAGGCGGCCGGCATTGGGTATTCGCCTTGCACGGAATCGGCGGCGCTTGCGGCTTCGACCTATGGTGTGGGCGAGCTTATGATCCATGCGGTTCGCGCAGGCGCAAAGACTATCTATATTGGCTTGGGTGGCAGTGCCACCAACGACGGTGGCGCCGGCATGCTGCAGGCGCTGGGCGCGCGTGTGGTCGATGATCAGGGCTGCGATGTCGCCCCCGGTCTTGCCGGCCTTGAGCAGGTGGCGAGCGTTGATTTGGCGCCCGCGCTGCAGGCTTTGGATGGCGCTCGTATCGTTGTGCTTTCGGATGTCGAGAATCCGCTCGCAGGGCGTCGCGGCGCGCTTGCGGTGTTCGGCGGACAGAAGGGTCTGCCGGCGGATGATGCCGAGGTGCTGCGCAGATACGACGGCTGGATGGTCGGCTACGGCTGCCTGCTCGATGCGGCAATTACCGGAGCTCGAGCCCAGGGGTTGTTGCGCACACCCGAGGGTGCGCGGACATTTGGCTCGGTGCTCGGCGTGCCCGGCGCGGGCGCTGCCGGTGGCTTGGGCGCGGCGTTGCTGGCGCTCGGCGCGGAGCTACGCTCGGGTGTGGAGACGGTGCTCGATCTCGTGGGGTTTGACGAGCGCGTGCGCGATGTCGACCTGGTCATTACAGGCGAGGGCAATATGGATGAGCAATCCGCCGCCGGTAAGGCGCCGGTGGGCGTGGCGCGCCGTGCCAAGCGGTGTGGCAAACCGGTGGTTGCCGTCGTGGGCGGTCGCGCTGACAACCTGGATGCGGTGCATGAGCAGGGTATTGACTTGGTTTTGCCGATCTGTCGCAAGCCCATGGACCTGGAGCAGGCACTCGATCCGCAAGAAGCCACAGCCAACCTTATCTGCGCCGGCGAAGCAGCCGCTCGATCCTACGACCTTGGCCGTATCTAAAACCCATCCCCTCGATAAGTTGCGGTGAAATACGGAGCGTTTTTGCCTTTAAGGGGCCAATTCAGTCCGTATTCCACCGCAACTTCGAGAATGGCCATTCGAGGTTGACCGCCTTGTGCCTTGGGTCGGACCGTTTGCCACGAAATGCGGCCATCTACTACGTTAAACCGGCCACCTTCGACCATCCCGGAATTTGCAAAAACAAAACCGCAGGTAGAAAGCTTGCCGATTTTCGAAAAAGCCGGCTATGGTTGACCCTTGCGGCCTAAACGTAGTAGATAGGTCCTTTCTGTGGTGTGGCACCAAGCCGGTCATTTTGGGATCGGACTATTTTGACTACTCATTGGCTGCTCTGGCAATCGGGCTGCAAAAGTAGTCAAAAAAGCTCCGTCCCAAATTAGCTACCTTGCTCTGGCGGGCGGGAGCAGGTAAGATATACCGAGCGCCTAGCGCGTTCGATGGGTTCGGATGACGACATGTTCCGAATCTGGTCAGGTCCGGAAGGAAGCAGCCATAAGGAGCCTCTGTCGGGCATCCGAATCCATCGAACGCACGGGCGTTTTTTGGTGCCGCGACATGGCCCGGCCGGCGGCGAGGTGTTTGGTGTCTCGCTGGTCCTCGGCTTCGCCTGCGGGATCGCTCGACTACCAAACACCTCGCCGCCGGCCGGGCCCCGTCGTCCAAAAATCACCCGTAAAGGCGCGTTTATCTAATTTAATCTATCCCTTAAGGAATGCTGCTCGTTGGCGTTGTCTGGGCATTGATGGCTACGTGGTTCAAGAGGCGGCGGTGCTGTTGCTTGAGTTTTTGCAGTTAAAGAGGCTCGTTTCCCTAGGTTGGGGAAACGAGCCTCTTTTTGTCTCTGGGCTTGTGGATTGGTGAAGGCAGAATGCTCTGTCGGCTATTTTGAGTTCTTGATGCGGCGTGTGGCTGTGGCGGTTATTCCGAGTCCCATGGCGGCGATTCCTGCGAGTGCTATTGCGCTCGGTGCTGTGTCGCCCGTGTTCGCGAGCTTGCCGGCGGTCGTATTTGCTTGCTTGGTGGAGCTCGATGGAGCGTCTTTGCCGGTCGCGGGCGAGCTGGTGGGCTGCGCCGTCTCGGCCGGTTGCACTGAGCTGGAGGGTTTTGTCGTCTCGTCGGGTTTCGTTATCTCGGGCGAGGTGGTCTTATCTGCCGCGGCCTTTGCCTCTTCGTATGCTTCGCAGGCGTCGTCATAGGCCGCTTGCGCCTTTTCCAAATCGCTGAGGAGCGCATTTTGCTTGGCTTTGTCCTCATCGATGTGGGCTTTAGCTTCCTCTGCCTCACTTTCGAAATACTGAACCTGTTTTTCCTGGCTTTCGAGCCGGCGTTGGTAGCGGTGAAGATCATCTTCACAAGATTCTTCTCGCCTTTGTGCCGTCATGATCTCCATGCGCAACTGCTTAATATGCTCCTTAATAGCTGTGCTGGGCTCCTCGCCGCCGAGTGCTTCAAGTGCCTTATCTAATTCTGCCTGAAGGCCGCTTGTCCGGTTGTGGGCCTCATCGTATTTGGCTTGGGCTGCATCGACGTTCGCTTGCATGGCGGGAAGGGGTTCCCTCCGTTTGGCGGCTTCCGCCACCACCATGTCGTAGAGTTCTTGAAATGCGGCAATGTCATCATCGATTTCCGCAAGTTTCTCGGGACTTGCGGCGTCTTTGCGGCCTCGAGGGTTTTGAGCGCTTCCTGCATGGCTGCATACGCTTTGTCTTTTGCGGCGGCCGCGTCTTCCGTTTGCAAGGCAACTGCACCGGTGGGGGAGCTGGTTTCTGCCGCGATCGCCGCTACGGGGGCGATTCCCGCGACAAGTGCCGCGGAAAGGGCGATGCCCACAGTTGCTCGTCTTGCTCTTCTTGCGAGAATGTCGTTCATCTCGGCACCTCATTTCAAGGGTCGGCGACTAACTTGGTAGCACTAATGTAAATATACCATGCTAGTTGACCCGACACTGGCTGGGTGTGCGCGTATACCCCCCCCCTGAAAACTGAATCCCGTTAGAAATGACGAGTTGTTTACGCTTCTTTTGGGGTGGCGGTACTATCATGGTTCGAATTGAATGTGGATGATGATAGGGAGCGCCTATACATGATTGAGCTGCTCGGGCGTTTTGGTGGCAAGTTTCGCCGGTATATGGTGATTGGCCCAGCGTGCAAGCTGATCGAAGTGATTTTTGACCTGCTGACGCCGTTGGTGATTGCCCAGATGATCGATAAGGGTATTGGCGCACACGATGTGAACGCTGTCGTCCACTACGGCATGGTGCTCGCCGCCATGGCCGTGACCGGCATCTCGTTTACGCTCGTCTGCCAAAAGATGGCGGCGCTCACCTCGCAGGGCATGGGTACCGATATCCGCGGCGCGCTCTACGAGCACATCAACAAACTGAGCTATGCCGAGCTCGACCGCTTTGGCACGCCGTCGCTCATCACGCGCATTACCAACGACGTCAATCAGGTGCAGCTCGCTGTGGCGCTGGGCGTACGCATGCTCATCCGCTGGCCCTTCTTGGCGGTGGGCTCTATGTGCGCGGCCCTTGCCATCGACCTTAAGCTCGGCATGATCTTTTTGATTTGCACGCCCGCCATTGGCCTGGTGTTTTGGTTTGTCATGGCGCGCTGCATTCCGTACTATAAGCAGCTGCAGGCAAAGCTCGACCGCATTGCGCTCATTTGCCGCGAGGGGCTTTCGGGCGCCCGTGTGGTTCGCGCCTTTGTACGCGAAGATCACGAGCGCGAGCGCTTTGCCCAAGCCGCCGATGACCAGGCCAATACCGCCATCGCGGTGGGCAAGCTCTCGTCGATCCTTAACCCCGTCACGTTTTTGGTGATGAACCTGGGCGTGTGCGCCATCCTGTGGGTGGGCGGCATCCAGGTCAACGTGGGCGAGCTCACGCAGGGCCAGGTCATGGCGTTCGTCAACTACATGACGCAGACCCTGACCTCCATCGTGTATGTCGCCAACCTGGTCGTGGTCTTTACCAAGGCGAGCGCCAGCGCGTCGCGCATCAACGAGGTGCTCAATTGTGTGCCGAGCATCACCGACGAGGGCAACCGGCCGGTCGCGCTGCCCAAGCCGAGCGAACTGGCGGGTGGCGCTGTTCCGGTCCCCGCGCTGAGCTTGAGCCATGTGAGCTTCTCGTTTGGCGCCGGCGCTGCCAACGCCGTTAACGATGTGACCCTGGAGCTCCCGCTGGGCAAGACGCTTGGCATTATCGGCGGCACGGGCAGCGGTAAGTCGACGCTCGTCTCGCTTATCCCGCGCCTGTACGATGCAGGCACCGGCAGTGTGAGCGTGATGGGCTCCGACGTGCGCGCTTGGCAGCTCGACCAGCTGCGCCATGCGGTCGCGACCGTTCCGCAGCGCGCGTCGCTGGTGAGCGGTACTATCCGCAGCAACCTGACCTGGCGCGATGAAGCTGCGACCGACGAGGAGCTCTGGGCGGCGCTCGATACGGCGCAGGCCAGCGAGTTCGTGCACAACAAGCCGCAGGGGCTCGATGCCCCGGTCGAGGCGGGCGGTAAGAACTTCAGCGGTGGCCAACGCCAGCGCCTGACCATCGCGCGCGCCCTGGTGGGCTCGCCTCAGATATTGATCATGGACGATTCTGCCTCGGCGCTCGACTTTAAGACCGACGCGGCGCTTCGCCATGCCATCCACGAGCGCAGCGTGTGTGGCGCTGCTGAGGGCGGGCTGCCGCTGACTACGGTGATCGTAAGCCAGCGCGTTTCGACCGTGCGCGACGCCGACATGATCTGCGTACTCGACCACGGCTCGGTTGCGGGCCTGGGCGCGCATGACGAGCTGTATGCAAGCTGCCAGCTCTACCGCGAGATTTGCCAGTCGCAGCTGCGACGCGAGGAGCTCGAGGGCCAGCAGGGGAGCACGACGCCCACGCCCACCCCAAGACCCGCGTCCGCCCCAGGCGCCGTGTGCGCCCCCGCATCCGTCTGCGCAAAGGAGGGCTGCTAAATGAATCCGTACACTTCCTCCGGTTCGGTCGCCACGATGACGGCCAACGTGTCCGGTAACGATAACCTCAACGACCTGGGCGACGGTCCGCGCCAGCCCGGCGATCCCGAGCGCTATCCCGTGGGCGCGGTGACCCGCCGCCTGCTGGGCTATGTTCGCCCGCACCGTGTCTCGTTTGCGGCGTCGTTTGTGAGTGCCGCCGTCTCGGTAATTTTGCAACTCTATACGCCCATCCTCATCGGCGAGGGCATCGACCTGATCGTTGCCGCGGGCCAGGTGGACTTCGACGCGCTACTGCCGCTTGTCACCAAACTCGCGCTCGTCGTGGTAGGCGCCGCGGCCTTCCAGTGGCTGCAGGGCTATTGCGTCAACCGCCTGTCCTACGAAACGGTGCGCGATATGCGCGTGGAGGCGAGCGATAAGCTCAGCCGCATGCCGCTCAGCTTTATCGACAGCCATGCCCACGGCGACCTTATGAGCCGCGTGGTCAACGACGTCGACCAGGTGGGCGACGGTCTGCTGCAGGGCTTCACGCAGCTCTTCACCGGTGTTATTACCATCGTGGGCACGCTCGCGTTTATGCTTTCCATCAACCTGACCATGACGCTCGTGGTGGTGCTCGTCACGCCGCTCTCCATCTTTGCGGCCAGCGCCATCGCCAAGCTCTCCAACAAGAGCTTTACGGCGCAGCAGCGTATTCAGGGTCAGCTTGGCGGCCATATCGAGGAGTACGTGGGCGAGCAAAAGCTTGTCGACGCCTTTGCCTATGGCTCGAACGCCCAGCAGCGCTTCGATGTCCTCAACGCCGAGCTCTATACGGCAGGTGAGCGCGCGCAGTTTATGGGTTCGCTCTCCAACCCCGGTACGCGTTTTATCAATAACATCATCTATGCCGTGGTCGCTGTGATCGGCTGCGTGGGCGTGATCACGGGCGTGCCCGCGGCGCTTACGGTGGGCGGCGTACAGATCTTCCTGTCCTACGCCAACCAGTACACCAAGCCGTTCAACGAGGTCACCAACGTCATTACGCAGATCCAGACGGCCTATGCCTCGGCGCGCCGCATGTTTGCGCTGCTCGATGCGCGCGAGCAGGAGCCCGACGCATCGGATGCCGTGGAGCTTGCCGCCCCGCAGGGTGAGGTGACCTTTGAGCATGTGGACTTTAGCTACGTGCCCGACCGCAAGCTGCTGCAGGATATCTGCATCGAGGCCAAGCCCGGCATGCGCTTTGCCCTCGTTGGCCCTACGGGCTGCGGCAAGACGACGCTCATCAATTTGCTACTGCGTTTTTACGATATCGATGCCGGTCGCATTGCGGTCGATGGCCGTTCCTCGCGTGACTACACGCGCGCAAGCCTGCGCCGCGCCTTTGGCATGGTGCTGCAGGATACGTGGCTGTTCGAGGGCACGGTGGCGGAAAATATCGCCTATGGTTGTCCCGATGCCACGCGCGAACAGGTTGTCGAGGCGGCCAAGCGCGCGCACGCGCACAAGTTTATCGTGCAGCTGCCAGGCGGCTACGATACAGTGATCGGCGAGGACGGCGGCACGTTTAGCCAGGGTCAAAAACAGCTGCTGTGCATCGCGCGTGTCATGCTCACCGACCCGGCGATTCTGCTGCTGGACGAGGCGACCTCGAGCATCGATACCCGCACTGAGCTGCAGGTTCAGGCGGCATTCGACGAGCTTATGGCTGGCCGTACGAGCTTTGTGGTGGCGCATCGCCTGAGCACGATTCGCAACGCCGACTGCATCCTGGTGATGCGCGACGGCCAGATTATCGAGCACGGCACGCACGACGAGCTGCTAGCGACAGGCGGCTTCTACGCCGAACTCTACCGCAGCCAATTCGCCCAGTAAGCAAGCCCGTGGGGCAAATTAATCAATCGACAGACGGTGGTTTACATCTGTCACGTTAGTACTAAGATATTCATCTAATAAATTGCATTAGTGGCTTTAGTTTTGGGGGAAACGAGGCAGCGTGACTATGACGTGCTCTTTGGTGGTTAACAGCAAGAGCGGTAATACCAGGATGGTTTCGGGCGCGATCAAGCGCGCTCTGCAGGCTGCGGGTGTTGAGTTTGTCCATGCCGCGGCGTTGAGCGATGATGCGGATGCAGATCAGGTTGCGCTCGAGGCGCAGGGCGCCTGCACGGCCGACACGGTGCTCGTCGGTTTTTGGTGCGACAAGGGCGCGTGCACGCCTTCGGTCGCGGCGTTGCTCTCCGCCTTGCACGGCAAGCGCGTGTTCCTGTTTGGCACCTGCGGCTTTGGGGCCGACCAGAGCTATTATCAGCAGATTATCGACCGCGTAACTTCCAATTTGGCCGAGGATGCCGAGCTTGCGGGCTGGGCGATGTGCCAGGGCAAGATGGGCCCCGCGGTCAAGCAGCGCTACGAGGCCATGCTCGAGCAAGATCCCGACAACGCCCGATTTAAGATGCTGCTCGACAACTGGGTTGCCGCGAAGGACCATCCCACCAAGGAGGATCTGGGCAACATGGCCGCAGCCGCCAAAAAGGCCGTGCTGGGGGAGTAGCTCCCATCGCTGACGGCGGTCGGTCCATCTTTCTAAATGAAACGTCCTCCCGGGCGTCGGGGCACGAAGTTCCCTGCTCTACAGTCCTGCGCAAGACGAAGGCCACATTAAGTGGCCTTCTTTGCGTGCGGAACTCGCGATGAACTTCGTGCCCCGCCGTCCGGGAGGACGCCTCTTTATTGATGGGAGGCCTGATAGGTCGATGGTTCCGTGCCCGGATGCGTCCAAAGTGGGACGGGCTTTCCGGATGGGCAGGCTTTCGAAAAATGCGTCCCGGAATTTGCCTTTGGAATGGGACGTAGTTTCCCGTTGAGGTGCTTTGCGGAAAGTGCATCCCACTCTGGGCGGTCGAAGTGGGACACACTTTCCCAAAGGCGCTCCAACGGGAAATTGCGTCCCATTATTCGGTCAAGAAACGGGATGCATTTTCCCAATGAGAGCAAAACCGGAAAATGCATCCCACAATCAGCCCTCAAAGTGGGACGCCGTTTCCCAATGAGGCTCAAGCGGAAAATGCATCCCGGAATTTGCGCTCAAAGTGGGATGCGGTTTCCGGTTGAGGGTCTAAGGGGAAAGTGCGTCCAAGAATCGACGCTTGAAATGGGATGCAGTTTCCCGATGAGGCACTCGACGGAAAATACATCCCAGAAATGGCCTTTGAGCTGGGATAAGATTTCCGCGGCATCTCGGATTCTCAAAAATGAGACACGCCGTTGGCGAAAATGAGACACGTGATATCGGGCATCGGATGTATCATTTGCAAAAATGAGTCCACTCCACTCGAATAAAGCGAGGTCCCTCATGTACGTTCCACACCCCCGTATCCGTAGGCTGTCGAAAATCCCGCTTGTTGGGACGGCGGCGCTTGCTGCGTTGATCGCCACGAGCGTCGCCTGCTTCACGGTCACGCCCCAGGTTGCCCAGGCGGCAGACGCGCCCGCAATCACCGATATGACCGAGCAGGATTATCAAGCCCTGGGTCTGGGCACGAGCGAGGACATTCCGGCCGATACCGTTGGCCCCTATTCCACTGATACCCCCACGACGTTTGCCACGCGCAGCGAGGTCTATATGGCAGCTAACGGTAGCCATGGCAATCGCTACGCTCTGCGCGACAAGCTCGAGAACGTCGAGCGCGGTGACATTGGCGGCAGCAGCAAACTCACCGATGGCTATGGAAGTGTGTGGGGCGCCGCAAAGTTCTGGCAAAACGTCAACAACTTCGATACGAACAGCGATCTCTACAAGCATAGCGACTACGGTGGCGGCACCTGGTCGTACCTAAGCAACAATGAGTCCTCAACAGTACTCGCCAACGACAACAACGGTTTCTCGGGCATTCACGCCACGAGTGTTGAGTTCTGCAGCGACGCCAGCACGGGCAAAAAGGGCCGCGTTGCCGAGCTCCGTGCCTACGGCGACAGTTCCTCCACGACGATTGACGGCAAGTCATACGCCGGAAAGGTTGAGCTGGTCCTCTACTCGTTTAGCAACGGGCGTACGCGCACTCTCGACACACACCTGCCGGTGACGGTCAACACTAATATGATGTACGAAGGCCGTTTTAAGTACCTGGATGCCGGTTACCTGCAAGAGCACGACGCCGTCTTTGATGTCGAGGCGGGCGATGTCGATGGCGACGGCGTCGACGAGCTTTTTGTCTACGCGGGCTGCTATGTCGACGAGAACGGCGTGCGCAAGGCTGTAGTCGACATGTATGACTTGGAGGGCGGCAACTGGAAGCAAAGCGTCGTCAAGATCGATGCCGGTAACGCCGCGGACTACACCACGCACAACAAGGGCGGGAACGACTCCTGGACGCAGCTTCAGTCAGCTCCTGTCGTTTCGCTAGCGGCCGGCGACCTCGATCGCGATTTTTGCGATGACCTCGCCATCGTGGTCTCGGCACCCTACGGCAAGAAGAATATTGATAAGTCGACGCATTGCGAGCTGTTTTCGTGGGATGCATCCAAGGGTGCGCTCGTCCATGTCGATGCTCTGGGCGACGCGGGCGCAATCTCCCTCTCCGCGAACGGCAAGACCATGGTCGCTGCGAATGCGACGTTCGGCACGTTTGCCGCCTACGATGAAGAAGGAAAGAAGACGGGTGAAACCGTCACGGGCTTTATTCTTGCGGGCTATGACTGACAACGCAGCGCTTTTGATTACGGCGCTTCTGACGGCAGCAAGGGGCTGTACGGCGCGCTGTACCGCTACGCGTATTTTGACTCGGAGTCTGGCGAGTTCAAGCTTTCCGATTGCAAGGAATACAGAGATGGGCTCCTCGCCTCCTATGGGCTGACGCATGTGCCCAACAGCGCATGGAAAGATAGCGCTCAGGATAAGCGCTATCCGTGCACCTTGGCGCCTATTGCCCTTGCCACTGCCAACCTTGACGGCCTGTCCGAGCAGCTGGCGGTCGACGAGGTGCTCGTGGGCGGCGATGTGTTCCGCGACTTTGCCTGCAACACGGCACAGAGCGGGGCTCAGGGCTTGGGGTCCATGGTCGGAACCATGAGCATGAGCGGTCAGCAATACAACAGCAGCAACAAGCATGACCACAAGGGTATAGAGCAGGTGTGGATCAGCGACGTCAAGGCGGGCAGCGTCTCGGGTTCGGACCGCTATAACGAGAGCTTTATCGCCGTGGTGGGCAAGCACCGCGACGAGGACCTGCGCAAGAACGATGACTACTATTGGATGACCGCCTCGCATTTTTCGCTCGACGAGAACGGAAAGGTGCGCCGCGGCGAGGAGCAGGTGATTAGCGAGAGCAACCGTCGCGGCACTACCTACGGCACATTTATCTCGCTCGCGCTGCCCGATGTCGACAACGACAGCGTCAAGATCACGTACAAGGACCGCTACAAGGTCTATACCAACCCGCGCGTGCTTGCCGTGCTGCAGGATGCGCCCTATGTTGAGGATCTGGAGCAGGCATACGGCTATCTGGTGTTGGGCGGCACGTCATACGGAGAGGAAAAGGGCACGGGGACATCCCAGGGCTATACCATTGGCGCCGAGTTGGGCGTTGCCGTCGAGGTGCAGACCGGTCCGCCCCTGGTCGCGATGAATGCTTCAGTCGATTTTGCCGCCGAGGGATGCTATGACTACCGGAGCGAGCGCACGGTCAGCGCAAGCGTAAGCTATGAGTCGCATGCCGGCGAGGGTGACAAGACCGTGCTCTACACGATTCCGATGGTCTATTACGAGTATGAGATCGAAAATGAGGAAACTGGTGGCAAGGGCGTGATGGCGGCGCCCGTGTCGCTCGGCGCGCAGACCTCGGTCGTTAATGTCGAGGCCTATGACCGCATTGCCAAACAGCACAATATGACGCCGCTCAGCTACTTTTTGACCAACCGGTCGGGAGAACCCGGAACCTATCAAACGACGCTCAACGGCGAGACTCCCGTTGGGGATTCCTTTGGCCTGGGCAAGCCTGGCGTAACGCGCGCCTACACGCACGATGGGTTTAACGGCGCCGCCGCGCAGTCGGGGGCGAGCATTGAGCAGACCATCGAAGTCGAGGAGGGCAAGGAGCAGGAGCTCGAGCTCGGCTTGACGCTGAACGGCAGCGTTGTCATGGGCGCGAAGCTCGCAAAGCACGAGTTGTTTGGCGGCCTGTGCTTTGGTGCCAACGCCGGCTTTACTACGGGTAACTCCTCGAGTGAATCGACCGAATACGGCGGCACCGTCGACAACCTGCCCGAGGCCGCGCAGGGCAAGTACGGTTTTGTGTGGCGTCTGGGCGTCAACGCGGTGGATGTCGACAAGTTCGAGGCAGACTCGGGCGACAAGCTCGGCACCAAGGACACCGACCAGTTCTGGATCGTGGGCTATGACGTTAAGGACGTCGAGATGCCCGACGCGCCGGCCGTGACGGGCTTTACGGCAAACGCCGTCGATTCGACCAGCGTTACGTTTAGCTGGGACGATGTACTCGCAAACAAGAGTGGCTTTAGCTACGGCGTGGGCATGCTGCAGAGCAATGCGGCGGATGCGGTCGTCAATAGCTGGAAGATTGCCGACAACACGCAGACCTCGCTCAAGTGGGATGGGCTGCAGCCCAATACGGAGTATCGATTCGCCATCGCCGCCGTTAAGAATGGATCCACGACCGAAACAGGTATTCGCTCGGCAATCATCACGGTCAAGACCATGCCCGATGGCATGACGATGACCGTGAGCGGACCTGCGGCGGATGCTGCGGAGGGGTCGGATCTTGGATACGACTCTTCGGTTGAGCGCACGGCGGGAAGCCACCTGACGCTCTCGGCGATTGGCCATGTGAAGCAACTCGGTGCCGACGATAGCGAAACAGGGCTGGCACCGACCTATATGTGGTACCGCAAGGGCCGCGGCGAGACAGAGTTTAAGCTCGTGGGTGCCGATGGCAACCTCGCGGCTGGAACGGCCTCAAAGCTCGAGATTGACCTGACCGCAGACGATGACGGTGCGCAGTATTACTGCCACGTGGGATACAACGACGTGGGCCTCGACACCGGCACGACGCTCGTGAATATCGAGGCCGGGGAGACGGCGCCCACAACGGTGAACGCCACCCCGATCCGCACGCGCCGCCTGTTCTCACAGGCAAGTGCGGGCGCCAAGAAGTTCCTGGACCATACGCTGGTAAACACCGCCGGCCCAACCGATTCCGAAGGCTCAAAGGACCCCGAGACTCCTGAGACCCCGACGAACCCGGACAAGCCCAAGTCCGACAACGGAGCTAAGACCGACACCAAGGTCAAGACTACGACCACAGCGAAGAACCTCGCAAACACCGGCGACCAAACATTCGCTCTAGTCGCCACCGCAGCAGCAGCGGGAGCAACGCTCGTAGTGATAGCCCTCATCATGCTGATCAAGCGCCGCAAGACCCACTAGTAGCCAGTCGAACATATCGACAACCCAAAAACCCGGGTAGCCAAAAAACAGGCCACCCGGGTTTTCTGTTGAGTGGAGACTCCGCAAGCGGAAACTGCATCCCACAATTAGCGCCCGGAACGGGACACATTTTCCGTCAAGCCCTCATCCGGAAAATCCATCCCAGTTTGAGCGCCCAGACCGGGACGCACTTTCCCAAAGGGTCCTCAACGGGAAACTGCGTCCCATAATTAGGCCGAGAAATGGGATGAACTTTCCCAATGAGAGCCAACCGGAAACCACGTCCCAGAATCAGCCCCCAAAGTGGGACGCACTTTCCCAACGAGCCTCAACCGGAAAATACATCCCGGAATCCAGCTGAATAGTGGGACACACTTTCCCAATCGGGTCCCAAGTGGAAACTGCATCCCATTCCAGACAAGAATTCCGGGACACACTTTCCGCAAACAAAGAAGGCCACATAACGTGGCCTTCAACTTATATATGTTCGGCGATACACCCAAGACAAGCCACGCCCCAACATCAGGGAGTCTGTCCAGGCGGAGGCATATAAGGTTCATCGCGAGTTCCGCACGCAAAGAAGGCCACTTAATGTGGCCTTCGTCTTGCGCAGGACTGACCGAGCAGGGAACCTTACGTTCCGCGTCGCCGGGCAGACGAACCAGTTAAGACGCGCCGCTACTTGATCTTGGTCGTACCCGGCGCCAGGTTGGGGTCGGTCTCGTTGGCCTCGGTCTGGAAGTGCTCGGTGTACACGTTCTTGCCGTCGCGGAACATCTCGTAGTACTGCATCTTGGCGTAATCCTCGCGCGCCTTGGTTGCGGCTGCGGCAGCGGCGTCGTCACCGGTGACGTTGGAGGAGAGCGCCCAGCGCAGGCTGGCGTCCTCGTAGCCCACCGAGTTGATGGCGGGCAGCGACTTACGCAGCGTCATGTGCGCTTTCTGGTAGTCGGTCAGCGGGGCGCCGATCAGCTGCATCAGCTGGGTGGACAGGTAGTTGGTGGACAGGGCGTCGGTCTCGCTCGTCTGGTCGCAGCCGGCAACGTCGTAGTTGGCCCAGATGATGTAGTCGGTCTGCCACAGGCGCTCCTGATGCGTAGCATCGTCTTCGCCGGTAAACCACTTGTCATTGAACTTGGACGGGAAGAACGGCTGGTGGTCGCCCCAGAACACCACGACCACCTTACGGTCGAGCTTGCTCAGGGCGTTGAGGAAGTAGCGCAGCGCCTGGTCGGACTGCTCGATGCACGAGACATACTCGTCGACATCGGAGAGCGTGCCGTCCTCGACGGTCTTGGCGTCCAAATCGGTCGTGTCGATATTCAGGTGCATCTGCTTGTCGACCGGCAGCAGGCCCGTATCGTAGCCCGAGTGGTTCTGCATGGTCACGTCGAAGATAAACTGCGGATCGGCGTTCTGGTCGAGCAGCTCAAGAATCTTGTCGTAGGTAGCCTGGTCGGTCACCATGCCGCGCAGGGTGTCGGCTCCCTGGAAGTCATTGATAGACAGGAACTGGTCAAAGCCAAAGTCCTTGTAGACGTTCTCGCGGTTCCAGTTGGTCGCGTGGTTGGGGTGCATGGCCGTGGTGGAATAGCCGAGCGATTTGAACTGTTCTGCCAGGTTCCCGGTCGTCTCCATGTTGTAGATGGTGTAGGGGTACACGCCCGAGCCCAGGTTGGCCATGGAGTTGCCGGTCATAAACTCAAACTCGGTATTGGCGGTACCGCCGCCGTAGGCGCTCACATAGAGCTTGCCGCGGCTGAGGCAGTTGGACAGGTTCTTAAAGTACTGCGGGCCCTCGTAGCCGGCGCGCATGTTCTGGTAGATCGAAAGGTCTGAGAAGGTCTCGTTCATGATGGCGATGACCGTGGGCTTCTCGCTGTCGAACTGCTCCTTTGCGGCGGCGCGCTCGTCGCTCTTGGCCGCGTCGGACTTGTCGTAGGCCTTGGCGTACTTTTTGAGCGTGGCCTTGGCATCGTCGACGGAGTAGTCGGCGGGTTTGGGCGGCTTGATGGACTGCGCCGCACTAATAAAGGCGGGCAGGTAGCCCTCGCGCCAGTAGCTCTCGAGCGGGCGCCAGGTGTAGACGGTGATGCCGAGGGTGTTGTAGTAGTCGATGAGCGTGACATGCGCGGTTACGCCGCCCAGGCACAGCACTGCCACGAGCAGGTTGGTGAGCAGCATGCGCTTGGCGTTGGCGGCACCCTTCTGACGGTGCGGTGCCACCAGGCCGGCGTACTCGCACAGCAGCATGGCGATGGCGGTAAAGCCCATGGACAGCACACAGAACAGCGAGATGGAGAAGGTGTAGCCGGTGCCGGCGACCGCGGCGGCGGTGGAGATGGCCGAAAGGTCGCCCGGCTGGATGGGCATGGATTTAAACGTGATGACGAAGAACTCGGCAATGCCCAGGACAAAGAGGGCAAAGGCCAGGACCGCGGGAGCTGCGCCGTGGCGCTGGAACAGGAAGAACAGGCCGGTCATGAGCACGGTGATGATGGCCCACTCGAGCAGGATGCACAGGGGGTAGACCCAGGTAAAGTCGTGGTTGGACGAGACTTCCATTCCCAGCAGCGCAAAGACGCCGGCGAGCAGCAGGCACAAGACAGCGGCGACGAGCGGTTTGCCCACAAAGGCGCCGCGCAGGCGGGCAAGCTTGCCGGTGGGGGCGGGGGCATCGGTGGCAGCGAACGCAAAGACGCGCGGGGCGATGCGGTCGCGGGCGATGCTGGCCCAGGCGCAACCGGTGAGAATGGCATTGGTCAGGATGAGCATCACAAAGGCGAGCGGCTCGTTTTGGGCGACGAGGCCAATGGCGCCCCAAATGGTCAAAAAGAGCTGGAACAGGCCGAAGGCGACGCTCCACCCAAGAGCGCTTTTGGCAACGGTGTCCGACTGAGCGCGAATGGCCTTGGCCTCGCGCAAAACAAGGTAGACGGTCGCCGCAAGACCGACGAGCGAGATGGCGGCTGCGAACATGCTGAGACTCCTCACAAACTAAAACCTACGAAAGCGGGGGTTTACCCGATTGTTACCAAGATATGCGCTGCAATTGGTGGCTGCGCACAACAACCAGCCATATTAACGCGCACGTGTGGCGGTGTGGCGCAATGTAGTGGCGACCTGCGCGATAATGGACGGGAATTACACGGAAACGTAAAGGCTTCTTAAAGAATTAGCGAGGATAGAGCTATGGGCGAGCAGGTTTGTATGACGGGCGCCGAGTACTGCGGCGGAGCTGTGGGCGTGGACGCGGGCGGCTATCCGGTCGAGACTACGGGCAACGCGGCGCTGGACATCTTGGAACACCGCTCGTCCACGCGTGCTTTCGCGCGCGATGACAGCGACCGTCCCGTAGCGGTGACCGACGAGCAGCGGGCGGCGATCTTGCATGCGGCGAGCCGCGCACCGTCGGCGGGCGCCATGATGATGTATTCCATCGTGAGCATTCGCGAGCAGGCTACGCTGGACCGTCTGGCTGACCTGTGTGACCACCAGCCCATGATCGCCAAGGCGCCCTGGGCACTAATATTTGTGGTCGACTATGCCAAGTGGATCGATCTGTTTGAGCACGTGGGCTGCTTTGAGCCCGAGTTTGTCGAGCGCACGGGCAAGTCGCCCCGTTGTGCACCGGGTCTGGGCGACTTTGCCATCGCGGCGCAGGATGCCGTGATCGCTGCGCAAAACGCCGTGGTTGCCGCCGAGGCCCTGGGCCTGGGGAGCTGCTACATTGGCGACATCGTGGAGAACGCCGAGGAAGTTGCCGAGCTGCTCGATCTGCCGCCCTATACCATGCCGCTATCGATGCTCATCATCGGCACGCCCCGCAAGGAGCGCCCGGCAATCGCACATCCCGTGGTGAACCTGGTGCACGAGGAGCGCTATCGCCGCGCCGATACCGCGACTATGGATGCACAGGTGGCCGAGATGGATGCGATGTTTCGCCCGCATGCCCGCGAGGTGGGCGAGCGCGTGGTGGATATCTACACCCGCAAACACACCAGTCCCTTTATGGCCGAGATGAGCCGATCCATGGAGTGGTGGTTCAAAAACTGGCTCGGAAAATGACAGATGCGGCAAAGGGATAGTTCCTTTGCTGCATTCCATATCGCCGCGGTAGCCTAAAGACTGTATAAATCTTTATCTAGCTGGGAAAACAGTGCATTAAAACATGGGCCGATTACCTATAATCCCTTCGAACATTAAAGTTGGGAGGAAACCGGCTTATGGAACAAAAGGCCAAGGAGGCAGCCTCGCACGCTGCGATTCCTGTGAGCATCTCGGCGATGCTCGTCACGCTGGGCGTGGTGTACGGCGATATCGGCACCAGCCCCATGTATGTAACCAAGGCGCTCGTTGCCGGCAACGGCGGCATCGGAAGCGTCACGGAGGAGTTCGTGCTCGGCGCGCTCTCCCTTGTCGTGTGGACGGTCACGTTGCTGACCACCATCAAGTATGTGCTCATCTCGCTGCGCGCCGATAACCATGGTGAGGGCGGCATCTTTGCCCTGTACAGCCTGGTCAAGCGTTGCGGCAAGTGGCTTATCATCCCCGCCATGCTGGGTGGCGCCGCGCTGCTCGCCGACGGCATCCTGACGCCGGCCGTTACCGTTACCACGGCCATCGAGGGCCTGCGCACCATCCCGGCGGTCCATGCCGTGCTGGGCGATGACCAGGGCCGCGTCGTCGCCATTACGCTCGCCATCATCATCGTGCTCTTCTTGGTACAGCGCATCGGTACGGCCAAGATCGGTCACGCCTTTGGCCCCATCATGACGCTGTGGTTCCTATTCCTGGGCGGCACGGGTCTGTTCTTTGTCTTACAGCACCCCGCCGTGCTGCTGTGCCTCAACCCGCTCCGCGGCATCGCCTTTTTGTTGAGCCCCAACAACCACGCGGGCATCATGATTCTGGGCAGCTGCTTCCTCGCCACCACCGGTGCCGAGGCGCTCTACTCCGACATGGGCCACGTCGGCCGCGGCAACATCTACGCTACCTGGCCGTTCGTTAAGTGCTGCCTGCTGCTTTCCTATATGGGCCAGGGCGCTTGGCTTATGAACAACGCTGCCAACCCCGAGCTCATGGGCATTGCCGACCTCAACCCGTTCTACCAGATGCTCGCCCCGGGCCTGCGCCCGTTTGCCGTCGGCCTTTCCACCGTCGCGGCCATCATTGCCTCGCAGGCGCTCATCACCGGCGCATTCTCGCTGGTGTCCGAGGCCAGCCGTCTGGATCTCATGCCGCACATGCAGGTCTTCTACCCTGCCGAGACCAAGGGCCAGCTCTACATCCCCATGGTCAACAACGTCATGCTTGTCGGCTGCGTCATCGTGGTGCTGCTGTTCCAGAACTCGGCGCATATGGAAGCCGCGTACGGCCTTGCCATTACGCTGACTATGATGTGCACCACGCTGCTGCTCTTCTTCTACCTGCACGAGGAGCGCAAGCTCAAGGTTGCTCCGTGGATCTTCGCGGCCTTCTTCCTTTTGCTCGAAGGCTTCTTCTTCGTGAGCTCGCTCACCAAGTTCTTCCACGGCGGTTACTTCACCATCCTCATGGCTGCACTCATCATGGGCATTATGGTGTGCTGGTACAACGGCACGGCGGTCGAGCAGCGCCAGTTTACGCTGCTGCCGCTGCGCAGCTACCTGCCGCAGCTCAAGCGCCTGCGTGACGACGACCGTTACGAGCGCATGAGCGACAACGTCGTGTACCTGACCAAGGACACCCATACCGACTACATCGACCGCGATATCGTCTATTCGATCTTGGACAAGCATCCCAAGCGCGCCCGCGCCTGGTGGTTCGTGAATGTCGAGACCATGGACGAGCCGCATACCTTTGCCTATTCGGTCGAGACGTTCGGCACCGACTACGTGTTCCGCGTGCATCTGTACCTGGGCTACAAGATCAACCAGCGCGTCAATGCCTACCTGCGTCAGGTTGTTCAGGACCTGGCTGCCACCGGCGAGCTGCCGCCGCAGACGCATGACTACTCGGTCTACAAGGATCCGGGCAACATCGGCACGTTCAAGTTCGTCCTGATCCGTAAGCTTCTGGCGCCCGAAAGCGATGTGGAGCCCAGCGAGCGTACGGCCATCACGCTCAAGTACATCATCCGCCGCGCCGCCGGCACGCCCGCGCGTTGGTACGGCCTGGAGAACTCCAACGTGAGCTTTGAGTACGTGCCGCTGTTCACCAAGTTCAAGGCCGTGAACAAGATGCAACGCCTGGCTCCCAACGAGCGGCCGTAGACGTTGGCGGCTACACGGAGTTGGTTTTTGATGGATAAGCATGGGGCCGGGGAGGTAAACATGGATACAAAGGCGCTCGATGGCCGTGAGGCGGTGGTCGAAATGGTGCGTGAGGCGCGCGTCGACGCCGCCGAAGATCGGTTCTTTACGAATCGTGCCAACATGGACATGGCCGACCGCGTGATCTCGATCGTGGCACTGGTATTTGGAGCGGCGTGCGTGTGCGCACTGCTCGCGCACGTGCTGTTTGTCTAACGTCCGCAGGTTGCAAAGGCTTTACACTTGGAACCACCACAAGGGGAAACCACCACAAAGGTGCCTGTCCCTTTGTGGTGGTTTTTGTTTTCGAGAGAGGGGCGGGGCGCTGATGGACGTCCGTACGGACGGCGATATTGCCGATAGCTTTTGGTGGCGGCGCACAACGCTGACGCGCCGCACTCCTCTGTATGACGCTTGCGTATCGGTGGGGCTGCTGGTCGCGGCGACGATTGTGGGCGCGCTGCTCGACCATCCGGGTCTCGCGCCGAGCATCATGATCGTCTATGTGTTCGCCGTTCAGCTGTGCGCATTCTTTACCTGGAGTCGCCTGTATTGCTTGCTGAGCTCGGCTGCCGCCGTGGCACTCTACAACTTCTTGTTTGTCGACCCGCGCTACTCGCTGTCGCTTATCGACCGCGGCTATCCCGGCATGTTCTTCATCATGTTCGTGGTCTCGCTTGTGTCGAGCTCGATTGCGTTGGCCCTGCGCCGCGCCTTGGCACAGGCTGCCGCCAGCGACCGCCGCACGCATATGGTGCTCGAGACCAACCGCATGCTGCAGCGGTGCGCCGATCAGCAGCAGATTGTCCATGCCATGGCGACGCAGCTGGCGCGTCTTTCGGGCTGTCCGGTCGTGTGGTACAGCGCCGACGCCGAGGGCGATGACCTGCTGCCGCGTGCGACATACACGGCCGTGGGCGATGCCGCACCGGTGCATGAACTGGCGCCGCAGATGCCGCCGCAGCTCTCGGCGTCCGCCTATGTGGGAACGCCGCTCGATGCCACGTTTGGCGGCTCGGCGTTTTATGGCATCTACCTGACGGTTCGCACGGGCAACGGCTTCGTCCGCTCGGGCGATCCCGCCTCGGTAGTGGGCGTGCTGGCTATCGTTGCCGAGCCCGACGTGCTGACGCATGAGGAGCGGACACTTGCCGATGCCATCGTGAGCGAAGGCGAGCTGGCGCTCGACCGCGCCCGCGCCATGGAGGCCCGCGAGGAGGCGGCGGTGCTTGCCAAAAATGAGCAGCTGCGCGCCAACCTGCTGCGCTCCATCTCGCACGACCTGCGCACGCCGCTCACCAGTATTTCGGGCAATGCCGATGTGCTGCTCGACCAGGGCTCGACCGGCACCGCCGTGCTCGACGCCCAAACGCGCCGCGGCCTGCTCTTGTCCATTCGCTCGGATGCGCAATGGCTCAACGCCACCGTCGAGAACCTGCTCGCCATCACCAAGCTCGAGGGCGGCGGTATGCGCCTGTCGACCACGCTCGAGCTCATGGACGATATCGTGGAGGAGGCGCTGCGCCACGTGAACCCTGCCGTGCGCGAGCACGACCTTAAGGTGGTGGCGTGCGATGAGCCGGCGCTCGTCAACGTCGATGCGCGCCTGATGGTGCAGCTGGTGGTCAATCTGGTGAACAACGCCATCACCTATACGCCCGCAGGCTCGCATATCATGATTTCGATTAGCGTCGACGATGGACGCGTGGCGTGCTCGGTGGCCGATGATGGTCCAGGCATCGCACCCGAGGATCGCGAGCGCATCTTCGAGTCGTTCTATACCGCCAACCATGGCCTGGCCGACAGCCACCGTAGTGTGGGCCTGGGGCTTTCGCTCTGCCGCTCCATTGCGCTGGCGCATGGCGGTAGCATAGAGGTTGCCGCGGCGGACCCGCACGGCTCGGTCTTTACGATTGAGCTTCCCGTCGCCGACGTTTCGTTTGATAAGGAGTAGCGCTGTGCCGAACTCTGCCGTAAAACCGCTCATCTTGGTCGTTGAGGACGACCCCGCTGTCCGCAATCTTATTGTTGCCGCGCTCGAGGCGCACGGCTTGCGTCATATGGCCGTGGAGACCGCCCATGCCGCCATCGCTGCCGCCTCATCGCAGGCACCGAGCATTGTGCTGCTCGACCTGGGTCTGCCCGATATGGACGGCGTCAAGGTGGTGGAGTCGGTGCGCGCATGGTCGGGCATGCCGATTATCGTGGTATCGGCGCGTAGCGAGGATGCGGACAAGATTCGCGCACTCGATGCCGGCGCCGACGACTACCTGACCAAGCCGTTTTCGGTCGAGGAGCTGCTCGCGCGCATTCGCACGACGCTCAGGCGCCTTTCGTATGCGCAATCGGGCGGCGTTGCATCCGAGGGCACGTTCGATGCCGGTGAGCTGCATATCGACTTTGATGCCGGCATTGCCACGATGGATGGCGAGGAGCTGCATCTGACGCCGATTGAGTACAAGCTCTTGTGCCTGCTGGCACATAACGCCGACAAGGTACTAACGCACCAGTTTATCCTGCACGAGATTTGGGGCACGGCAACTAAGAGCGACCTGGCGAGCCTGCGCGTCTTTATGGGCACGCTGCGCAAGAAGATCGAGTCCGACCCCGCGCATCCGCGCTATATCCAGACGCACGTGGGCATCGGTTACCGCCTGGTCACCCAAGGGTAGGACGGCGTCCGCCATCCCACTATGAGTTGCGGTGAAATACGGTCTATATTTGCCTAATTCCAGGTAAAACAGTCCGTATTCCACCGCAACTTTGTTATTTGCCCTTGGGCTTGCTGGCGTAGAACTTCTTCTTTTTGGACTTGCCGGCAGGGGAGGGTTTGCCGGCAAAGTTTGATTTGCCGTTGCCGGCCTGCGTGGGCGCGGGCGCTGCTGCACGAGGCTTGCGCGCCTCGGGGTTGCGCAGCTCCTCGGTTCGCTCGGCAATCTCCTCGGCGCTAAAGCCGACCTCGGCCATGGCGTCCTCGATGGGCAGTCGGCGCACGATATAGCAGTGGTGCACCTTCTGGTTGCGCGCGAAGTCCTCGGGGATGGTCTGTGCCGTAATGTCCTCCAGCACGACGCCCGCGCGCGCGAGCTTGCGCGTTTCGGGGCGGAAGCCGCGCAGGTTGCAGCTAAAGATGGCATGTCCGCCCTGTGCAAGCAGGCGAGATACGCCGGCCAAAAGCTCAACATGGTCGCGCTGGACATCCCAGGTGCGGCGGCCCATCTTGGACGAGTTCGAGAACGTGGGCGGGTCGACAAAGATCAAGTCCCAGCGGTTGCGCGTCTGGCGCTGGTCGCGAATCCAGGCGAGCACGTCGTCGCGCACAAAATGATGCTGCGGACCAACAAAGCCGTTCTGGCGCATATTGCGCTCGGCCCAGTCCAGGTAGGTGTTGGAAAGGTCGACTGTCACGGTTTCCTCGACGCCGCCGTCGGCCGCATAGCAGGTGGCGGTGCCGGTATAGGCGAACAGATTGAGGAAGCGGCGTGCCTGTTTGGCGTGTTCGCGCACCAGGTTGCGGGTGACGCGGTGATCCAGGAAGATGCCCACATCCAGGTAGTCGTCAAAGTTGACGGCAAAGGTGAGCCCGCCTTCTTCGATGAGCGGCAGACGCCGGCGCGCGATGTTGGCGCGCTCGCCCGATCCGCCCTTGCCGGCGCCCTGCTTGCCGTACTGCGAGCCGCCACGCGAACGCATGCGGGCCTTGGCGTGCACATGCTCGGCCGGAACATCAAGGATGCGCGGCGCGATGGCCAAGATGTCGAGCATGCGGGTCTGGGCCAGCGCGGGGTCGATGGTCTTGGGCGCGGCGTATTCGGCGATGACGAGCCAGCGGCCCGGCGTCTGCGGGCAACCCTCGTACAGGTCGATGGCAGCGGAGTAGTCGGGCAGGTCGGCATCGTAGACGCGATAGCAGCTCACGCCCTCGCGCTTGGCCCACTTGCGGCGCAGACGGGCATTCTTGCGCAGGCGGTTGGCGAACTGCTCGGACTCCGGGATGAGCACGGGCAGCGGCTTGCCGTCGCCCAAGTCGAGCGTGGCGGCAGGTTCGGGCATGGAGGAAGCGGCGGCTTCGTCGTTGGCTTCGTTGGCATCCGCAGCCTCGGCCTCGGCATCCGCGCTGGTCGCAGCCTCAAACGCTGCAGCGGCGTGGTCGAGTGAGGGCCAAACCTCAAGAGCCGCCTCCTCGTTATTGGGCATGACGGCGATCGAGCGCTCGGGCTCGGCGTGGAGCGCGCGGGCCAGCAAGCCGTCGCGGGTGAGAGCGGCGACCGGCGCCGAAGCGAGCTCGGGGGCGCGGCGCAGCTCGCCGATGAGCGTCATGGCATCGTGCATGAGCGAAAGCGGGGTCTCGGTCGTGTCCGCGACCAGGGCGGCACCGGCGACGGCGCCCGCATGGTCCAGCACGGTGGCGGGCTTGGCGGCACAAAAGTCGACAAAACGCTTGTAGCCGGCGCACTTGACCATGCGCTCGGCAGTCTTGCGGGCGGCGGGGTCGATGTCTACGGCCACGATGCGCGCCTGGCGCTCGCGCGCTGCCGCCTCGCGCTCGCGCGCCTCGGCAAGCAGCTGCTCCCACAGGACAGCGTCGTGCAGCTGCCAGCCCTCAAAGCCCCAGCGCTCGCGTGCGGCGCCCGGGGCGCGGTCGGTCAGAATGTTCACGGCCTCCAGCAGCAGACCGCCGCCGGCGCACGAGGCATCGACCAGCGTGGGAAGGGCTTCGTTTTCGTAATCGTCGGCCGTCAGCTCGCGCTCGCATAGTGCGGTCCAGCCGACCTGCGCCAGCACCAGGGCGGCGTAGTCGGGGCGCAACACGTGTGCGCCCTCGCCGGCACGAGTCGCAGCGGGCGGCAGACGCTTGAACAGCGGGTCGCCCGAAAGGTCCAGGCTGATGCTCGCGCGGCGCTGACGCAGCGAAAGCAACAGGTGAACATCGGGGTCGGCGGCATCGACGTCGGCGCGACGGCCCGTGGTCTCGGCCAGACGGTCGCACAGCGCGTCTTTGGCGCGCAGGGCCGAGAAGCGCGTGTTGCGCAGCTGCTCGGTCACGCCGCGGGCGGTGATGGCGATGGTGGCGCCGGGGCGGATGATGGTCTCCCAGGCGATGTCGTAAACGCTATCGTACAGTTCATCGGCATCCTGCGCCTCAAAGCGCCCGAGTACCACGAACACACGGCTCGCCAGGCGCGACCACAGACAGGCGCGGTAGCCTTCTTCGAGCTCGCCCTCAAATGTAGCGCGGCCCTTCAGCCGGCGAACATGCGAAAGCCCGAGGCGTTTAAGCTCATCGGCGAGTGCGGACTCAAAGCCCTCGGGGCAGCTTGCGTAAAATTCCATGGGTGACCTCTCTGGTTGCGTCGCTCCATTATATGATGGATACTTCGTTTACTCTCGCCCCCGAAAGGAACCCATATGATTGATGCGTGCCCCGATTCCGCCGTGCTCTTTTTTGACGTGGACGGCACGCTGACGTCGTTCGATCCCGACAACATGACCGACAAGGACTTTTCGGCGGTTCACCCCTCGCAGGCGGTCGTCGAGGCGTTTCATCGTCTGCGCGACGCGGGACACCATGCATTTATCTGCACGGGTCGTCCCTTGTGGCTGATTGCCGATGGCCTGCGCGCGCTGAACCCGGCGGGTGTCGTTGCCATGGCGGGAGCGACGCTCGAGGTCGAGGGCCGCGTGGTGCATGAGGACTGCTTTGACGAGGACGTTATCGAGGAGCTTGCGCGCCGTATGGCAGCGGCAGGGATTGAGGCCTTTTTCGAGACCAACGTGGCTACTTTTGCCCTGGAACCCGCGGGTGTTGAGCAGTCGTCTCTGATCGGCACTTCTGTGGTGCACACCGCCGAGGAGATGCGCGTCGACGGCAGTCTGCGCGTGGGCAAGGTGTGCATCGTCGCGAGCTACCTGGCTCGCGTAGCCAACGATGACGGCTTTATCGATCGCGAGTTTGAGCTGTGCAACACCGGTGGTCAGAATCGCGAGCTGAGCCCCAAGGGCATTGACAAGGGCGTGGGCGTGGCGCGAGCGCTGGAATACCTGGGTCGCACCGGCAACGCGCGCACCTTTGGCTTCGGCGATTCGGGTAACGACCTGGGCATGCTCGCTGCGGTCGAGACGGCCGTGGCCATGGGCAACGCCATGCCCGAGGTCAAGGCGGTCGCCGACTACGTGACCGACGATGTCGCACACGACGGTACCGTCACGGCGATGCAGCATTTCGGCCTCATCTAATGAATCCCGCGTTCTGACGTTTGCTCAAACTGCGACTCTTTGCTTTTGCATGCTCAATCGATTTATCAATCCAAACACTGAGGTGTTTATACCGTTCGCCGAGAAGATAAAAAACCGCAGTTCACGCCTTGATAAACGTAGGTAAAGTGTTTAGCAGTTTATCGGCCGTATGCTAACGAAAGGAATCAGGCAGATGGCAATCAAGGTGTTCGCTGACGGTGCAAACCTCGAGGGCATGCTCGACATGTACGAGAACGGCAACGTTCAGGGTTTCACGACCAACCCGTCCCTTATGAAGAAGGGCGGCGTGACGGATTACCGCGCGTTTGCCAAGGAGGTCCTGGCCCACATCACCGATGTATCCGTCTCGTTTGAGGTCTTTGCCGACGACGTCGAGACCATGGAGGTCGAGGCCCGCGAGATCGCTACCTGGGCCGAGAACGTCTACGTCAAGATTCCGTGCGTGACCACCAAGGGCGAGTCCACCGCCGAGCTGGTCCGCAAGCTTTCCGCCGACGGCATCAAGGTCAACGTCACCACCATCTTTACGCCTACGCAGGTCGATGAGATGGTCGAGGCCGTTGACGCCGAGACGCCGTCCATCATCTCGCTCTTTGCCGGCCGCATCGCCGACACCGGCGTCGACCCCATTCCGTTTATGACGGAGTCGGTTAAGAAGGCCGCCGCCAAGCCCAACTGTGAGGTCCTGTGGGCGTCCACGCGCGAGCTCATCAACATTTACCAGGCCGAGGCCTGCGGTTGCCAGATCATTACGGTGCCCAACAGCATCCTGGCCAAGCGGAAGAACATCGGTCGCGACCCGTACGAGGTCTCGCTCGACACCGTCCGCGGCTTTGCCAAGGATATCGCCTCGCTCGGCTTTCATATTCTGCCGTAAGCAAGGGTATCCCCTGTAGCGACGTGCAAAATTGAGAGTATTCAGCAAGGTAAAGGTCTTTATCAGTTAACCGAAGCATGGAACGGCCCCCGTTTTGGCTCTGACGACGCTAAAACGGGGGCTGTTTTTGCTTTTTCGCCTCTGAAGGGCATCCGGAACGGCGGAATTTGCAGAATACTCGCGATTTTGCACGTCGCTGCAGGGGGTACCCCTGCTTTGGCGGTTTACTTCCCCTGCACCATGGTGAGGGAGATCTTCTTGCGGTCGCGATCGACCTTTTCGACCCACACCTTGACCGTGTCACCGACGCGCACCACGTCGCTGGGGTGCTTGACAAAGCGGTTGGCCAGTTTGGAGATGTGCACGAGGCCGTCCTGGTGCACGCCCACGTCGACGAAGGCGCCAAAGTCGACGACGTTGCGCACCGTGCCCTTGAGCTCCATGCCGGGTTCCAGGTCGTCGATGGAAAGCGCTGAGCGGCTAAAGACCACCTCGGGTGCGTCGTCGCGCGGGTCGCGGCCGGGCTTCTTGAGCTCGTTGACGATGTCGATGAGCGTGAGGGTGCCGCAGTTCAGGTCGCTTGCCAGCGCCGAGATGCTGCCCAGACGGCGCTCGATATCGGGCACGCCGCCACGGCTGAGTTCACTGGCCGCCACGCCGGCGCGCTCCAGGACGGCCGTGGCCACCTCGTAGCTCTCGGGGTGGACGCTTGTCGCGTCGAGCGGGTTCTTGCCGCCGCTGATGCGCAGGAAGCCCGCGGCGTTGAGATATGCCTTGGGCCCCAGCTTGGGGACCTTTTTAAGCTGGCGGCGATCGGTAAAGGCGCCGTTTTCCTCGCGGTAGGCCACGATGTTCTTGGCCACGCTCGGCGTGATGCCCGATACGTATCCCAGCAGGCTCGCGCTCGCGGTATTTACGTCGACGCCCACGCGGTTGACGACGTCCTCCACCACGTGGCCCAGAGTGCGCGAAAGCTCGGCCTGGTCAAGGTCGTGCTGGTACTGGCCCACGCCGATAGACTGGGGCGGAATCTTGACGAGCTCTGCCAGCGGGTCCTGCAGGCGGCGGCCCAGGCTCATGGCGCCACGCACGGTGACGTCCAGGTCGGGATATTCCTGGCTGGCGAGCTCGGAGGCGGAGTACACCGATGCGCCGGCTTCGTTAACGATGGTGTATCGCAGCTCAGGCGCCTGCTCGGCGATGAACTCCGAGACGACTTCCTCGGTCTCGCGGCTGGCGGTGCCGTTGCCGATGACGATGGTGTTGACGCTGTCCTTCTTGACGAGGCGGGCGAGCTCGCGCTTGGTGCCGGAGACGTCGTGGCGCGGCTTGGTGGGATAGACCACGCCGTGGTCGAGCAGCTTGCCGGTCTCGTCCATGACGGCGACCTTGCAGCCGGTGCGGTAGCCCGGATCGAGCGCGAGCACGCGGGCGCCGCGCACGGGGCGTGCCGAGAGCAGGCCCTCGAGGTTCTTGGCAAAGACATTAATGGCCTCGGTCTGCGCGCGGACGGTGAGCTTGGCGCGGGCCTCGCGCTCCAGCGAGGGGGCCATGAGGCGCTTGTAACCGTCGGCGATGGCGGCGTCAAAGACGGGCGCGAAGACGCCCTGGCGTCGGGGCCAACGGCTGCCGAGGCGTGCCGTGGCAGCGGCGCCGTCGACGTTCACGCGCACGCGGAGTTTGCCCTCGCGCTCACCGCGGTCGATAGCCAGCACGCGGTGGTTGGGTATACGGCGCAGCGGCTCGTCATAGCTGTAATACGGCTCGTAGGGAGTCTTCTCCGCGGGGTCGGTGGCCTCGACGACGATATCGGCGGTGTTTTGCGTAAAGGCGCGCAGGTCGGCGACGTTCTCGGGGTCTTCGGCCACCGTCTCGGCCACGATGTCCGCCGCGCCGGCGAGCGCCTTTTCGGGCGTGTCGAAGCCGGCTTCCTCGTTGACGTAGGCCGCGGCGGCGTCGAGTGCGCTGCCCTTGGCCGGGGCCTGCATGATGATCATGTTGGCGAGCGGCTCCAGGCCTGCCTCGCGGGCCTTCTGCGCGCGGGTCATGCGCTTTTTGCGGTAGGGCTTGTAGAGGTCCTCGACACGCTGGAGCTGCGTGGCCTCGCGAATCTGCTGCTTGAGCTCGGGCGTGAGCTTGCCCTGTGCGTCGATGAGCAGAATGACGTCCTCTTTACGCTGCTCAAGATTGCGCAGGTAGGACAGGCGCTCGTCGAGTGTGCGCAGGGCGACGTCGTCCATGCCGCCCGTGGCTTCCTTGCGGTAGCGCGAGATAAAGGGGATGGTGTTGCCCTCGTCGATGAGCTTGACGGCCGCCTCGATGTTGGCGGCCTTAAGGTTGAGCTCGTGGGCGAGCTGGGCGATAAGATCCATGGGACTCCTTGCGTTTAAGGTGCGTTTGCAGCACAGGGCTACCAAGGATACCACCCGCCACTCCACCCAAGTAGTCATTTTGGGACGGGGCTCTTTTAGCCACTTTTGCCGCCCCGTCCCAGAAAAATCGTCGGCAAGGTAGCAAAAGGCCCCGCGGGCAGGAGGCTGCTCGCGGGGCGAAGAAGAGGGGCTTATTTGTGGCGGACCAAGGCGCTCGGCGGGGAGTTTGCCGCGGCCCGCTCTTAAGGCGTTACAGCTCGACGAGCTGGCCGGTCTCGGCGGCCTCCTTGATAGCGTTAAGCAGCGTGAGCGTCTTAACGTTGTCGGCGGGGGTTACGACGGGCTCGACCTCGCGGCGGACGACCCTCACAAAGTGCTTGAGCTGCATCTTGTGCGGCAGTGCCGGGTCGACGGCCGGAATCTCCATCTGCAGCGGCTTGTGCCAGTTGGAGGCGCCGTCGTAGGAGAACTGGTGCAGGCGGGGCAGCGACAGGGCGCCCTTAGTGCCGCCGATAAAGTAGGCGTCGGCGTCGAAGGGGCGGTACTGCGGATCCTCGCGAGCGGTTGCTTCCCAGTTCCAGGGGCTGGCGGTGGCGTCGGAGATGGTCATGCTTGCGAGCGCGCCATCGGCAAAACGGACGTTGACCACGGCGGAGTCCTCGGTCTCAAAACCGCGGGCGGCGCTGGACTGCATACCCTGGACGGCAACGGGCTCGCCCAGCAGGTAACGGAGCAGGTCGACGTCGTGAACCAGGTTGACCAGGATCGGGCCGGCACCCTTCTTGCGGCGCCACTCGACATCGAAATACTCGTCATTCTTATAGATCATGTAGTGGAAGCTCGACACGGTGAGCTTGCCCAGCTCGCCGGACTCGATGATCTCCTTGGCCTTGTTGACGAAGGGGTTGTGGCGACGGTGCTGACCCACGAGCACGGGCACGCCGGCGGTCTCGGCCTCGGCGGCAAAGGCCTGGGCATCCTCCAGGTCGTTGGAGATCGGCTTTTCGACCAGCGGCACGATGTTGCGCTTCACAGCCTCGCGGGCAACGCCCAGGTGCAGGTCGTTGGGTGTGGCGATGATGACGGCGTCGGGCTTGACCTCGTCCATCATCTGGGCGGGATCGGTGTAAAACGGCACGCCGGCGGCCTCGGCCGTGGCGCGGGCGCCCTCAAAGGCGTCGGCGATGGCGACGAGCTCGGCCTCGGGCTCCTCGGTGACAAAGCGGATGTGGTTGCGGCCCATGGCGCCGGCGCCGATAACGGCAATGCGGACGGGGTTGAGCTCAGACATTTCGACTCCTTAATACTGGTGACCGGTGGAATGCGACAAGGGGACTGTCCCTTTGTCGCATCGGTAAAACTAGGCGAACTTCTTCTTGCTGTCGGAGACCATCATGTAGACGGTGAGCACGACGGCGATGGCGGCGATCACAATGGCGCCGTAGAAGGACTGCTGGTAGGCGGCGCTGCCGGCCTCGGCGTGATACAGCACGGCGGTGATGGGCTGGCTGATCCAGGTGGAGGCGGCGTAACCCAAAAACATGATGCCGTAGTTGACGCCGATGTTGCTGGTGCCAAAGGCGCCACCGGTGAGCGGCGGGTAGATGACGAGCAGGGCGCCAAAGCTAAAGCCGAGCAGGGCGAGCGCCACGAAGAACATGCTCTGTGTAAAGCTCATCGACATGATGACGAGCGCGACGATGGTGACGACAAGGCTGATGAGCAGCGACTTGTAGGCGCCGAGCTTGTCGATGATCTGGCCAAAGGACAGGCGGCCGACCAGGTTGGCGCAGGTGTTGACGGAGACCACTACACCGCCGAGGGCGACGGCCGCGGCGCTCGTGGGGTCGGCGAAGAGCTGGACGGCGGCGATGGAGGCAACCTTGCCAACGAGCAGGGTGCCCGCGGTGGCGGCAAAGGCGAAGGTGACGATGAGGACCCAGAAACGCGGGGTCTTGACCATCTCGCCCGGGGTGAGGTCGCCGAAGGTGCCGGCGTGCGCGCCGCCCTTGGGGGCCTCGAAGCCCTCGGGCAGCCAGCCGGCCTCGGGGGCCTTCAGGAACAGGGCAGAGGCGGCGATTGTCACAAAGAAGATGACGCCGAGCGCCTTAAGGGCGCCAAAGATGCCCAGGCTCGGGATGAGCAGCGAGGCGAGCACTGGGGACAGCACGGCGGGGCCGGCGGTCGAAGCGGCCAGGGTGATGCCGGAGGCGAGGCCCTTCTTGTCGATGAACCACTTCTGACCCGTGGTGAGCGCCGGGTTGTAGCCCAGGCCGTTGCCGACGGCGGCGACGAGCGAGAACCACAGGTAGAACTGCCACGGCTCGGTGACGGTGCCGGACATAAACCAGCCCAGGCCGTAGCACGCGGCGGCGGCGATCACGACGTTGCGCGGGCCAATCTTATCGGAGATGCGGCCGGCGAAGATGCCCGTTACGGCCATGATGGTCTGAAAGACCGGGAAGGCCCAGGTAAGGGCGTTGGACCACTCGGGGTAGACGGCGAGCAGGTTCTTGCTCACGACGGAATACAGCGCGATGGAGCTGATAAAGAACATGGTGACGCACGCGGCGGAAAGCACGACGGCGCGACCCTTGTTGGAGTTGCTGGAAGCCATTTGACTCTTTCTAATCGATACGGGGGAGGAGCGGGCGTGTCCGCGGGCCTCCCTGTCAGGTTGGTTTACTGGTCAGTCGGCTTGGCGACGCCGGACTCGTCGGACCAGAGCTCGACACCCTTGTTCTTAAGGTAGTTGTCGGCATAGGCGCGACGGCCGCCGGGCTTGGCGGTGAGGTCGCCCATCATGTTGGAGAAGCCGCCGTCGACCTTGATGGCGTCGCCGGTGGTAAAGTCCGAGCGCTTGGACGCCAGGAACATGACGGCGTTGGCGATATCGCTGACCTCGCCGATGCGGCGCGTGGCGATCAGACGGCTGCGGCTCTTTTCGACCTCGGGGTCGGCGTAGAAGTTGGCCGACATCGGGGTCTTAACGAAGCAGGGCTCGACGCAGTTGGAGCGCACGCCGTAGGGGCCCCACTCGGCAGCCAGCATCTTGGACATCATGTTGACGCCCGCCTTGGTGGAGCTGTACACGCCCGAGAACGTCTCGGGGGAGTGGCTGGCAACGGTCGAGATGTGCACCAGGCGACCCTGGCCGGCCTTGATCATCTCGCGACCAAAGCGCTGCGAGGTGATGAAGTAACCGGTGAGGTTGACGTTGAGCACCTGCTCCCAGTCGCTCAGCGGCAGGTCCTCCATGGCGGCGAAGCGCAGGATGCCGGCGGTGTTGACGAGGACGTCGACGCGGCCGAAGTCGGCGATGGTGGCATCGACGGCGGCCTGAACCTCGGCCTCGTCGGTGGCGTTCATCTTGTAGCCCTCGGCGTGGATGCCAAACTCGGCGGCGAGGTCGGCGGCTGCGGCCTTGACCTTCTCCTCGTCCAGGTCGAGCAGGACGACGTTGGCGCCGTTGCGGGCGAACTCGCGGCAAATCTCGACGCCCATACCGCCGAGTGCGCCAGTCACGGCGCAGACATCGCCCTCGAGCTTAAGCCAATTGCTCATAGGAACTTCCCTTCTTGTGCCTCCCGGTGGGTCGCTCCCATTAACCGACCCACGTGGTTTTCGCTGGTTATCGTATGCTTTGCATTTGCGCAGGTGAATTGCATATTTGTTAGAATGGCGTTAACCGTAGGTTTACACCGTGCGATGCAGTTTTTTCTCAATTAAGCGCGTGACCTGCGAAAACAACCCCCTGTGGCATCATGTGGCCACAGGCGCGAAAACGGGAGATTGACGTGTACGATCGACGACTTGAGGCCATATCGGCCGCCGCGGAACTGGGAAGCTTCTCGCGTGCGGCGGCAAAATTGCGCGTGTCGACCCCGGCGCTCGTCAAGCAGGTGTCGGGCTTCGAGGCCGAGTTCGGCATCACGCTGTTCGAGCGCTCGCATTCTGGTGTTAAGGTGACGCCGGCAGGTGCTCTGCTGGTGGACGATGCACGTTCGATCATGCGGCAGTCCGAGGACGCGCTACGCCGTGCCCGACGCGCGGCAGGCGATGGCGATGCCGTACGCCTGGGCGTGTCGATGATGTGCCCGGGGCGCCAGACGCTTTCGATGTGGACGGGCGTGCACGAGCTGGAGCCATCGCTGCGATTTGAGATCGTGCCGGTAAGCGACCTCTATGACGAGCGCGAGACCGTCATGCGCAGCTTGGGCCGCGAGGTCGATGTGGTGCAGTCGAGTTTTTCTACCCCGCGCTGGGGCGACGCCTGCCAAAAGCTTCGCATTGTCAACGTGCCGTTTTATATCGACCTGCCGCGCACGAGTCCGCTTGCGCGCAAGACGCGCATCACGGTTGCCGACTTGGAGGGCATGCGCCTGCGCGTGCTCCGTCACGGCAACGACGCTATGGACAGTCTGCGTATCGATCTGTTGGCCGACGGCGGCGTAGACGTGATCGACGTGGACAGCTTTGACTTTGCGCTCTTTAACGAGGCAGAGGAAAAGGGTGACGCGGTGCTCACCTGCGGCGCATGGTCGGGGGTGCACCCGGCCTTTGTGGGTGTGCCGTTCCTGTGCGGGCGCGAGGTGCCGGTCTTTCTACACTACCCGCTCGAGCCCACCCTCCAAGTCCAAAAATTCGTCAACGCCATGGCCCAACTCCTCAAATAGCTCATTTGGGACGGGTTTAGCGGTCCTCGCGTTGCGGGTCGGCTGTCTCGGCTGCCTTTACGCGGTTCTTATCGACGTACATGTTCTTGTCGGCCTGGGAAAAGAGCTCGCGCATCGTAGGCGGTTCATCAAAATCACTGGAAAGCGCATAGCCCACCGCATAGCTGATAGGCATGTCGGGATGAGTCTCGGAATACTCGTTCACGTTCGCGCGAACCCGAGCGAGACAGGACTCCACGGCAGCTCGATCGGTATCTCGCAGCACCGCGATAAACTCATCGCCGCCGTCGCGGCCCACAAAGCAGGTCTCCGACGCCACGCGCCCCAGCTGCTGGGCAAAAGAACGGATGTATTCGTCGCCCTTCTCGTGGCCGAAGCTGTTATTGACCGTATGCAGATTGTTAAGGTCGAAGACGCACACCGCAACGGGCGCCTCCGCGGAGACAGGCTGCTCCTGCCCCAAGACCTCCTCGCACTTGTTCTTGTTGGGCAGTCCTGTGGCTTCGTCGAGATAGACTTTGTTCTGCAGTTCGCGATTGAGCGCGGCAGTTCGCACCGCGCGAACAAGTTCGACCGCAAAGGTCGCCACCAAGCCCATGATGTCGATGATCACCAGGCCCTCGAGATAGTTGAGCGCCGACGCCTTCTCCTGAGAGTAGTCCTCTGCGAGTCGCGTAGCATCGTCGCAAATGCCAAAGAACTCCTCGCTCATGGCGATGATGTCGGTGTTCTCATAGCCGACTTCGCGCACGCGGATGATCTCGGTGCAAAGCTCATCAAAATAATTTGCAAGCTCGGTCATCTTTGCCTGATACTCATCGTCGTCGAGACGGACGAGATCGAGGTCGTCGCTTCCGTAGCGCAAGCCGTTAATGTATGAATCCACGGCCTTGAGCAGGTCGTCTTGTGACTGGCCTGCGTCCTCGAGCTTCACGATGCGCTGCGTGGTGCCGCGTACCAGGCCGGCGTAGTTGACCACACGCGCCGTGCCCTGGATATCGGAGACGAGCAGCATAACATTGATGAAGAAGAAGATGAGAACTGCCGTGAGCACCATCATGAGCAGGCGCACCGCCTGGCCGGCCTTCTTGGCGACAGAAGTATTCACAAGTTCACTCCCCTAAATGACAAAAGAACAGGTAGCACGCAGTGTGCTGAAATTCATGGGTGGTTAACTCTACCATATGGGCCAGCAGCCTCAAACTGCAGCAGACGCTCGTCCAAATTGGCGTGACGCTTGCCTTGTTGTTCTTGACCTGGCCGCGCTATCGGACATGCTTCTGGTCTTGGATCACCATGGGAAAGCTCATCCCGTTTTGTGCGTCTAGAGTGGGATGCGGCTTCCCAAAGGTGCCGTTAGGGGAAATCACATCCCGGTTTACTCCCTTGAAATGGGATGCCGTTTCCCGGAGGGGGTCCAGCGGGAAACGGCATCCCATTTTGGGCCCGAAAAGTGGGATACGGTTTCCGGCCGGCATGAATAAAGCCTCCGCAGCTCGTGTGGCTGCGGAGGCTTTATTCGTTGCGGCGCATTGTGTTTGGGTCGTTGAGATGAGTCGATTTGCCCCGAAAGAGGAGGGCATTGACCTTAGGGTCATGCCCGACGAATGAGCGGCAAATCGGCCATCTCGGCGAGCCGAACTACTCCAGCTCAAACGCTCCGGTATAGAGCTGATAGTAGTATCCGCGCTTGGCGATTAGCTCGTCGTGGTTGCCGCGCTCGATGATGCGGCCGTGGTCCAGACAGATGATTGCGTCGGAGTTGCGCACGGTGGACAGGCGGTGCGCGATGACAAACGTCGTGCGGCCTTCCATGAGCTTGTCCATGCCGGCTTGCACGATGGCCTCGGTGCGGGTATCGATGCTCGACGTGGCCTCGTCCAGGATCATCGCCGGCGGATCGGCGACGGCGGCGCGTGCGATCGAGATCAGCTGGCGCTGGCCCTGCGACAGCTGGGCGCCGTTGCCGGTGAGCATCGTGTCGTAGCCGTCGGGCAGGCGGGTGATAAAGTCGTCCGCGCCGGCGAGCTTTGCTGCCGCGATGCACTCCTCGTCGGTGGCATCCAGATTGCCGTAGCGGATGTTATCCATCACGGTGCCGGTGAACAGGTTTACGTCCTGCAGCACCACGCCCAGCGAGCGGCGCAGATCGGCCTTGCGGATCTTGTTGACGTTGATGCCGTCGTAGCGGATCTTGCCGTCGGCGATGTCATAGAAGCGGTTGATGAGGTTGGTGATGGTCGTCTTGCCCGCACCGGTGGCGCCGACAAACGCGACCTTCTGGCCCGGCTTGGCAAACACGGACACGCCGTGCAGTACCTCGTGGTCGGGCGTGTAGCCAAAGTCGACGTTGTCCATGACCAGGTCGCCACGCAGCGGCACGTATTCGATCTCGCCGGTCGCGCGGTGCGGATGTTTCCACGCCCACATGCCGGTGTGGTGGTCGGCCTCCTCGAGCTGCCAGGTGTCGGGGTTCACCTGCGCGTTGACGAGCGTCACGTAGCCCTCGTCGGCCTCGGGCTTCTCGTCAATGAGCTCAAAGATGCGGTCGGCACCGGCGAGGCCCATGACCACGGCGTTGATCTGCTGCGAGATCTGGCCAATCTGTCCGCAGAACTGCTTTGTCATGTTGAGGAACGGCACCACGACGGCGATGGACAGCGCCATGCCCGAGATGCTCAGGTTGGGCACGCCCAGCGCCAGGAAAATGCCGCCTGCCAGTGCGACCAGCACGTAGAGCAGGTTTCCCAGGTTCATAAGGATGGGCATGAGGATGTTGGCGTACATGTTGGCCTTCTGCGAGACCTCGAAGAGCTTTTCGTTGCGCTCGTCAAAATCGGCCTCGGCGGCAGACTCGTGGCAGAATGCCTTGACGACCTTCTGGCCGTTCATGACTTCCTCGATATGGCCCTCGACCACGCCGAGCTCGGTCTGCTGCGCAATGAAGAAGCGCGCGGAGTTGGAGCCGAGCAGCTTGGTCATAAAGGTCATAAAGGCGACGCCTGCCACAATGACCAGGCACATCCAAACGCTGTAGTACAGCATGATAAAGAACACCGTGACGATGACGATGGTCGTCATGAGCAGGTTGGGCAGCGACTGGCTGATCATCTGGCGCAGCGTGTCGATGTCGTTGGTGTAGTGGCTCATGATGTCGCCGCGCTGGTGCGTGTCGAAGTAGCGAATCGGCAGGTCCTGCATGCGGTTGAACATCTTCTCGCGCAGCTTCTCGAGTGAGCCCTGCGTGACGATGGCCATGGCGCGGTTCCAGAACAGCGAGGACAGGATGCCGACGCCGTAGATGCAGGCGAGGGTGGTCACGAGCTGTGCGATCTGGGGCTGTGCAGCTTCCCAATCGCCCGACTGCCACGATTCGCTAATAATCTGCAGGGCGCTCTGAAGGAAGGTCGCGCCGATGGAGTTGATGATGGCGCAGAGCACCACGCCGACGACGACGAGGGGCAAAAGCACGGGGTAGAAGCCAAAGAGCGTCTTGATGAGGCGCGACATGGTGCCGCCCTTGCGGTTGAGCGCGCGCTCGGCGGTCGTTGCCTTACTCATGTGCCTCGCCTCCTTCCTGGGTCTGAGCTTGTGTTGCGGATGCCTCGGTGTCGGCCTCGACGGCCCCTTCGCCCTCGGCGGACATCTTGTTCTGCGAGGTGAAGGTCTCGCGGTAGATCTCGCTCGTCTTGAGCAGCTCGTCGTGGTTACCGATCTGCGCGATACGGCCGCCCTCCATGACGATGATGCGGTCTGCGTCCTGCACGGAGCTAATGCGCTGGGCGATGATGAGCTTGGTCGTGTTGGGCAGATAGCTTGCCAGCCCTGCGCGGATCTTGGCGTCGGTCTTGGTGTCGACGGCGCTGGTGGAGTCGTCCAGGATCAAGATCTTGGGGCGACGCAGCAGGGCGCGCGCAATGCACAGGCGCTGCTTCTGACCGCCGGAAACATTGGAGCCGCCCTGTTCGATCCAGGTGTCATAGCCCTTGGGGAAGCCGTCGACAAACTCGTCGGCGCAGGCCAGATGTGCCGCCTCGCGGACCTCCTCGTCGGTGGCGTTCGGGTCGCCCCAGCGCAGATTCTCGGCGATGGTGCCGCTAAACAGCACGTTTTTCTGTAGCACCATGGCCACTTGGTGGCGCAAGGCGTCCAAGTCGTAGTCGCGCACGTCCATGCCGCCCACGCGCACGGTGCCCTCGGTGGCGTCGTACAGGCGGGCGATGAGGTTTACAAGCGTGGACTTGGCCGAGCCGGTGCCGCCGATGATGCCGATGGTCTCGCCGCTCTTAATGTGCAGGTCGATATCGTCGAGCGCTTGGCGCTTCGCATGCGCGGAATACTTAAAGCTCACGTGGTCAAAGTCGATGGAGCCGTCGACAACCTCGAGCACGGGCTCGGCGGGATCGGCGATCGTGGGTTCGGCGGCAAGCACCTCGGTAATGCGGTGTGCCGATTCGTCGGCCATGGTCACCATGACAAAGATCATCGACAGCTGCATCAGGCTCATGAGGATCTGGAAGCCATAGGTAAAGATCGAGGAGAGCTGGCCCACGTCGAACAGCGTGCCCTGGCTCGTGATGATGAGCTTGGAGCCCAGGTAGATGATGACGACAAACGCGCCGTTGACGCAGATGTTCATCATGGGGTTGTTAAAGGCGAGCAGCTTCTCGGCGCGGGTGAAGTCCATCTGGACGTCGCGTGCGGCGGTCGCGAACTTCTCCTTCTCAAAGTCTTCGCGCACGTAGCTCTTGACCACGCGCATGCCGGTGACGTTTTCCTCGACGGATTCGTTAAGGGCGTCGTACTTGTGGAACACGCGCGAGAAGATGGGACGCACCTTAAAGATGATAAAGAACAGTCCAAAGCCCAGCAGCGGAATGATGACCAGGTAGACCATGGCGACGCTGCCGCCCATGATAAATGCCATGGTAAAGGCGAAGATCAATACCAGCGGCGCGCGCACGGCGATACGGATGATCATCATAAAGGCCTGCTGCACGTTGTTGATATCGGTGGTCAGGCGCGTGACGAGCGAGGAGCTCGAGAACTCATCGATGTTGGCAAAGCTGAACGTCTGGATCTTGTAGAACAGGTCGTGACGCAGGTTCTTGGCGAAGCCGCAACTCGCATGGCTGCAGGTGACGCCGGCAGCGGCGCCAAAAGCAAGCGACGTCAGCGCGATGAGCACCAAAAAGCCTGCGGTGGGAAGCATCTCGGCTACGGTGGCGCCGTCTTTGATGGCGTCGATCAGGTTGGCGGTGATAAATGGAATCAGCATCTCGCAGAGCACCTCGCCAAGCACGAGCAGCGGCGTGGCAACGGTGACTTTCATATAGTCGCGGATGCTTCCCATGAGGGTTTTAATCATCCAGTTCCTCCCAGGTTACACGGATTTTCTCGAGCATTTCGGCGAGCTGTTCGCGCTCGTCGTGGGTGAGGGCACCAAAGGCCTGCTCTCTAAAGCGAATGCGGGCTGCCTGGTCGATGCGGGCGTTTTCCCGGCCGGTTTCGGTCAGGCGAATGGTGAGCTGCCGTCGATCCTTGGGGTTACGGCTGCGCTCGATGAGGCCGTTGAGCTCGAGTTTGGACAGGATCTCGGAAAGCGACCCCGGCTTGAGGTCAAAGTGCATGCCGAGTTCCTGCTGCGACATCTCGCCGCCGGGTTGCTTGGCCAGCAGGCAGATGATGGGCGCCTTGCCGGACACGCCTCCGCCATGAAAATGCATGTAATGGCCGCAAAAGCCCAGGCCATTGAGGATGCGTTTGGCAAGCTTGTCTTCTGAGCTAACCGCTTCGGGTGCATCCGCCGGCTGTGACGGGTCGCCGTCGGGCTCGTGCGAACAAAGGTTAAGAGGTTCATCGCACATGAATTAGTGTTGCTCCTTTCTTTAGTTAGGTAGTGGAATTGTTTTGTGCCTAACCAATCTAGGAGCATGAGAAATGAATGTCAAGGTACCAAACTAGTGGTTACGCGGTTTTACCAAACCGCGTAACGGCTCGACGCTGCAAACCCGCCAGAGCAGCAATCTGCCTTTCAACTTCGGCGGCATGACCTTATAGTTACGGCGTTTTACCAAACGCCGTAACCGGCCGACGCTGCAAACGCTCCTAAGCGGCAATCTGGCGTTCAATCGTCGGGCATGGCCACAAGGCCTATGCCCTCCTCTTTCACGCCACCTTGCTCGCCTAGGAGCGTTTTCGCTGTCCGTCCTCAACCTGTGATTCCGGCACGGTCCGCTTCGGTAGTCGTTGGGGATGTTCTTGTTTGACTAGTCATTTAAGAACGTCCCCAACGACTAACTTCCTCCTTTCCGTAACCTTTCCGCAACAATTCGACCTCCACGGCACCAGCGCCCGCCTGCCGTGCTCCCTGCGCTACACTTAGTCGCACTGTGGCGCTGCTGCGCCGTGCCCGAACCAAGGGAGACCCTCATGAAGAACACTCAGCTGCTGCTGATCAACGATATGTGCGGCTACGGCAAGGTCGCGCTTTCCGCCATGCTGCCGGTGCTGTCGCACATGGGCTACCGCATCCACAACCTGCCGACGGCACTTGTGTCCGATACGCTCAACTATCCCAAGTTCTACATCCACGACACCACCGAGTACGTGCGCCAGAGCCTCGCCATCTGGGAGGAGCTCGGCTTTGAGTTCGACGCCATCTCTACCGGCTTTATCGTGACCGAGGAAGAGACGCGCATCATTTCGGACTTCTGCCACCGTCGCGCGCAAAAGGGTACCAAGGTGTTCGTCGACCCCATCATGGGCGACAACGGCAAGCTCTACGCCGGCGTGCCCGAGTCCACGATCGGTCTCATGCGCAGCCTGCTCGAGTGCGCCGACTATGCGGTGCCAAACTACACCGAGGCGTGCCTGCTCACCGATACGCCCATTGCCGAGCAAATCACGCCCGATGAGGGCCGCACTCTTGTGGATGCCGTGCGTGCCCTGGGCGCCAAGTCGGTGGTCATTACGAGCGCTGTGGTCGACGGTGCGAATATCGTCATCGGTTACGACCATGTGGCGGGGGAGTACTTCACGATTCCCTTCGACCTGATCCCGGTCTATTTCCCGGGCACGGGCGACACGTTCTCGGCGGTGCTCGTCGGCCGCGTTATGGCAGGTTGGAGTCTGCAGCGCGCGACGTCCGATGCCATGCGTGTGGTGGCTGAGCTTATCGAGCGCAATGCCGACCAAGAGGACAAGTCCGCCGGCCTGCCCATCGAGGCCTGCCTGGATGTGATTGACCATGAGTAATGCTGGCGAGGGCGGCGCCAAGCCTGTGGGCGAGAACAAGCCGCTCGGCGCGCCGCGGGGCAAGCGGCCGCGTATCCGCGTGAGCTGCGTGGACCAGCTGGGTGCGTGTCGCTGCCACCATGGCCACAAGCCGGGCGACGTTTTTGACTTTGACCGAGATCGCGGCAAGATGTGCGCCATGGCCTGCCATGTGGGCTTTCCCTATATCGATATCCTGCGCTATGGCGGAACCGTGCCTGGCAACGAGCCCGGTACGGCAAAGTTCTGCTGTCCCGAGGTCGATACGCTGAACGTCTGGCTTGCCGAGATCGTCGACGAGTAGTCGAGCGCAATGTGACAAAGGGACAGTCCCTTTGTCACATTCGCCGGTGGTGTTCCTTCTATTGTGCTTGTAATCTCAAATCTCTGCATTTCATCCGATTTTAGGTTCTAAAAATTCTACGTTTTATCGATAATCAAGCGTATAAAACTTTGCATTTCATTTGATGACACTGAGGGGAGAGCCTGTGCTGCGCAGGAAAATAGCGGCAGAGCTGGAGCGCTGGCTGAAGTCTGTCGAGCAAAAGGCCTTATTCATTACGGGTTCTCGCCAGATCGGCAAAAGCTATTCGATTCGCGCATTTGGCAAAGCCAACCATGCAACCTACATCGAGCTTAACCTCATGGAAAATCGCCAGGCAAAAGATGCTCTTCTCGAGGCGCGGGATGCCGATGATTTCATCAGCAGGGTGACGCTTCTTTCGGGAAAGTCGATTGCACCAGGCAAAACGCTCGTGTTTATCGATGAGGTCCAAGAGGCCCCCGACATCATGACGATGGCAAAGTTCCTTGTTGAGGACGGGAGGTGCCGCTGGGCGTTTTCGGGGTCAATGCTCGGGACTCAGTTCAAGGGCGTCAGGTCCTATCCCGTGGGGTATGTCCACGAGCTTAGGATGTTCCCGCTCGATTTTGAGGAGTTTTGCTGGGCAACCGGGGTGAGCGAGGGGGCTCGCCAAACGATACGTAACGCGTGTATCAGCGAGAGGCCCATTCCTGATTACATTCATGACGCGATGATGGCAAACTTCAGGACCTATACCGTTGTCGGCGGAATGCCGGAGGTCGTGCAGCGTTTCCTTGACACGCAGGGCGACCTTGCCTCTGTTCGTCAGCTACAGTCAGAGCTCAACGAACAGTACCGACGGGATATTTCCAAGTATGCAAGCGGGCGTGCCCTTCAGGTGCAGAGCATCTACGATCAGCTCCCCATTATGCTTGAGGGCGAACACAAGCGTTTCGTGCTCAATTCCATTGACCCCAAGGCGCATTATGAGAAGTACCAGCGAGATTTTGTCTGGCTTGTCGATGCCGGCGTTGCTCTCAAAGCCGATATCGTAACCGAGCCAAAGTCGCCCCTGCTCAAGACGGCACGGCCATCGCAGTTCAAGCTATACCAATCGGATACGGGCATGTTGATGGCGCGCTACCCCGTTGGAGTCGCCCAAGCGGCGTATCTTGATAGCAAGGAGCCCAATCTGGGCGGCATTTACGAAAACGTGGTGGCCCAGCAGCTGGCTGCCCAAAATCGCCAGCTTTACTACTATCAGACAAAAAAGCGCGGTGAAGTGGACTTTGTGGTCGACGGACCGGATGGGACGGCTGTTCCGATCGAGGTTAAATCGGGCTCCTATTACCACGCGCACGCTGCGCTCGGTCATGTGCTTGATACGGCTGAATATGGCGTAAGGCTCGGGATTGTTTTCTCGAGAGGCAACGTTGAGCGCAACGGAGCGGTTCTCTATTTGCCGCTATATGCGACCTGGGCCCTTTCGGATGTTTTGGGCGACTCCTGCGCCGAGGGGATAAAGCTGGAGGTCAAGCCGGTCTAGGACCGGTCCCGGATGTGGCAAAGGGACAGTCCCTTTGTCACATTCATGAGTGTGGATTTTCTCCCACCGAGATAACGAGCGTGGATTTTCTCCCGTTTAGAGCGCACTCGAACGCTCAAAGTGGGAGAAAATCCACGCTCGTTTTATGCCGATGGCGTGGCCCGTGTGCCCGCGCCGCCCGAGCGCCTACAGCTGCTCGAGCATGGCGGTGCAACCGGCGAGTACATCGCGGTAGGTGGCGTCGAAATTGCCGGTGTACCAGGGGTCGGCCACGTCGCCGGGGCGATCGGTCCAATCGAGCAGGCGCGAGATCTTGCCATCGGGGTCCTTCCCAAAAATTCGGTACAGGGCGCGGGCGTTCTCGTCGTCCATATAGACAATGTGGTCCCAGTCGCCATACTCCGCGCGACGCACCTGACGTGCGCGATGTGCGACGACGGGAATCCCGACCTCGCGTAGCTTGGCAACGGTACCGTGGTGTGGCGGGTTGCCGATCTCCTCGGTCGAGGTCGCCGCGGAATCGATGGCAAACTCCGCCTCGCGCCCAGCGCGGCGCACGAGCTCGGTAAACACCGACTCGGCCATCGTCGAGCGGCAGATGTTTCCATAGCAGATGAACAGTACACGTTGCATATGCGGTTTCCTTTCGATCGCCATCATCGAGCTCGAGTATCGCATCTACGCCTGCGCCATCGCCCTCTTGCGTTCCCAGCGAGCCAACTTAATCGTCACCAGCGTAAGCACCCAGGCCACAAGCGAGAACGCGGCACCCACTGCGCCTACATATGCAATGCCAACGCTGCTTACCACGGTGCCGCCCACTGCGGTGCCAAACGAGATGCCGACGTTAAACGCCATGGGCTCAACCGAACTTGCGAGTACCATCGACTTGGGATGGCGGCTGCGTGCCACGTCCATAAAGTGCGTGATGCACGACACCGAGAACAGGTACATGAGCAGCGCCAGGCTAAAGACAAAGACCAGCGCGAGCGGCATGGTGCCGCCCACAGCAAACAGTCCGAGTAACGCTGCAGCCTGCAGCACAAACGTCACGAGTAGCGCCTTCATGCCAAAGCGCGCATCGATCCATCCGCCCAGGATGTTCGAGATCAGGCAGAACACGCCGTAGGCCATGAGCGTGGTACTGGCTTCGACCGTGCCCATGCCCAGCACCTGCTCAAGATAAGGCGTCACGTAGCCGTAGAAAACGTAGACCGACCCCACGCCAAACAAAAAGATGAGCATGCCGGTGATGATGCTCGGCTCGCGTAGCAGACCCGCCTGCTCGCGAAAAGTGGCGGGCTCGTCGGTTTGCCCAGCGCGCGGCATAAACGCCACGAGCGCTCCGCAGATCAGAACGGCAAAGGCCAGCGTGCCGTACATGGCCACGTGCCAATCGAGCGTGTCGGCCACAAACTTGCCGATCGAAGTGACAAAGACCATTGCCACGGAAAACGCACCATATACCACCGAGATGGCAAGCGAAGTTTGCTGCGGAGACAGAAGCTCGGGGATGTACGTCACGCCCACGGCGAGCAGTGCGCCCGAGACGGAGCCCAGGATGATGCGCGAGATGAACAGCACCTGGAAGTTGGGCGCCAACGCCATGACCAGGTTGCCGAGCACAAAGACGATGCTGTAGCACACGAGCAGCTGGTAGCGGCGAAAACGCCCCGTACTGAGCGCGAGCACCGGCGTCGAGATAGCGTAGATCAGTGCGAACACGCTAATAAGTTGGCCTGCGGTGGCAAGCGATACGCCGAGTTCCGTCGCTAGGTCGCTTTCGATGCCGATGACCACGAACTCGGAGCAGCCGAGCGAGAATCCCAACAGCACGAGCAGCGCCAGGCAAAGATTGGTGCGCGCGGGGGAGAGCGCGGCGGCGGTTGACTTACTTTTTGGCGTGGTTGCGGCGGTCAAGGTTGTCACTCCAATGTCGCGTGAATAAGCGGGATTCAATCCCTGCAACTCTAACAGAATGTGACAAAGGGACAGTCTCTTTGTCACATTCGCGGCGTGGCTGCCGCCTAAACCGTCACAACATTCGATGAAAATCTCGAAAACGAGGAAAAACGTCGAATGTTGCGACGGTTTTCGTGTCCGGCGCGGGTGAGCTTCGGTGCCGTCTGGGGGTATAAGACTAGCGAGTGTTTATTTGCGAGGCCTAAGGGGCGCCCCGTATGGATATCGATAACTTTGAATGGTGGTATAGCGAGGGCGAGGCTCCGGACGAGGAGTGGGACGAGCCCGCGTCGCGTGACGTGTCGAGCGACGAGGACGAGACCGGCAACGATGCCGCTGTCGAGCCTGATGCCGCCTCCGATGCCGCCGAGCCCCTGACCTTTGAGCAGGCTTGGGCCCAAGCCGAGGCCGATGAGGCTAAGGCCGATGCCACGGCCACACTCGGTGAGCCGGCGGACATGTCCATCTCGCCGGCCAAGACCCCGCAGCCGCGCCATAACATCGACCCCGACAGCACGGCATCCTTCAGTATTCTCGACGTGCCCTCGCAGGGTGCTCAGGCGCCCGCGCCCACACGTCGTCCCAATCTGTCTCGCGAGGAAGATGCAGGACGTCGCTCTCCGCTCGGCCCCATCCTTATCGCCTTCATGGCCGGCGTTATCGCATGCTCGGTAATTGGAAACGTCTGGAGCCATGTTGAACAACAGCGAAAAGACGCCGCCAAGGTCGAGATGTCTATCGAGCAATCGCTCGGCCGCACGCGCTCGGTACATGTGTCGGTCGAGGTCAAGGACGGCGCGACGTGGGACACCGCGCGCGGCGACAGCCAAATGCTCATCCACATCGTGGGGCGCACGCTCAAAGGGCAGACGATTGACGAGTATCAATACGTCAATTCCGCTGGTGACGGCATCGAACTTAAGCCCGGCGACTACGAGCTCACCGTCGATGAACCGCCCGTCGCCACCGACGGCACGCGCTTCCGTGCCTCAAAGCGCATGGTCCCCGTGAGTTTTAACTCACAGGCGCCCGACACGGTCGACACCACACCGCAGGGCGGGTTCGACCTTTACGTGGATACCCAGTAGGTGCTCGCCGCTCATTCCGCTATGACTACTCAATAATCGCCTGCTGTCCCGTCCCGCCGCCAAGAGTGGGACAATAGCCCTCGACACTATTGTTTATTTTTGGAGGAAGTAGCATGTCTACCGTCACTACCATCAAGCGCGGCGGCCTCACCGCGGCCATCGATTCCATGGGCGCCCAGCTCACGAGCCTTGCCCTCAACGGCAACGAGTATCTGTGGCAGGGCGACCCGGCCTTTTGGGGCAAGCACGCGCCCATCCTGTTCCCTATTGTGGGCTCGCTGCGCAACAACACGGCGACGTCTGCGGCCGGCACCTGCGAGATGCCGCGCCACGGACTCGCGCGCATCGTCGAACACAAGCTGGTCGAGGTTTCGGAGGACGGCTCCTCGGTAACGTACGAGATCACCGACACGCCCGAGTCGCTCAAGGCGTTCCCGTTCCACTTTAAGCTCAACATGACCTATGCCCTGACTGGTGACGCCACACTTACCCAGACCTTTGCCGTCACCAATACCGGCGACGTGGACCTGCCGTTCTCGGTGGGCGGCCACCCCGCGTTTAACGTACCGGCTCCCGGTGCCGAGGACGAGGCATTCGAGGATTACGAGCTGGCGTTTACCGAGGCTTGGACTAATGAGGCTCCCATCATCACGCCCGACGGTCTTATGACGTTCGAGGGCAGTTACAAGGCTCCCGATAACTCGGACGTGCTGCCCATCACGCACCGCAGCTTCGATAACGACGCCATCATGTTCACTGATACCCCGGGCTCCACGCTCACGCTGCGCGGCCGCAAGTCGGGCCACGGCGTCAAGATCGACTTTGAGGGCTTTAAGTACATTGGCGTGTGGTCTGCCGCCAACGACGCCCCGTTTGTGGCGCTCGAGCCCTGGACCGGTCACACCACCATGGACACCGAGGACGACGTCTTTGAGCACAAGGTCAACACCATCACCTTGGCTCCCGGCGCTACCGATAAACGTAGCTTTAGCGTCACCCTGCTCTAGAGGTTCCGCCGTTCTAATGAACGGCGGGCCGGTCGACGCTGCGCGCCGCCCAGGGCGACAATTTGTCATTCAAAAGGCAAGGCATGACCAGAAGGTTTATGCCTTGCCTTTTTCATGCCTAGTCGTTGGGGACGTTCTTGTTTGACTAGTCGTTTAAGAACGTCCCCAACGACTATCAATCGTTTTCAGTTCGTAAACTTGTATATATGCATTTATATATGCATTTGCTGGAGGTAGCGCTGAGCGGTATCCTGTTAAGTCGTCAGCATACGATTCAACAGGGAAGGCAGATTATGCATTCTCCCCATCAACGCGACGCGCATCCACAGCCGGTATGCAGCCGTCGCATCTTTTTGGGTAGCGCTCTCGCTGCGAGCGCTACTGTCGTCGTCGGCGCACTTGCCGGTTGCCAGCGCCCCTCCACGCTGGAAGTAGTTCAGCCCACGACGGGTGGCGGTCGCGACGACCTGTCCGATTCCGTTATCGGCAAGGATAAGATCCGCATCGGCATGGAGGCGGCCTACGCCCCGTACAACTGGCAGGTTTCCGAAGCCAGTGAGTACACCATCCCCATCGACAACGTGCAGGGCGCCTATGCCGATGGCTACGACGTGCAGATCGCCAAGATCGTCTGCAAGGCCCTCGGTGGCGAGCCCGTTGCCGTCAAGCAGAGCTTCTCGGGCCTTATCGATTCGCTCAACAACGGCCAGATCGACCTCATCATCGCCGGTATGAGCGCCACGCCCGAGCGTGAGGAGTCCGTCGGCTTTTCCGACCCGTACTTCATTGGCTACTTTGGCCTGTTCGTAAAAGAGGGATCCCCCTACCAAAACGCCACCAAGCTCAGCGACTTTAGCGGTGCCACGGTACTCGGCCAAAAGGACACCATGCTCGATACCGTCATCGACGAGATCCCGGGCGTTGTCCACAAGAACCCGGTCGATTCGGTTCCCACGGTGTTCTCGAACCTGCTGCAGGGTACTTGTGACGCCGTGACGTACAACACCGAGAACGAGAAGGGCTATATGGCCCAAAATCCGGGCATTGTCCCTATTCATTTTGCCGAGGGCGAGGGCTTTAAGCAGGAGGTCGCGGCAAACGTCGGCTGCCGCAAGGGCTCGGACAAGCTGCTTAAGCTCATCGACAAGACACTCAAGGGCATTAGCCAAGAGGAGCGCGACCAAATGTGGGACGCGTGCCTCGACCGTCAGCCGGCATAGGGAGGCAGCATGAAAACCATCAATCGCCTGGCCTCCTTTATCAAGGCCGACCACCGTTATGTGTACCTGGGCACGAGCGTTATCGCGGCGCTCGGCCTGGCGTTTAGCCAACGCAACCCCACGCCGCTGAGCTTCTTGGCGCCTACGGGCGTGTTCCAAGACTGCCTCTGGGCAATCCTTTGGGCGTGGCTCGTCGTGTCGGCGGCGGCGCTGGTCACCAAGCTCATGCACTGGAACGACTATCGCGAAACGTCGCCGTTCGCATCCGAGCGTTTCCGTCGTGGCGCACGCCTGGGCAGCTATGTCGTGGTCGCCATCGCGGCGATCTTCTTTATCGACCGTTGCGTCATGTCGTTTATCGACCTGGTACAGGTGAGCATTGTCTCGGATTCCAACCCCAGCGACTTTTTGTCGAGCCTGGTCTATATGACCTACAAGAGCGGCGACTTCTTTATCCGCGGCATCGAGATCACCATCGCACTTGCCACCTTCGGCACCGTCATCGCATTCTTCCTGGCGCTGCTCTTTGTGTTCCTGCGTATTCAGACGTTCGATCGCGTGGACAACGATCTGGTGCGCTTCTTTAAGAGTATCGGCCGCGGCTTTGCGACCGTCTACTCCACCATCGTGCGCGGCACGCCCATGATGGTCCAGGGCCTGCTCATCTATTACGCGGGCTTCACCGTTTTGCGCGGCATGGGCTTCGAGACCGCCCAGGCCAACCAGATCTGGAGCACCTTCACCGCCGGCCTCGTCACTATCTCGCTCAACTCCACCGCCTACATGATGGAGGTCCTGCGCGGCGGCATCGAGTCCATCGATCCTGGCCAGGCCGAGGCGGCGCGCTCGCTGGGCCTGTCGCAGTGGCAAGCCATGCGCAAAGTCGTGTTCCCCCAGGGCATTAAAAACGCGATTCCGGCGCTCACCAACGAGCTCATTATCAACATCAAGGATTCGTCAGTGCTCTCGGTCATCGGCGTGTTTGACCTCATGTACGCCACCACCACCGTCGCCGGCGTGTACTACCGCCAGATGGAGGTCTACTGCGTGGCGCTCGTGGTCTACCTGATCCTGACGCTCGTGGCGAGCCGCCTGCTCGAGGCCTTTGGCAAAAAGCTCGGCGCCGAGGCTCCGGTCACGCTGCCCAGCTCCAACTAGGCTCAAGACGAGGAGAATCATCATGGCAGATACCACTACCACCGGCGCTGTGGCCGCCGCACAAACTGAAGAGTCGCTCATCCGCGTCGAGGGCCTGCGCAAGAGCTTCGGCTCGCTCGAGGTGCTCAAGGGCATCGACTTGTCCGTCAATCCCGGCGAGGTCGTTACCATTATCGGCGCTTCGGGTTCGGGCAAATCGACCTTTCTGCGCTGCCTCAACCTGCTCGAGACCCCGGACGCGGGCCATATCTGGTTCCATGGCCAGGACCTCACGGCCGAGCGTTGCAACATTAACAAGCTGCGTGAGGACATCGGCATGGTGTTCCAGGGCTTTAACCTGTTCAACAACATGGACGTGCTCGACAACTGCACGCTCGCGCCCGTCACGCTCAAAAAGATGGGCAAGGCCGAGGCTGAAAAAATTGCGATGGAGCATCTGACGAGCGTGGGACTCGAAAAGTTCGCGCACGCCGCCGTGGGTCGCCTGTCCGGTGGTCAAAAACAGCGCGTGGGCATCGCTCGTGCCCTCTGCATGAACCCGCAGATCATGCTGTTCGACGAGCCGACCTCCGCACTCGATCCCGAGATCGTGGGAGAGGTGCTCGAGGTCATGCGCAAGCTCGCTGCCGACGGCATGACCATGGTCGTCGTCACGCATGAGATGGCCTTTGCCCGCACGGTGTCCGACCGCGTGGTCTTTATGGACAAGGGCGTGGTGCTCGAGGATGCCGCGCCGGCCGAGCTCTTCGGCAACCCCAAGCACCAGCGTACCCGCGAGTTCCTCTCGCGCTATCTCGAGGACAAATAACCGACCGCAAACGCTTATGTGGCAGGGCCGCTCCGGTGGGGCGGCCCTCGTCATCACGATCGAAAGGATGTCATGGCCGAGGTTTGGCGCTTCTTTGCGCATGAGGGTGATTTTGCCGATTTGGACAAGGCCGGTGCATGCGAGCGCCTGAGCCGCGTGCTGTCGTTTCCGACCATTTCGAGCATGGATGCCGAGGCGGTGGACTGGCAGCCGTTCGATGACCTGCGCGCGTATATGCAGCAGGCCTGGCCGCACGTATTTGCGGCGGGCAAGGCCGAGCTCATCGATCATTCGCTGCTGGTGACGCTTTCCGGCTCCGACTCTGCCCTCAAGCCCGTTATGCTCATGGGTCACATGGACGTGGTCCCCGTGGTGCCGGGCACCGAGGACGATTGGACGCACGCCCCCTTTAGCGGACATGTGGACGATACCTACATTTGGGGCCGCGGCACCATCGACATGAAAGACCAGGTCGCAGGTATTCTCGAGGCGGTTGAGTATGCGCTGGCCCACGGCTGGGAGCACAAGCGTACCCTGCTGCTGGCTTTTGGCCAGGACGAAGAAACCACGCAGTTCGGTGCGGGTGCCATCGGCCGCGTGCTCGAGGAGCGCGGTGTTGAGCTCGAGTTCCTGATCGACGAGGGCGACTACCGCATCGTTCCGGCCGCCGAGTACGGCGCGGGCGAGGGCCGGCTTATGCATGCCGATCTCGCGGAGAAGGGCTACGTCGATATCGTGTTGAGGACGCGTAGCGAGGGCGGGCATTCCTCCAACCCCTACGGTGGCACTTCGCTCGAGGTACTGAGCCGTGCCATCGCCGCAATCTGCGATATCGAATGGCCGACGCGCGTCACAGACCTGCTTGCCGCCCAGCTCGTCGAGCTGAGGCTCTACACGGCCGACGAGATCGCCTCCAACAAGGACGCCATCGTGCGCGAGTGCCTCGCCAGCAAGAAGCTCTATCCGCTCGTGACCACCACCTGTGCACCGACCCAAATCGAGGGCGGTAGCACCGGTGCTAACGTGATGCCGCAGGATATGTGGGCCAATATCAATTTCCGCATGCTCGAGGGCACGAGTGTGGCCGATGTCGTGGCCCGCTGCCGCGTCGCCGTTGCCGAGGCGGGGCTCGCCAACCGTGTGGAGGTCGAACTTGGCCCTGGCAGCTCCGAACCCTCGCCGTCTCCGCGCATCGGCGGACCGGGGCTCGAGGCCGTCCGCGCCATCGCCGCCCGCTATTTCCGCGATCCAAAGGGGACGGAGGAAAACGGGTCATCGGCGGCGGGCGGAGCTCCTATCGGCATCGTTCCCTCGACCGTGATCGGTGCGACCGATGCTGCCAACTACCAGCGCATTTGCTCCGAGTGCATTCGCTTCTCGGCCTTTGTGGTAGACGATGACGAGTGCGAGCGCGGCGTCCACGGCACCAACGAGCGCATCACCCGCCGCGCCTACCTCCAGGGCGTGCGCTTTTTCATCGCTCTGCTTCAAACGTTCTAGAATGTGACAAAGCGACAGTTCCTTTGGTAGTCGTTGGGGACGTTCTTAAACGACTAGTCGTTAAGGAGCGTCCCCAACGGCTACGTCCACTCATTCCGTGCGGGTTATATGCAGGTTTGCCTGCGCACGCTATCATGTATGGGTTAGACCGCAACTATGTACCCCATACGCGAAGGGATGCGCATGTATCTGAAGATCGACATGTTCTAGCTGGGCTTACCCCCGCAGTGGCGCCATGCGCCCCATCAATTCTGCCGATTTTCACCTTCACGCATATAAAGGAGTCCCGTCATGCGCGACAAGCTCGAAAAGATCATCAAGGCCTACGAGGAGCTCGAGAAGAAGCTTTCCGACCCGGCCGTCGCCTCCGATATCAAGGAGTTCACGCGTCTCAACAAGGAGTACGCGCACCAGTCCGACCTCATCGCCGCATCGCGCGAGTATATCGGCGCGCTCGATGACATCGAGGCTGCCAAGGAAATGCTCCACGACACCACCGATGCCGATGAGAAAGAGATGCTCCAGATGGACATCTCCGAAAACGAGGCCAAGCTTCCCCAGCTCGAGGAAGACATTAAGTACATGCTCATCCCGAGCGACCCCAACGACGACAAGAACACCATCGTCGAGATTCGCTCCGCCGCCGGTGGCGACGAGGCAGCCATCTTCGCCGGCGACCTGTACAAGATGTATCAGCGCTTCTGCGAGTCGCGCGGCTGGAAGACCACCGTGCTCGATTCCAGCCCCAGCGAGGCCGGCGGCTTTAAGTCCATCGAGTTCAAGGTCGAGGGCGACCGCGTCTACTCCGTCATGAAGTTCGAGTCCGGCGTGCACCGCGTCCAGCGCGTCCCCAAGACCGAGTCCCAGGGCCGCATTCAGACCTCCACGGCTACCGTCGCCGTACTTCCCGAGGCCGAGGAAATCGACGTCCAGATCAACCAGTCCGACCTGCGCATCGACACCTACTGCGCCTCCGGCCCTGGCGGTCAGTGCGTTAACACCACGTATTCCGCCGTGCGCATCACCCACCTGCCCACCAACACCGTGGTACAGTCGCAGGAACAGCGCTCCCAGATCCAGAACCGCGAAGTCTGCATGCAGATGCTGCGCGCCCGCCTGTACGAGATGGAGCTCGAGAAGCAGCAGGCAGAGCTTGGTGCCGAGCGCCAGAGCCAGATCGGCCACGGCAACCGTTCCGAGAAGATCCGTACTTACAACCAGCCCCAGGACCGCGTGACCGATCACCGCATCGGTTTCAACTCCACTTATAACGGCGTCCTTCTGGGCGACCAGCTCGGCACCGTGATCGAGGCGCTCGCCGCCGCGGAGCGAGCCGAGAAGCTGGCACAGGCTGTGTAGGTTCCGCCGTTCTACCGAACGGCGGACCAGCCGACGCTGCGCGGGCCGCATTTGGACAATCTGACGTTCAACTTCAAGGGCGCGACCAGAAGGTCAGCGCCCTTTCGTTTCACGTCACCTTGTCTCAAATGCGACCCGCTCGCTGTCCGTCCTCTACCTGCGGCGTTGCCTTGCTCCGGATGCGGGGTAGTCATTGGGGACGTTCTTAAATGACTAGGTTGGGTAAATTACTTTTCAAGTTTATTTAATCTGCTTTGTTAGAAATTAAGCTGTCTAACTGCTTAAAGCAATCAGCAGCCTTCATCTGCAATTGAAAATATTGCTCGAAAAATCGTTCAAGAAGTCGCGGGGTGATTTTTACCGCGTCGCGCGTCAAGTGATTTGGCAAGTTCTTGGTTAGATATTGGTCAGTTTTGGGTCAACCTTGCCAAAAGCTTGACGGATGCAGATATGGACGTCGGCGAATGAACACTTTGAGCGAGCCCGGTGCAAAATTCTGGGCTGATTCTCGATAATCGCCTTCAATCGCCCCTTGCCATGCGCTGGCCTCGCGTACAATCTGCTCCGACATTCGCGCGCCGTCCGGCGCTTAAGAGGGGAGGGCCCCATGGCAAACGAGATTTGGACCATCAAGCGTTGTCTCGAGTGGACCAAGGAGTACCTGGCCGAGCGCGGCGAGGAGCACCCCCGTCTTTCTGCCGAGTGGCTGCTGTGCGCCGCCACGGGCCTGGCGCGCATTGACCTATATATGCGTATGGACGAGACGCTTAACGCGGCCCAGCTCGAGACCATGCATGCGGCCGTCGTTCGTCGCGCCAAAGGCGAGCCGCTGCAGTACATCACCGGCAGCACGCAGTTTCGCATGATTGACGTCGCGTGCGCTCCCGGTGTGCTCATTCCGCGCCCCGAAACCGAGATGCTCGTCGAGGAAGTCCTCAATTATCTGGATGCCGAGGTGCTGAGCCCCGAGGCTGCTGCCCGTCAGCGTGTTGAGCTGCCTTGGAACGATGAGGTCGAGGAGGCACGCAAGGCCGAGGCCGCGCTGGCAGACGAACGGGCGACCGCCGAGCGCCGTGCCGCTAACCTGACGGCTGCCGATGAGGCGGCGCTAGGCGGCGACGTACTGGGCAGCCGTGCCTATGCCGAGGAACTGGCCGATCGCGAGGCCGAGGAAGCCGCCGCGCAGGCAGCAGAAGCCGAAGCCGCGGAAGCCGCCGAGTCCGAGCTCGACGAATACGGCATCGCCATCGAGGGTGCCGGCCAGGAGACGGCTTTAGCTCAGGATGCCGCTGCGCCTGCCCCAACCGAGCCCTGCACTGCCCGCGTTCTCGAGGTCGGTTGCGGCACGGGCTGCATCTCGCTCTCCCTTGCCTGGGAGCGTCGCGGCCATGTCACCTGCACCGCCACCGATATCGAGCCGCGCGCCATCGATCTGGCCACCAAGAACCGCGACGCGCTCGGGCTTACGTCCGATGAGGTCGCCTTCAGCCTCACGAACCTGGTGAGCTCCATCCCCCGCGAGGAGTGGGGCACCTTTGACGTGCTCGTCTCCAACCCGCCTTACATTCCGACCGACGTTATGCGCTCGCTGCCGCACGAGGTCAAGGATTTTGAGCCCGACCTGGCGCTCGAGGGCGGCGCCGACGGCCTCGATATCTTCCGCCGCCTGCTCAATGCGGCGCCTTACATGCTGCGCGCCGGCGGCCTGTTTGCCTGCGAGCTCTACGAGGGTGCCCTCGATGCCGCGGCCGAGCTCTGTCGCCAGGCAGGCCTTTCGGACGTGCGTATCGTCCATGACCTTACCGATCGCCCCCGCATCGTCCGAGCCATCGTCACCGAGCCTAAGCAGCGCCAGTAATATTTATTAACTGGTTAGCAAAAATTATAAAGTAGTTTATAATTAGGACGGCTGAAAGAGGTCGGCCCATGCAACCTCCTATCTTTCGGGAAATCATTGCCCTACCCAAGCACGATGGATTCGTGAAGGTCGCGCAAGTCGGTAGTCGTGCTAAGTATGTTTCTGGTGACCGTGTTGTCACCGTGAACGGCTCTGGTGGTGATCGACCAAAGAAGGGCACGTGGGCAAGTATTCGTCGCCAAGCTGGATGGTAGTTGGAGGCAAAATGAGGCAGCGATTTACCTATGACTGCGTTCTCATAAAAGAAGACGACGGTTACTGCGCCAGCTTCCCGCAGATTCCCGGCGCCTTTGCCGATGGCGATACACGCGAAGAAGCGATTGCCCATGCCACCGAGGCGCTGATGGCGTTTTTGGCCGACGACCTCAACAACGGTTTGACTCCGGCAGGGTACGAACACTCGGCCGAGGTCGTGGCCCTTTCAGTCGAAATCGACCACGAGGACGCTCGGGAAGCGGCGTGCCGAACATTTAAAGGCGCAGCGCTGGACCTCAAAGTCTCCGCTCCGCGGATTACCGCGCTGGTCAAAGCCGGAAAGCTCGATGTTGAACTCGTCGATGGCCGTCGGATGATAACGATAGACAGCATCGAGCGCTACGCCGCCCAAGAACGTCACGCCGGAAGACCAAAGAAGTCTGTAGCCTTCCAATAACCCCCTGACTTTCACCGACTACTAGAGCCGCTCACCAAACCAACATGCACTCTGGCCAAATAGGTTGAACGTTTCGTGCGAGAATGCCCCTCAGTAAACAAACTTGCACCAGAGCGTAAGGGGCTGGCATACACATGCAGACGGTCTATCGGGTATACGAGGGAACGCGCGAGCCGCATCGGCTCGCCGTCGAGCGCACGGCCGAGGTGCTCGGCCGCGGCGGCCTGGCCTTGATCCCGACCGAGACCGTCTACGGTGTCGCCGTGGCAGTCAACGCCTTCTCGGACGCCGTGCCCCAAGATACAAGCGAATTCCCATCGTGGCCGCGCGATCCGCAGGCTGTCGTCAATGGCGCCGCGGTCCCCGCGCTCGGTACCGGCTACCGCCGCATCTTTACCCTCAAGCAGCGCAAGCTCACCCAAACGGTCGCCTGGCTGGTTGATAATGCCGAAGCACTCGACCGCTATGGCGTGGATATCCCCGAAGAGGCTCGCGTACTCGCGCGACGATGCTGGCCGGGAGCCCTGACTATCGTGGTCAAGGCGGCCCCCTGCGTGCCGACCTTTATGCGTGCCGCCGACGACACGGTGGCTCTTCGCGCGTCGGCCTCGCCTGTGGTCCAAGCGCTCATCCGCGCCTGCGGCAGTCCCCTTGCCTGTACGAGCGCCAACACGCACGGCGCGCCCTCGCCGGCAAGCTTTGCCGCCGTCGAGGGTCGCATCCTGGAGGGGGTCGATGTTGCCGTCGACGCCGGCGAGACCCCGTGTCGCGACGCCTCGACCATCGTGTCGTTCCAGCACGGCGGGCTCCAGATCCTGCGCCAAGGCGCACTTCCCGCATCAGAGATCGAACGGGTCCTGTCCGACCCGATGCAATAGAAAGGTGTAAGCGATGTCGTTGAATCTGGGCAGCCTGGGCATGGAAGATGCCTCGTTTAACTTTGGCGGTTCCTACATCATGGCGCTCGACTGCGGCACCACCTCGGTACTTGCGACCATCGTCGACGAGTACGGCTGCATCGTCGCGCAGGCACGTCGTAGCGTCAAAACCAGCTTCCCGCGTCCCGGTTGGATAGAGCAAGACCCCATGGAGGTGCTTGCCAGCCAGATCGGCGTGATGATGGAGGTCCAGTTTAAGAGCGGCATCCATTCTGACCGCATCGCCGCCATCGGTATCTCCAACCAGCGCGAGACCACGGTGGTGTGGGACCGCATAAGCGGCCAACCCATCTATAACGCCATCGTGTGGCAATGCCGTCGCACCGCACCTCTGATCGACGAGCTGGTCGAGCGGGGCGCAGAAGAGCTGGTGCGCTCCCGCACGGGACTCACGCTCGATCCGTATTTCTCGGCTTCCAAGGTGCAGTGGATCCTCGACAACGTCGACGGTGCGCGTGAGAGCGCGGCGGCGGGCGACCTCATGTTCGGCACCATCGACACCTGGCTCATCTACAACCTCACCGGCAGTCAGGTCTTTGCCACCGACTACACCAATGCCAGCCGCACGGCACTCTTTAATATCCATACGCTCGATTGGGACGACGACCTGCTGGCGCTCTTTGACGTTCCACGTTCCATGATGCCCGAGGTTCGTTGGAGCTCGGGCGACTACGGCCGCGTCGCGAGCGACATCATGACCAACATGCCGCCCATCATGGGCGTGGCGGGCGACCAGCAGGCGTCGCTGTTCGGCCACTGCTGCTTCCATCCCGGCCAGACCAAAAACACCTATGGCACGGGTTGCTTTATGCTCATGAACACCGGCGACGAGGTCGTCGAATCCAAGAACGGTCTGGTCTCCACGATCGGTATCGCCGCGGACGGCAAGATCAGCTATGCACTCGAGGGCTCCATCTTTGCTGCCGGTTCCACCATGAACTGGCTGCGCAACAACATGGGCATCATCTCGAGTGTGAGCGAGTCGGCACAACTCGCCGCTTCGATCAACGACAATGAGGGCTGCTACTTCGTCCCCGCCTTTGCGGGTCTGGGCGCTCCCTGGTGGGACCCGCATGCCCGCGGTATCGTGTGCGGTCTGACCGGCGCCTCGAGCCGTGCGACCATCGTACGTGCCGCCTGCGAATCCATGGCATATCAGAGCTACGACGTGCTGCGCGCCATGGAGCAGGACGTGGGACTTTCGATTGAGCGCCTGTCCGTCGATGGCGGTGCCTCGCGCAACGAGTTCATCATGCAATTCCAGGCCGATCTGCTGGATATCCCCGTGTTGCAGTGCGAGACGGTGGAGACCACGGCGATCGGTGCCGCGTACTTGGCGGGTCTTGCCGTCGGCTATTGGGAAGACCTGGAAGAACTGGAGCAAAATGCCCAGATCGTTAGGACCTTCCTTCCCCACATGTCCGCCGAGCGCCGCGAACAAAACCTTGCGGGCTGGTGTGATGCAGTCAAGCGCTCGCTCAGTACCGCACAGTAGGGCTGCGATGGGCTGCTCGATACAACAAACCGCTAAACTAATGCACGGCGCGCGGCAACAACATCGCCATGCGCCTTGTCAGCAAGGCCATCTTCCGGCCGCAACGAAAGGGGCAATCAACCCATGACCGTCACCTACGATACGTCCCGTGTGACCCTTGTCGATCACCCGCTCGTCCAGCATAAGCTGTCGATTCTGCGCGACAAAAACACCGGCACCAACCAGTTCCGCCAGCTCGTGCGCGAACTCGCACTTTTTGACGGCTACGAGGCCATGCGCGACCTGCCCATGGAAGACGTCGAAGTCGAGACCCCCATCACCACCGCAACGTTTAAGCAGCTCGCCGGCAAAAAGCTCGCCATCGTTCCCATTCTGCGTGCAGGCCTTGGCATGGTCGATGGCATCCTCGACTTGGTACCCTCCGCTCGCGTGGGCCACATCGGTATGGAGCGCGACGAGGTTACCCACGAGCCGCATGAGTATTACTGCAAGATGCCCAAGGATATCGACCAGCGCATCTGCCTGGTCGTCGACCCCATGCTCGCCACGGGCGGTTCGGCCGAGATGGCCATCAGCTACCTGCGCGAGCGCGGTGTCAAGGACATCCGCATGCTGTGCATCGTCGCGGCCCCCGAGGGCCTCAAGTCGCTGACTGAGAAGGACCCCGATGTGCATATCTATACCTGCGCCATCGACGACCATCTCAACGAAGCTGCCTACATCGTTCCCGGCCTGGGCGACGCCGGCGACCGCATCTACGGCACGCTGTAATCTCTGGGCCATACCGGCTAACGTCGAAAATACGAAGAAATGGTGCGCGCGGGCGAGCAAAAGACGACCACGCGCACTCCTGTTAACGGACGTTTTGCCCTGCAGGGTTCGAGAAAAACGTATTACCGTACCTGCGGCATAAAGAAGGTCTTAAGAAAACGAACAGGTGCGTATTAACCGATGCTTTTTCGGTTGTACTTTAGCGATTGGCTCGTACAATAGTCACCAATGTTTGGCGGGAACTGTTCTGTAAGGCGTTAAAAAGGAAAGTGAGGACGCCAGTGTTTCAGATAGCCGATCTGCTCGCTATCGTTGCAGGTGCCATCGCGGGCGCGATTGCCTTCCTTCCCTTTGTCTTTACGCTCAAGCCGGTTCTTGACGATAAGCAGAATGCGGACATGCTCAAGGGTATGGTGAGTCTCGCGGTCTCGGCAATCGCGTTGCTTGTCTTTACCTTGGTTGTGTTTGTGTTGTTCGGAGAGGCATTTCGCATGTTCCTCCTGGGCGAGGCGATCGGCTTCGTGGCCTTTATGGCCGCCTGCGCGGTTCGCGTCGCCAAGGCGCTGCGAGATCCTCATGAGGTCGAAAGGTAAGTCGTGGAAATTTTTGAAAAGCTGCCTGATGAGATTAATCATCTGGTCAGCGAGTTCAGCTCCACCCCTGTCGTGGGCGATCTGAGCTGCGGCATCACGCAGTACTCGTTTTGGCTGATCGTCTCCACGATCGTGCTCCTGATCGTCCTGGCCGTGTTCAAGAAGAAGCAGACCCTGGTTCCCAAGGGCTTCTTCGTCAACGGTTTCGAGTACATCATCGAGTACGTCGAGAACGATATCGGCAAGGGTGTCGTGGGTGAGAACTGGAAGAAGCACTTCCCGTTCCTGTGCTCGCTTTTCCTGTTCATCCTGATCAATAACATGATCGGCCTGATCCCGGGAATGAAGCCCGGCACCGGCGCAATCGGCTCCACCGCCGCACTCGCCATTTTCGCCTTCGTGTACTTCATCTACTACGGATGCAAGGCTCACGGCGTGATCGGCTACATCAAGAGCCTCGCCCCGCAGGGCGTGAGCTTCCCGATGAACGTGCTCGTGTGGGTCGTCGAGCTTTTCTCGACCTTCCTGCGCCTCATCACGCTCGCCGTCCGTCTGTTCTGCAACATGTTCGCAGGACACGTGGTCATGGGCTCGTTCGCCATCATGGCGAGCATGTTCATGCAGCCGCTGCTTCAGCAGGTTTCCGCGGCCCACGCCGTCGGCGCCCTGCCTTCGCTGGCCTGGCTTGCCATCCTCATCCTGATCTATGCGATCGAGCTTGTGGTCGGCGCCATCCAGGCTTACGTCTTCACGGTCCTTACCGCCGTGTATGTCTCCGAGGCAGAGGAGGTCGCGGAGGAGGAGTAATCTTCCGTTCGCGCCTTAAAGGTAAGGCAATTCGTTAAACCGCCGGTGCCCGTACCCATGGAGCCCGGCAGTTATAAAAAGGTTATCCTGCGTGAAATAAGACACGCACGACAAAGGAGGAATCGTGGGAGTTATCGGTTACGGTCTCGGTGTTATCGGCGCTGGTCTTGCTATCGGCCTGTCTGCTCTGGGTGCTACGGGTGCTATGGCCCGTCAGCCTGAGGTCCAGGGCCGCGTGTTCACCGTCTTCATCATGGGCTCCGCCTTCGGCGAGGCTCTGGCTCTGATCGGCTTCGTTGTCGCGCTGATCGTTAAATAGCACGGAGCGTCAAGTATGAATCTTTCATCCCAGAAGAGCGCGATCGCACTCTCCGCGTCCGCGGCCGCGCTGCTTATGCCGGTTTCCGCGTTCGCCGAGGACGGCGCTGCCGGTGCGGACATCCTCATCCCTAAGATGGCGGAGTTCATCCCGGCGCTTATCGCCTTCCTGATCATCTGGATCGTGCTGGCCAAGGTCGCCCTGCCGGGCATCATGAAAACCATGGAGGAGCGCGGCAAGAAGATCGAGGAGAGCCTCGACGAGGCCGAGAAGACCAAGCAGGAGGCTATCGCCAAGCGCGCTGAGTCCGACTCGATCGTCACCGACGCCCGTCGTCAGGCTGCCGACATCGTTCTCGAGGCCCGTAAGGACGCCGAGTCCGAGCGCGCCCGTATCATCGAGGCTGCTCACAAGGAGGCCGAGGAGATCATCGCCAAGGCCCATACGACCGTCGAGGACGAGCGCAAGTCCATTTACGCCGGTGCCGCGAGCTCCATCGCCGACCTGTCCGTTGCCGTCGCCACCAAGATCGTGGGCGAGGCACTCGAGGACGATGCCGAGCAGAAGAAGCTCATCGAGCGCTACATCCAGGAAGCAGGTAGCCTGAATGCCGACTAGCCGCTATCAGGACAAGGTGCTCGAGACCTACGCGCGCTCCCTTCTGGAAGCCGCTAAGGCCGAGGACCATGTGTTTGAGGACCTCGAGATGATCGAGCGCCTGGCTTCTGCCAGCCCCGAGATCATCGCCGTGCTCGACACCATGTCCAAGCGCGACCAGCTCGACCTTCTTCCCAAGGTGGCAGCTGCCTTTAAGTATGTTGCCGAGGAAGACGAGGATGTAGTGGGCGTGACCGTCACCACGGCGATCCCGCTCGACGACGAGCTGCGTCAAACCATCACTAAGAAATGCGAGCAGGACTTCGGCCGCAAGGTATTCCTTATCGAGCAGGTCGACCCGTCTATCGTGGGCGGCCTGGTGCTCGAGGCCCGCGGCGAGCGTCGTGACATTTCCGTCAAGACGCAGCTGCGCATCGCGCAGGAGACCCTCGCAAACTCTGCTAATTCGTACGGAGGTGAAGCCTAATGTCCGAAACCCTCAATGCCCAGGATATCGCCAAGAAACTGCAGGAGCAGCTCACGAGCCTCTCCGCGACGGTCGATACGCATGAGGTTTCAACGGTCGATGAGGTAGGCGACGGCATCGCGCGCGTCTCCGGCCTCAAGAGCGCCATGGCAGGCGAGCTTCTGGAGTTCAAGAGCTCCGATACCGGTGAGACCGTCTTCGGCCTTGCCCAGAACCTTGACCGTGACGAGGTCGGCGCCGTTCTGTTCGGTGCCGTCGACTCCATCAAGGAAGGCGACGAGTGCCGCACCACTGGCCGCGTTATGGATATCCCCGTGAGCCGTGCCATGCTCGGCCGCGTCGTCAATCCGCTCGGCCAGCCCATCGACGGCCTGGGCGACATCGTCGCTACGCACCGTCGCCCCATCGAGTTCAAGGCTCCCGGCGTCATCGATCGTACCCCGGTGTGCGAGCCGGTTCAGACCGGTCTGCTCGCTATCGACTCCATGGTGCCTATTGGCCGCGGTCAGCGTGAGCTCATCATCGGTGACCGTAAGACCGGTAAGACCGCCATCGCCATCGACGCTATCCTCAACCAGCGCGGCAAGGGCATGGTCTGCATCTATGTCGCCATCGGCCAGAAGGCCTCCACGGTTGCCAACATCCGCGAGACCCTCGCTCAGCACGGTGCGCTCGACTACACCATCATCGTTTCGGCCACCGCTGCCGATTCCGCCCCTATGCAGTACATCGCGCCTATGGCCGGTGCCGCTATTGGCGAGTTCTTTATGTACAACGGCGAGGACGGCAAGCCCGCCAGCGAGACCAACCCCGGCGGCCACGTGCTCGTCATCTACGATGACCTGTCCAAGCAGGCTGTGGCCTACCGTCAGATGTCGCTGACGCTGCATCGTCCGCCCGGACGCGAGGCCTATCCTGGCGACATCTTCTACCTGCACTCTCGTCTGCTCGAGCGTGCCGTCAAGATGTCCAAGAAGAACGGTTACGGCTCCATGACGGCACTGCCGATCATCGAGACCCAGGACGGCGACGTCTCGGCCTACATTCCGACCAACGTCATTTCCATTACCGATGGTCAGATCTACCTGCAGTCCGAGCTCTTCTTCCAGGGTCAGCGCCCGGCAGTCGACGTGGGTATCTCCGTGTCCCGCGTCGGTGGCGATGCGCAGACCAAGGCCATGAAGCAGGTCGCCGGCAACCTCCGTCTGGACCTCGCTTCCTATCAGGAGCTCGCTGGCTTTACGCAGTTCGGCTCCGACCTCGACGAGGCTACTCAGAAGCAGCTGACCCACGGTGCTCGCATGACCGAGCTCCTGAAGCAGCCGCGTTACAAGCCGTTTGAGGTTGGCGAGCAGATCGTTACGCTGTTCGCTGGCAACGAGGGCTTCCTGGATGACCTGGAGATCGCCGACGTGCTGCCCTTCCGTGCCGAGCTCATCGAGTACATGGACAATGGCTTTGGTTCGCTGCTCGACAAGGTTCGCGCCAAGAAGATCGATGATGACACCAAGGCTGAGCTCTTGCGCGTCATCGGCGACTTCAAGCAGCAGTTCATGGCCAAGCACCATTCGGATGTTTCTGGATCAGAGGAGAACTAAGCCCCATGGCCAACCTTCGCGACATTAAGAAGCGAATCTCCTCGGTTACCACGACCAAGCAGATCACGCGCACGATGGAGATGGTCTCTACGGCCAAGATTCGTCGTGCCCTCGATCGCTCCAAGCAGGCCGAGCCCTATAAGGAGGCGCTGACCGACGTCATGTTGACGGTCGCCGGCGACGCCTCCTGTTCGGGCACCGATCCCATGCTGCAGAAGCATGAGAGCGTCAAGCATGGCCTGATTGTCGTTATTGCCTCGGACCGCGGCCTTGCCGGCGGTTTCAATACGACGGTGGAGCGCACGGCCGAAAAGCTCGCCGCTTCTTGGGCGAACGACGGCATCGAATGCGAGATCATCGCGTGCGGGCGTAAGCCGGCCACGTATTTCCGTGACCGCGCAAACGTTGTCATGCACTTTGAGGGCAACTCCTCTGAGCCCGATTTCAATCAGGCCCGCATGATCTCCTCTCATATCTGCGATGCGTATCGTGCCGGTGAGCTTGACCGTGTCGAGCTTGTCTACCACCACGCCAAGAACCGCGTGGATCAGGAGCTTCGCGTCGAGCATCTGTTGCCGCTCGACCCCGAGATGATCGCTATGGCCCACGGTCCGCGTAAGAACGAGACCGACGCCCCTAAGCGCATCTCGTCCACGTTCGAGTTCGTGCCCTCTCCCGAGCATGTTCTCGGCAAGCTTGTGCCGTCTTATATCCTGACGGTCATCTACCAGGCCCTGATCGATTCGGCGGCTGCCGAGCAGGGTGCACGCCGCAAGGCCATGCACTCCGCGACGGAAAACGCCACCGCGATCATCTCGACCCTTACCCGCACGTATAGTCGCGTGCGCCAGGCTTCGATCACGACCGAGATTAACGAGATCGTCGGCGGAGCCTCAGCATTGGAGGAACAGTAATGGCTAATAACACCGTAAAGCTTGCGGTCGAGGAAGCCACCAAGAAGACGACTGCCGGTGATGGTCGCATCGTGCGAATCATCGGCCCTGTCGTCGACGTCAAGTTTGACGGCGCGGTGCCCCCGATCTACAACGCGCTCACGGTCGAGGCCGAGACCCCGATCGGTCATCTGAGCACGATCCTCGAGGTCGAGAGCCAGCTTCCGGGCGGCGTCGTCCGCACGGTCGCCATGTCCTCGACCGACGGCCTGCAGCGCGGCCTCATCGCCACCGATACCGGTGAGCCCATGAAGATGCCCGTTGGTCCCAAGACGCTCGGCCGCATTTGGAACGTCATGGGCAAGCCCGTCGACGGCAAGCCCATGCCCGAGGTGGAGGAGTTCTACCCCATCCACCATGCAGCGCCCCGTTTCGACGAGCTCACCACCAAGACCGAGATCTTCGAGACCGGCATCAAGGCCGTCGACCTGCTCGAGCCCTACATCCGCGGCGGCAAGACAGGTCTGTTCGGCGGCGCCGGCGTCGGCAAGACCGTTCTGATCCAGGAGCTCATCAACAACCTCGCCCAGGAGCACGGCGGCACCTCGGTGTTCACCGGCGTCGGCGAGCGTACCCGCGAGGGCACCGACCTGTTCCTCGAGATGAGCGAGTCTGGCGTTATCGACAAGACCTGCTTGGTCTATGGTCAGATGAACGAGCCGCCCGGAGCGCGTCTGCGCATCGGTCTGGCCGGCCTTACCACCGCTGAGTACTTCCGCGATCGCGGCCAGGACGTTCTGCTGTTCATCGACAACATCTTCCGCTTCTCCCAGGCAGGTTCCGAGGTTTCCGCACTGCTGGGCCGTATGCCGTCCGCCGTTGGTTACCAGCCCACGCTGGCAACCGAGATGGGCGACCTCCAGGAGCGCATTACCTCGACCAAGACGGGCTCCATTACCTCCGTCCAGGCTGTCTACGTCCCCGCAGACGACCTGACCGACCCGGCGCCTGCCACGACGTTTACGCACCTCGACGCCACCACGGTTCTTTCGCGTAGCATTTCGTCGCTCGGCCTGTTCCCGGCTATCGACCCGCTCGCATCTTCCTCCGACGCTCTCGATCCCTCGATCGTCGGCGAGGAGCACTACCGTGTCGCCGTCAAGGTCCAGGAGCTCCTGCAGGAGTACTCCGACCTTCAGGACATCATCGCCATTCTGGGTATGGACGAGCTGTCCGAGGAGCAGCGCCTTACGGTCAACCGTGCCCGTAAGATTCAGCAGTTCCTCTCGCAGTCCTTCCACGTCGCCGAGAAGTTCACCGGCAACCCCGGTGTCTACGTCCGCGTCGAGGATACCGTCCGCTCTTTCGCCGAGATTGTCGACGGCAAGGCCGATGACCTGCCCGAGCAGGCTTTCCGCTATGCTTCCACGATTGAGGACGTGCGCGAGCGCGCCCGCAAGATGGGGGAGAAGTAGGTTATGCGTATCCGCATCGTGTGCCCCGTGAGCTGCGCCTATGAGGGCGACGCTGCGTTTGTGTCGATTCCGTCCACGGATGGCGAGTTTGGCGTTCTGCCTGCTCACTCCAGCGAGATCTGCACGATCGACCGCGGTTACGTTCGCGTTTCCGATAAGGCCATGGGCACTGTCGACCACACGTTTGCCGTGGCCGGCGGCTATGCCCAGGTTGCGGACGATGTCGTGACCGTTCTCGCCGAGCGCGCTTGCGATTTGGCGACCGTCGATGCCGACAAGCTTAAAGCTGATATTCAAGGTTTTGAAGAGAAGCTGGGTAATTTGTCGGAGGATGATGCACGCCGCGCCTACCTCTATAATGAAATCGCATGGTGTAAGCTCAAGCTTGCCCAATAGTCAAACGATTTAGCGTTCGACCATTTGCGAACACATCATGCCCGGGATGGCCCAGCCACCCCGGGCATGCTTTTTGAAAGGGTAGACCTTGGATATTATCCGCGTTGAGGGTGGCCACGCCATCGGAGGCTCCGTGCCCGTCTCGGGCGCCAAGAACTCCGCGCTCAAACTCATGGCGGCAACGCTTCTGGCGCCGGGCAAGACGACGCTGCAGAACGTGCCCGATATTTCCGATGTCCACGTGATGGGCAAGGTGCTCAAGGGCATGGGCGCTACGATCGATGTTCTCGACGAGCACACGCTCGAGATTGATACCTCTCAGGTCGATTCTTGGGAGGCCCCCTACGAGCTCGTTGCCAAGATGCGTGCTTCCACAGCCGTGATGGGACCCCTGCTGGGTCGCTTCCATCGCGCCAAGATCGCCATGCCGGGCGGCTGCAACCTGGGTGCTCGCAAGATCGATATGCACATTCTTGGTCTCGAGGCCCTGGGCGTTGAGTTCGATACCGCCCACGGTTACATCAACGCTAATGCGCCCCAAGGTCTGCGCGGTACCACCGTCACGCTCGAGTTCGCCAGTGTCGGTGCGACCGAGAACCTCATCATGGCCTCTGTGCGCGCGAAGGGTACCACGGTTATCGACAATGCCGCCCGCGAGCCCGAGATCGTCGATCTCGCCAACATGCTCAACGAGATGGGCGCTAAGATTGTCGGCGCCGGTACGCCTGTCGTGACCATCGAGGGCGTGGAAGAGCTGCATCCCGTTACCCATCGCGTAGTGGGCGACCGCATCGAGGCCGGCACCTTTATCGTCGCCGGTGCGTTGATGGCCGACGATCGCGGTGTCGATGTCACGGGCTTTTGCCCCATTCACTTGGGCATGGTGCTCAAGAAGATGGAGCTTATGGGCATCGATTGCGAGCGTACCGACGACGGCGTCCATGTGAGCCGTGCCGAGCGTATCAAGCCGGTCGACATCCAGACGCTTCCGTTCCCCGGCTTCCCGACGGACATGCAGGCGCAGATTATGGTGCTCTCCGCCCTTGCCGACGGCAGTTCCGTTATTACCGAAAACATCTTCGAGAATCGCTTTATGTTTGCCTCTGAGCTGGTGCGCATGGGTGCCGACATTCGTATCGAGAGCCATCATGCCATGATTCATGGCGTCAAGGGCTTCTCGGGTGCACAGGTTACCTCGCCCGATCTGCGTGGTGGAGCGGCCCTCGTCGTAGCGGGCTTGATTGCCGACGGGACGACCGAGGTTTCGGCCATCCATCACATCAAGCGTGGCTACGAGCAGTTTGTCGAAAAGCTGCAGGCGCTTGGCGCGCATGTCGAGCATGCTACCGTCCCCGATCCCGTCATCTACTAATACAGGTTGCCTATGTTTAATAAAAAGCCCCTCGCGGATACCACCGCCCGAAGACCCTCAACTGGTGCGCAGGCCAAGATCTACAGTCGCGATAACGTGGCTCGCTATTCCGAGCGCGCTCGTCAACGTCGTCGTAGCCACACGATTCGTCACGTCGCGCTCATTGTCGTGCTTGGTGTGCTGCTGAGTGCCACTACCGCTGCCGGCCTGTGGTTTGCCACCATTATGGGCAAGCTCGGCGATTCTAATGTCATTACCGACAATCTGCGTCGGGTTCTGGTTGACACCGATGAGGCAAAGGATCCGTTCTACGTGCTGCTTCTTGGCACCGACGGCCGTCCGGGCGAGGATACGTATCGTGCCGACTCGATTATCCTGGCACGCATCGACCCCACGCAAAAGCAGGCGACGCTCATTTCCGTTCCGCGCGACACCAAGGTCGAGTACAAGGGCGAGACCATGAAGATCAACGCCTGCCATACCGTTGGCGGCGCCGAGGCCATGGTCGAGGCGGTCAACGAGCTGTGCGGTGTTCAGATTTCCCACTATGCCGAGGTCAGCTTCGACGGTATGCAGGCGCTGATTGATTCGGTTGGCGGTATCGACATTAACGCAACCGATGATGTTGACGACCCCGAGCACCTGGATATTAAGATTACCGCTGGCCAGCAGCATATGGACGGTGCCACCGCCCTTACCTATGCCCGCTGCCGCTACACCTATGCCGACGGCGATTACACGCGCATGCGCCACCAGCGTCAGGTGCTTGGCGCCCTTGCCAACCAGATTCTCAATAACTTCGATGCCACGAAGATCTTTGGCCTGGTTAATTCGCTGTCCGATATGCTCGTAACCGATATGAGCGTTCAGGATATCGTGGCTACGGTCAACGCCATGCGCGGTATGGATGTCGACGGTATCTACTCGGCCAACCTGCCCTCGTATGCCGACGACAGCACCATGATCGACGGTGTGAGCTACGTCTTTGTCTACGAGGACGAGCTCAAGGAAATGATGGAGCGCGTCGATGCCGGCAAGGATCCCAAGGGTCCCAACACCATGGGTCTTTCCGACGGTTCCAGCTCTACGATCGGCGACCTGAACAACAACACGTCTGACGACTACGCAAACGGTACCGCAACCTCATCGGTCAGCTCTGACGATTCCGATGACTCAAGCGATTCGAGCGATTCGGACTACTACGAAGAGCCCACCGGCGACGGCAACGGCTACGAAGCCAACTACTAAGTTACGGCGTTTTACCAAACGCCGTAACGGCTTGACGCTGCGCGCCGCCCAAGGCGACAATTTGTCATTCAAAAGGCAGGGCATGACCAGAAGGTCAATGCCCTGCCTTTTTCATGCCAACTTGTTCGCCTTGGACGTCGCTCGCTGACGTTGGCTCAACCTGCGGTGCTGACTACTCCCCTTGCACCAAAAACCGCCCCGTTCTCGGTTCTGAGGACGGGGCGGTTTTGCTTACCTAGATTGTTCGAGTTCCCTATGCAAAGCGGGCGACGAGCTCCTGCAGGACGTCGGTCATCTTGACGAGCGAACTGACCGGGACGAACTCGTTGACGCCGTGGTAGCAATAGCCGCCGGTGGAAAGGTTGGGGCAGGGCAGACCGCGGAACGACAGCTGGGCGCCGTCGGTGCCGCCACGAATTGGCAGCACTTGGGGCTCAACGCCGCAGGCAAGGTAGGCTTCCTTGGCAACATCAATAAGCTCGGGATAGTCACGAACGATCTCGGCCATATTTCGATACTGCTGCTTAATCTCGACCGTCACGCGCTCCTCACCCAGACGCTGGTTGAGCATCGAGGCAGCGGCATCAATAAGGTCGAGTTTCTGCTGGAACTTGGCGGCGTCATGGTCGCGGACGATATAGCGCGCTGTGGCGTGATCGACGGTCGCAGATACACCCTCAAGGTGATAAAAGCCCTCGTAGCCTTCCGTATACTCCGGGCGCTGTACGTAGGGGAGCAACGCGTTGAAGTCGCAGAACAGATTGCCTGCGTTGACCATACGGCCCTTAGCGTCGCCCGGGTGGATGGACTGGCCCTCAAAGCAGACGGTCGCCTCGGCGGCGTTAAAGCATTCCCACTCCAGTTCGCCGATGGGGCCGCCGTCGACCGTGTAGGCGTACTTGCAGCCAAAGGTATCGATATCCAACAGCTCGGCTCCGTGGCCGATCTCCTCGTCAGGGCAGAAGCAAATGCCGAGTGCGGGATGGGGCAGAGAAGGGTCCTGAGCGATACGCGTGACAAGCGACATGATCTCGGCGACGCCTGCCTTGTCGTCCGCGCCCAGCAGCGTGGTGCCATCGCTGCAGACCAGGTCCTCACCTGCGAGGTCGTTCAGGGCGGGAAGCTTGGCGGTACTCATGGCAACGGGCTTACCGTCAACCGTGCCGCAGACCAGGTCGCCGCCTTCGTAGTGTACGATGTGCGGTTTCACGCCGGCACCCGGTGCAACTTCGGTGGTGTCGAGATGGGCGATCAGGCCCAGGGCGGGCTTGTCCTCAGCGCCCGCACTTGCGGGGATATGCGCGCAGACATAGGCGTGCTCGGTCACGTGGGCATCTTCCGCACCAAGCTCGCGCAGCTCTTCAGCCAGCACGTTGGCAAGGTCAAACTGAACGGCGCTCGAGGGTACCTGGTCGCAGTTTGCATCCTCGGACTGCGTGTTGATCTGGACGTAGCGCAAAAAGCGCTCGAGGACATCGGGGTTCGTGGTGGTGTTTTCCATAAAGACCGCTCCAATCTTGGTCGTCGTGTGCAACAAGAACTCTAGCACGGTATGCCACGGCATACCGCGACGCTTGGATGGGGTAGAATCAGCCATTGAATGCAGAAGGGACGGAAGATCATGGATACGACAAATAGCTCGCGCGAACTACATCTGACGGTGGCGAACGAAGACTACTTGGAGTGCATGGTTCGCATTGAAAGCGAAGAGGGGGAAACCAACGGCGTTCGATCGGTCGACATCGCGCAGCGCCTTGGCGTCTCCAAGGCATCGGTCAATAAAGCGGTTTCGGCTCTCAAGGCATCCGAGCTTGTCGAGCAATCGCACTACGGCAAGGTAGTCCTGACCGATCGCGGCCGCGAGGTTGGCACGGCTATCTGGTACCGTCATCGCCTCATCCGCACGTTTTTGGTTCAGGAGCTCGGTGTCGAATTTGAGCGAGCCGATTCCGAGTCCTGCATGATGGAGCATGCGCTTTCCGAGGACACGATGAACCGCTGGCTCGCCTATCTCGAAAAGCAGGGAATCAGCGTCGAGGAATAGCGGGATATATATGGATACGAGTTATTACAACCGGTTTGGTGCCGAGGAACTTACGCGCCGCTTGTCGAGCGAGACCTTGTTGGCGCAGGGTCCCATGGGCAGTGTTCTGTTGAGTGAGTACGATGCCGCCGACATTCCACCGGCGTTTTGGAATCTGGCAGAGCCGCAGACCGTTTCTCGTATCCATCGCTTGTATGTCGCCGCCGGCGCACAGGTGCTCATTACCAACACCTTTCAGGCATCGAGCTATGCCCTCAAGCACGACCAGATTGCGCCGTCCGTGGCGGAGGTCAATCGCGGGGCCGTCGACGATGCCCGCCAGGCGCACCCTCAGCTGCTGCTAGGCTCGATGGGCCCGATCGGTATTGAGTGGTTTGCCGAGGACTCTGCCGAGTATCGTGAAATCCGAGGCATTGCGCGCGAACAGGCGCACGCCTTGCTCAATGCCGGCGTTGACGGTCTGCTGATCGAGACGGTGACGTCTATCCGTAATTTGCAGCCCATGCTTGCCGGCGCCCGAGATGCCGCCGATGGCATGCCTGTTCTGGTGAGTTTTGTCGTTGACGATAAAGGCGACCTGTTGGGCGATGGCCTCAACATCGAGGCAGCCGTTTTGTACGCCGAAAAACACGGCGCAAACTCGGTTGGTGTTAATTGCTGTTCGCTTGCGGCCGCGAACGCGGCGGTGCCCAGGATGGTTACATCGGCGACTACTCCCGTCACGGTGCGTCCCAACGTAGGCGATCCGGTCCAGACTCAGGATGGCCCCGTATGGCACGAGAACCCCGAAGCTTTCGCGCGCGCATGCATCGAATGGAGACATGCCGGTGCCGCAATGGTGGGCAGTTGCTGTGGAACCACGGCAATCACTACGGCCGCGATGGCCGAGGCACTCGATATATAAAGGGCAAAACCGCTCCATACGGGGCGGTTTTTTTATTGCTTGCATGTCCTCGGCAGCATTTGCCCAAATGGTGAATGCTGGTGCCGGCAGGTTGCCGAGTGCATGTTGCGGGTATACCCCATGCGTACCATGATCCAAACACTGTGAGGTGTCTGCGCGTGTGCGCGATAATTCATTTTGGAACTGACGGTTGGCGCGCTCGCGTCGATGAGGACTTCACTGCCGATAACGTTGCCCGTATCGCCGATGCCGTCGGCGAGTTGTGGCAAAAGACCAATCCGGGCAAAACGGTATATATAGGGTTCGACACCCGGCCCCTGGCGCGCGAGTTCGCTGAGCTTGCGGCGGGTGTGCTAGCAGCGCACGGGCTAGACGCCGTGCTCGCTTCGCGACCTGTCCCGACCCCTGCCCTTACGTGGGCGGCGGCTTATGACGGTGAAGCGTGCGGCGCGCTCATGGTGACGGGGTCCCATCATCCGCAGGGCTATCTGTGCCTCAAGATTCGCATGGGTGACGGCTCGACCGCCAACCAGGATGTCATCGAAGAGCTCGAAGAGACTATGGCTCCCGAGCCAATGGGGATCGAGGGGCAATATCGCACCGCGGATATCATTCCTGACTATATGCAGGCGGTGGCATCGTTTGTCGATGCCGAAGCCATCCGCGCCGCGCACCTGCGCGTGGTTGTCGATCCCATGGGCGGCGCAGCCCAGGGCTATCTAGCCGACTTGCTGCGCGAGCTTGGCGTTGAGGTGCACGAGATTCACGCCGGGCAGGCGTCTGACCAAGAAGATATCTGCCCCGACCCCGTTGAGCCTTGGGTGGACGCTTGCGAGCGCACGGTTGTCGAGGACGGAGCTTGCGCTGGCCTGGTGACCGACGGCGACGCCGACCGTATCGGCGCGGTTGACGAGCGCGGCAGATATATACATCCGCATCAGATCATGGCGCTCGTTTTGGGCGACTTGGTTCAATTTCGTAATTTGGAGGGGCGCGTCGTCGTCAATCTTTCATGCTCGACGCTCGTACGTCGCATTGCCGAGGCGCTTGGCTGCCGCGTGACCGTCAAACCAGTCGGTTTCAAATATATAGCGGCGGAGATGAAGAAGGGCGGCGTCCTCATAGGCGGCGAAGAAGCCGGTGGTATCGGCATCGCCGCGCATATGCCCGAGCGCGATGGAATCCTCGCCTGTCTGATTCTGTGTGAGCTTATGGCAAAGACGGACGCGCCTTTGGGCGTTCTGGTCGACCAACTCGAGGACAGTTTTGGTAAGACGAGTTACGGTCGACGCGATTTGCGCCTTGAGGCCGAAGATGCCGAAACGTTACGAACCCTGCTGCCGGGCGTAAACCCCAAGTCGATTTGTGGCAAGGTGCCGCAAAACGTTAGTCATATGGACGGCTTGCGTCTGTCATTCGAGGATGACACGTGGCTGCTGGTCCGTCCTAGCGGGACCGAACCAGTGGTGCGCGTCTACGCCGAGGGGTTCTCGGTGGAAGAACGTGATGAGTTGCTCGATGCTGGCTGTGCTTTAGCTAGGGGGACGTATCCGCTTTAACCATGAGACTGCCTTATATAAAGAGATGCTCGGCGAGCGGTAGTTGACGGCTGGCAAACGTTAGTCGGATCACAAGATGTGTAGGAAATGTGTACGCCCAGATTCCCGCCCACGGCGCCCCTCCGGTCTGGCAATATATCTCCTTGCCGCGCGGCCCGGTCGGACCGGATGAGCCGCAAAGCGTGCACCTTGAGAACCGGATACTGCGAGGATGGACACTTCAAGTGTCGCATCCGGGCAGACATCGAACCATTTGAAATGGTCTAACTTGGATTTGTTTTTCGCAAGGCCGCCGAGAGGCGGCCCCGAGAAATTCCTTTTCCTATACTAAAACCATATGAATCGAACGGAACCGATCAGCGATGAACTGAGAGGACCGGACGGGCTCGAAGCCCATACATTTTGGACGGAGAGTTCGATCCTGGCTCAGGATGAACGCTGGCGGCGCGCCTAACACATGCAAGTCGAACGGCACCTATCTTCGGATAGAAGCGAGTGGCGAACGGCTGAGTAACACGTGGAGAACCTGCCCCCTCCCCCGGGATAGCCGCCCGAAAGGACGGGTAATACCGGATACCCCGGGGTGCCGCATGGCACCCCGGCTAAAGCCCCGAC